>JAKACX010000101.1 GCA_021821055.1 Bacillota bacterium
CGATACGCCGCTCATGAAGAAAAACGGCGTCAGGGGCAGAATTCCGCCGACGAAGGTGGAGAGCGCGCCGATGCCAGCCGATGACCAGGGGTTGCCCTGGCCGTCTTCCGACAGTCCGAGCTCCTCTTGGCTCATGGCCTTGAGCAGTTGCTCCGGGTCCCCTGCGAGTCGTTCGGCGATGTCCGCGGCCTCGTTTTTTGTGAAGCCTTTCAATTCATAGAGCAGGCGCAATTCCTCCAGCTCTTCGTCCGGGTTCTCCAGAATTTCGCGCCTCTCGTGCTGTTGCTCGCTGTGTGCGAGCTCGTTCTTCGACCGGGTCGAGAGCCAGGCGCCGACGCCCATCGAGAGCGTGCTGGCCACCGCGCCGAAAAATCCGCTGACAAGCACCGTGTGGCTGTTGGCCGTATACCCCGCGACGCCGGCGATAATGCCGAAGATCGCGCCGAGCCCGTCGTTCACGCCGTAGATCGCGTCGCCAAGCCAGCCCACGCTGTCGCGTTTGTGCCAGCGTTCGGCTCCCCACAGCCGCCCGAGTGATTCGCCGATGTGCGTCGCCGGGGCTGTGAAGAGCGTCCGGACCGTGCTGTCGTGATGGGATTCCTCTTCATTGATGCGGTCAATGATGCCGACGAGGGTCTGGTCTTCAAACACGTGCTTGAGTGACTGATACCAGGCCGCATTCTGGTGTTCAAGTTCGTCCAGGCGCTGGAGGAGTTCCTGGCTGGTGAGCGTGGAACTGTCGTCGGCCTGGAGCGTCGTTGGGGTGGACGCGCCGGCTTCGCGCAGCTTATTGATCCAGAGTTCAGCGTGGGACTTCTCAATATCCGCGAGCTGTGTCAATACGGACCGCCGCGAAGGGTCCTGTTCCAGCGTGGCGGCCCGGCCATAGAGCCGTGCGGCCTCCATTTCCCGGCGCCAACTCTCCGCCAGTGTGCGGACGAGAACGCTGTCTTGTTGCGCCATACTCATGATTGTCAACCTCCTGAAATTCACGAGCTGTGACGCTCTGTTTTGTCATGAAATTCGTCTTTGCGAGCCGCATTCTGTGCAAATCGGCACATGAAGCCGTAAGGTGTACAGTGTTAACGTACCACAAAGCGATGCGATTAAGGTAGTCGCGCCATCGCCTGTCTCCCGGGGAAGAGCAGGAAAGACGGGCGGCCACTGTTCCCAAGGTATTGTACATGTTTGGAATACGCGATGTGTGTGGACCGTGTTGATATTACGTTAAGATTTCCTCTGCTGCGGGAGAGTATGGTCTGTGCCCGGGGCAGCGCAAGATTGATAAAAAGCGAATTGTCTGCCAGAATGCAGTCAACCACGCATGAGAGGGGACTTTCATTTGGCGCAACCCAACGTGCTGTTGATCATGACGGATCAGCAGCGGTGGGATACTCTCGGGTGCTACGGCAACCGGGTCATCGAAACGCCCAATCTGGACTGGCTCGCCGCCATGGGCACGAGGTTCACCGTCGCGTACACGCCGAGTCCGTCCTGCATTCCGGCGCGCTCCTGCCTTCTGACGGGCATGGACCCGTGGAACACGGGGATCCTCGGCATGGGGCGCGGGCAGAAGGAGATGGGCGTCAATTTCGCTCACACCCTGCCGGGGGAACTGGCGCAGGCAGGGTACCACACGCAGGGCGTCGGCAAGATGCACTTCTACCCACAGCGTTCGCTAAACGGCTTTCACCATACCGTGCTCGACGAGTCGGGCCGGGCGCACGACCCGGACTTCGAGTCGGACTACAAGCAGTGGTTTGACCGCAACAAGAACGGCGACTACGGGATCGCCGACCACGGCGTGGACTGGAACTCGTGGATGGCGAGGCCGTACCATGCGCCGGAATTCCTGCATCCGACAAACTGGACGGTCAACGAGTCGATCAAATTCCTGCGCGAACGCGACCCGAGCAAGCCATTTTTCCTGAAGACCTCATTCGCGCGGCCTCACTCCCCATATGACCCGCCGCAATACTACTTCGACCTGTACATGAACAAGGCCCTGCCCGAACCGGCCGTGGGCGATTTTGCCGACATGTACGACGTCCCGCAGGACGCCGTGCGCCCCGACGCGTGGCGCGGGGTGCGCAGCCCGGAGGAAATCAGGCGCGCCCGCGCGGGCTACTACGGTTCGATCACGCAGATTGACCAGCAGATCGGACGCCTGTTGATTTTCATGCGCAAGCGGGGGCTGCTGGACAACACGCTGATCGTATTCACCTCCGACCACGGCGACATGCTGGGCGACCACCACCTGTGGCGCAAGACGTACGCCTACGAAGGCTCCGCGCATGTGCCGCTGATCGTGCGCCTGCCGCAGTCGGCCGGCGGCTCCCGCCCCGTCGTCAACCAGCCGGTGTGCCTGCAGGACATCATGCCGACGATCCTCGACGCGCTCGGGCTGCCCGTGCCGGAGACGGTCGACGGCGCGAGCCTCCTGCCCGTCATGCGGGATGGCAGCGCGCCGTGGCGGCAGTTCGTGCATGGGGAACATTCGACGGCCTACGCGGAGGAGCAGGAAATGCAGTACCTGACAGACGGAGAGATGAAGTACATCTGGTTCCCGCGGACGGGCGTCGAACAACTGT
>JAKACX010000011.1 GCA_021821055.1 Bacillota bacterium
ACGTCCACCAGGTCAGCGAACGCGTGCGCCCGCGCAACCCGCGTAGCCCTCACGCGCACGCGCTCACCCGGCAGCGCGCCCGGCACGAAGACGGCGAATCCGTCGCGCCGCCCCACCCCTTCGCCGCGGTATCCGAGATTGTCAATCTCCACTTCGAACGTCTCGCCCGCCCGCACCGGTGCGCTCACTCGGCCATCGCCCCTCCGCCCTGCACATCTCCTGAAGAACCGTCCTTGCGTCAGGCCCAGCCGTATCGGATACTGTCACAATCCGGCAACCACGGTCAGGTGCCGCGGCATCACCTGCACCGCGAACGGCAACTTCCCGCCGTATTCGCCGTCCACATTCAGGTCCGCTTCCGTCGTGGACGACAGCGCGATCGCCCGCGCGCGAAAGTACTCGATCCGCGCGTCGCCGACATGCTCGCCGCGCAACGCCAGTCCAAGCACGCGGATCATTTCGCCGAGGTTCATCGGCTTGACAATCAGGACGTCGAGCAGACCGTCGCTCACCGACGCGAACGGCGCGAGCCGTTCCAACCCTCCGACCGACCGCGAGTTCGTCACAAGACACAGCATCGCGTCTCCGTCGTACACCCTTTCGTCCGTCTCCACGCGCAGCGGGATCGACCGCAGCCCCGGCAGCCGCTCAATCCCCTTCATGACGTACGCAAACTGGCCCAACACCGTCTTCATCCTGCTCGGCACCTCGTACGTGATCTCCGCCAATCGCCCGCACGCGGCGATGTTCACAAAGTAGCGGCCGTCGCCGAGCCGTCCGAGGTCAAGCGGCATCTGCCGCTGTCGCGCGATCATGCGCGCCGCCTGCTCGACCTGGAAAGGGATCTTCAGCGCGCGCGCCAAGTCGTTCGTCGTCCCCACGGGAATGATCCCGAGCACCGGACGCTGCGGCTCCGGCGCCCGTGCCAGCCCGTTTGTCACCTCGTGCACCGTTCCGTCCCCGCCGCACGCCACGACGTAGCGAAACCCGTCGTGCGCGGCGCGCTCCGCCTCTTCGGCGGCATCGCCCTCGCCCCTTGTCGCGTGCGAGGACGCCTCAAGTCCCGCCTCCTCAAAAATCTGCAGCACGCTCGGCAGGTGCGCCCGAAACGCTTCCTTGCCAGCCCGCGGATTGTAGATCAGTCGTATCCTCGGTCGCATCGCCGTCACCTCTTGTCCGTCAATCTCCGGCGATCATGTCGGCAATCATGCGGTTGACCATCTGCGGATTCGCCTTGCCCTTCGTTTCTTTCATCATCTGCCCGACAAGCGCTCCGAGCGCCTTCTCCTTGCCCGCTCGGTAATCCTCCACCGATTTCGGGTTTGCCTCGATCACCCGCTGCGCGATCGCCCGCAGCGCGGCCTCGTCCGAGATCTGCGCGAGCCCCTGTTCTTCGATCAGGACGCGCGGATCCTTGCCCTGTTCCAGCACGTCGCGCAAAACGGTCTTGGCAATCCTGGTCGAGATCGTGCCATCGTCAATCAGGCCGATCAGCTGCGCCAACTGCTGCGGCGTCATGTTCACCTGCTCGATTTCCTGGCCCGTGACCTTGAGGTGCGCCAGCAGGTCGCCCATGATCCAATTGCTGGCAGACTTCGCGTCCCGCACGAGGGCTGCCACCGCGTCGAAGTACTCCGCAAGGGCCCGCGAAGCGGTGAGCACACTCGCATCGTATGCGGGAAGTCCGTACTGGCGCACGAAGCGTTCGCGCTTGTCCGCCGGCAACTCCGGGATCTCCGCGCGCCGCGCCGCGATGTACTCCGCGCTGAGTTCGACGCGGGCCAGGTCGGGCTCCGGGAAATAGCGGTAGTCGTGCGCATCTTCCTTGGAGCGCATCAGGATCGTACGCTCGCTCGCCTCGTCCCAGCGCAGCGTCTGCTGGCGAATCTCCCCGCCCGCCGCCAGCGCTTCCGCCTGACGGCGCTGCTCGTATTCCAGCCCGCGCTGCACATTGCGAAAACTGTTCATGTTCTTGATCTCGGTCTTTGTGCCAAACGCCCGTTGGCCGGCCGGGCGCAGAGAGATGTTGGCGTCGCAGCGCAGGGAACCTTCCTCCATGCGACAGTCGGACACGTTGCAGTAGCGCAGGATGCTGCGGACTTCCTCCATGTAGAGGCGCGCTTCCTCCGGAGTGCGGATGTCCGGTTCACTGACGATCTCGATCAATGGGACGCCCACGCGATTCAGGTCGACCAGCGAGTAGTCGCCAAGCGGCGAGTGATTCAGCTTCCCCGCATCCTCCTCGAGGTGCACGCGGGTAACGCCGATCCGCTTCACGCCGCCGCCAACGACAATCTCCACGTAGCCGCGCTCGCCGATCGGCTCGTCGTACTGGGAAATCTGGTAGGCCTTCGGGCTGTCCGGGTAGAAGTAATTCTTCCGGTCAAACTTGCTGCTGGCGCGCACCTCGCAGTTGAGCGCCAGCGCCGCGCGAATGCCCAGGGCCAGCGCCTCCGCGTTCAGCACCGGCAAGACGCCCGGACTGCCGAGGCAGACGGGACAGACGCGCGTGTTGGGCGCGGCGCCGAACTCATTGGCGCAATTGCAGAATATCTTCGTCTTCGTCCCGAGTTCCACGTGCACCTCAAGGCCGATCACGGTCTCAAACGCCATGTCCGGTCACCTCCGGCGCAAACCGCGGGCGCAGCGGGGAGTGCCCCGCCGCTCGCTCATAGACGTACGCCGCGCCCAGCAGCGTAACCTCGTCAAACATGCGCCCGATAAACTGGAGGCCGACCGGAAGGCCGCGGTCCAGCCCGCACGGTACGCTGATCGCCGGCAGGCCGGCGAGATTGACCGGGATCGTGCAGACGTCGTTCATATACATGGTGAGCGGGTCGTCCACTTTCTCGCCCAGGCGAAACGCGGTGGTCGGCGTGGTCGGGGAGACGATGACGTCGACATCCGCGAACGCCTCGTCAAAGTCCCGCCTGATCAGCGTCCGCACCTGCTGCGCCCGCTTGTAGTACGCGTCGTAGTAGCCGCTCGAGAGCGCGTACGTCCCGATCAGGATGCGCCGCTTCACCTCCGCGCCGAATCCCTCGCTGCGCGTCTTGCTGTACATGTCCACCAGGTTGTCCGCGTCCTTGGCCCGGTAGCCGTAGCGAACACCATCGTAGCGCGCCAGGTTGGACGACGCCTCGGCTGGAGCGATGAGGTAGTACGTCGACAGCGCGTAGCGCGTGTGCGGCAGGCTGACTTCACGCACGCGCGCGCCGAGTTTCGCCAGCAGCGCGATCGCCTCCTCCACCTTGCGCCGAACGCCGTCGTCCACGCCCTCGCTAAAATACTCCCGCGCCACGCCGATCCGCAGTCCGCTGATGTCTCCCGTCAGGCCGCGGCTGAAATCCGGCGTCTCCACGCGCGCCGACGTCCCGTCTCGCGGATCGTGGCCGGCGATCTGCTGCAACACCAGAGCCGCGTCCGCCACCGAGTGGGTCAGCGGCCCGATTTGGTCCAGTGAGGAGGCAAACGCGACAAGGCCGAAGCGCGACACCCGGCCGTATGTAGGTTTCAGGCCGACCACGCCGCAATACGCGGCCGGCTGGCGGATCGAGCCGCCCGTGTCGGACCCGAGTGCGTACGGCGCCATGCCGGCGGCCACCGCCGCCGCCGCACCGCCGCTCGAACCGCCCGGCACCCGTTCCAGGTCCCACGGATTGCGGGTGGGAAAGCGCGCCGAATTCTCCGTCGAGGATCCCATCGCAAATTCATCCATGTTCAGTTTGCCAAGCAGGCGACCGCCCGCCTGCGCCAGTCGCCGGACGGCGGTCGCCGTGTGCGGCGGGGTGTATCCCGCGAGGATGCGGCTCGCGCACGTCGTCACAATGCCCGCGGTGCAGATGTTGTCCTTCAGCGCGTACGGGATTCCGGCGAGCGCGCCCGCAGACCCGCTGCGGCCATCCGGTGCGGTCCCGTCGCTGGCAAACTCGGCCTCGCCTTCGCGCGCGGCCCCGTCCGCGGCGTACCCGGCGTACCCGGCATCCGGCCCCTCCCCGCGCAGACGCCGCTGCGTCTCCGGGTCGTCGTCAACCAGTGTCAGGAACGCCTTCACCCCGTCGTCCCGTCGCGCGATCTCGTTGCGGCACATGGCGAACAATTCCCCGGGGCTTGTCCGTCCCGCGTCCAGTCCGGCGCGAAGCGCCCGCAATCCGCTGTACATGTCAAGCACTGCGTCATCCCTCCAGGACGGCCGGCACGCGAAACTGCTGCTCATCCGCGTCCGGCGCGTTTGCCAAAGCTGTCAGCGGCGCCAGGGAAGGCCGCGGCTCATCCGGCCGCGTCACTGTTTCTCCCCCGCCGACGTGGCTCATCGGGGACACCCCCGCCAGGTCCAATCCGGCAAGCTCGTCCGCGTGCTGCAAAATGCGGTCGAGTTCACCCGCCAGCGTGTGTTTTTCTTCGTCCGTCAGGACCAGCCGCGCCAGGCGCGCGACGTGCGCCACATCCTGCTCCGTCAGATGCATGGCGGCGCCTCCTCCCAGTTAACGAGTGATAGGCGATCGGCCGGTCAGTGATTGACCAGCAGGATCACGATCGACACGAGCGAAAAGCATATCCCCAGCAAATATAGAAACGTCACCGTCTGCTTCTGGGTCAGTCCCGAGCTCATGAGGTGGTGAAACGTATGTCCGCGGTCGCCGACGTAGATCGGACGATTCTCCCGAAAACGTCGAATGATGACGTAAAATGCGTCCATGATCGGCACGCCAAGGGCAAGCACGGGGATGATCACGCTGACGAGTGTGGCCGACTTGAAAGCCCCGTCCACCGCGATGGCCGCCAACACGTACCCGAGGAACGTCGCCCCGGCGTCGCCCATGAAAATGCGCGCCGGATGAAAATTGTGCCGCAAAAAGCCGAGCGTGCAGCCGATCAGAATGATCGAGAACATCGCCATTCCATAGTGCGCCTTCACGAGCGCGATCAGAAACAGCGTGGTTGCCGAAATCGCCGCGATTCCGGCCGCGAGCCCGTCCACGCCGTCCAGGAAGTTGAGCATGTTCGTGATCCCGACCACCCACACGACGGTCGTGACGGCGCGCAGCCACACGGGAAACACGAGAAATCCGTCGTGCAAAAACGGCACATTGATGCCCTGGATGCTGACATTGAAGAGCGGCAACAGCGATGCGGCGACAATCTGCACGACAAACTTCGGCCAGGCGGACAGATCCTTGCGCCGCGTCTTGAAGTAGTCGTCGACGATTCCGATCGAGAAAATCAGGAATCCACCCAGCGTAACGCCCCAGAACTGCTCGGTGCGCGCCGTGAACAGGGCTGCCGTGACGACAAATCCCACATACATGGCCAAGCCGCCCAAAAGCGGGATGGGATCCTTGTGAATCTTGCGCTGGTTCGGCATGTCCACAAAGCCCGTGCGCAGCGCGAGCTTCTGGACATGGGGCACTGAAAAAAAGACGAGGACGAAACTGAACACGCCCGCAAGAGCATACTGCATGCGCTGAATATCCCCCTCAGCCTTAGCAACGGTTCCAGTATAACAAACCGCGATCCACAACCCCAACGAGACTGGCTGTTCTAACGGTATGAAGCAAGCCATACGTTATTACATGACGATCCTGTTACCCGACGCGTCAAAGGAGTTGAGTCCCATGGACTGGTGGGCAGTGGCCGAAGTCGTGACGGTGCCTCTCGTATTCCTTCTCGGCAGATATTCGGCGCGCTTCCGCTTCATCCGCATCAGGCGGCGCTACAAGCAGAATGTCAACGAGTTTATCCGCGGACGTTCGTAGAGCCCGGCTCCGCCTGTGCGCCGAGCAGCGCGAGAAACTGGTCCTCGTCGAGAATCGCGAGCGGGATGTCGGGCCGGTCGCGCAGCAGCGCACGCGCCTTCTCCAGCTTCGACCCGGCGTCCGATCCCGCGACGAGGTAGTGCGTCTTTGCGCTGACCGATCCCGCCACCTTGCCGCCCCGCCGCGTGACGGCCGCCTGCGCCTCCTCGCGCGTCACCCGCTCCAGCGCCCCCGTCAGCACGAAGGTCTTGCCGGCAAGGGGCAATGAGGCCGCTTGGTCGACCGTCCGCTCCGCCGTCATGCGCAGTCCGTGCCCGCGCAGGCGATCCACGAGCTCGCGGTGCGCGGCGGAGCGAAAGTACTCCACCACGCTCTCGGCCATCTTCGGACCGATGTCGGGGACGGCGGTCAGTTCGTCCACATTCGCTTCCATGAGCCGGTCCATCGTTTTGAAGTGTGCGGCGAGCGTCTGCGCCGCCCGTGCGCCGACAAGGCGGATGCCGAGCGCGAACAGCAGGCGTTCCAACGGTTGCCGCCGGCTGTCCGCAATGCCCGCCAGGAGATTGGCAGCCAGTTTCTCCCCCATGCGTCCGAGCGTCAGCAACTGCTCGCGCGTCAGACTGTAAAAGTCGGCCGGATCGCGGACAAACCCCGCCTCATGCAGCGCCTCGACCCACATCTCGCCGAGCCCCTCGATGTCCATCGCTCCGCGCGACGCAAAATGAATGAGCGCCTCGACGCGTTTGGCCGGGCAATCAGGGTTCACACAGCGCCACGCCGATTCTCCCTCCGCCCGGGACAGACGCGAGCCGCACTTCGGGCAGTCTGTCGGCATCGTGTACGGCTGCTCCGCACCCGTTCGCGCGTCGGCGACAACCCGCACGATCTCCGGGATGACATCGCCGGCTTTCTGCACAATCACCAGGTCGCCGATGCGCACGTCCTTCTCGCGAATCATGTCCTCATTGTGCAGCGTGGCGCGGCTGACCGTCGATCCCGCGACCGTCACGGGCTCAATGACGGCCGTCGGCGTGACCGCCCCGGTGCGCCCGACACTAAGCTCAATGTCCAGGATGCGCGCCTCCGCCTGCTGCGCGGCAAATTTCCAGGCGACCGCGAAGCGCGGCGTCTTCGCCGTGAATCCCATGCGCTCCTGGAGCGCAAACTCGTTGACCTTCACGACCACGCCGTCAATGTCGTACGGGTAGTGTTCCCGCTCCCGCTCCGCAAAACGCACGTACGCCTCAATATCTTCCACAGTGCGGCAGACCCGCCAATTGGGTTCAACCGCGAGCCCGAATTCCGCGAGCCGGGTCAACGCCTCCGCCTGTGTCGCGGCGAACTCTTCAGGCGTCGCCAGCGCGTACGCGAAAAACGCCAGGCGCCGCTCACGGACAAGCCGCGGGTCCAGTTGGCGCAAGGAGCCTGCGGCAACGTTGCGCGGATTGGCAAACAGCGGCTCGCCCCGCTCGGCACGCGCCCGGTTCAGACTCGCGAAAGCCGCCTTTGGAAGATAGGATTCGCCGCGCACCTCAATGCTCACGCGCTTGTTCAGGCGCAGCGGGATGGCGCGGACGGTCCGCAGATTGGCGGTGATATCCTCGCCCGTGGCGCCGTCGCCGCGCGTGGCCCCCCGGGCAAACACCCCGTCCCGATAAACGAGCGAAGCGGCGAGACCGTCGATCTTGAGTTCGCAGACGTACGACACGTCGTCGCCGGCCACAGCCCTGACGCGGCTGTCAAACTCGTACAGTTCCGCTGACGAAAACACATTGCCGAGCGACAGCATGGGCCGCTGGTGAACAATCTTGCCAAAGCCCGGCAAAGCAGCCCCGCCAACCCGCTGGGACGGGGAATCCGGCGTAACCCACGCGGGATTCTCCGCCTCGATGGAGAGCAGTTCGCGCAGCAGCGCGTCGTACTCGGCATCCGTCACAAGCGGGGCGTCGAGCACGTGATACTGGTAATCATAACGGTGCAGCAACGCCCGCAACTCGGCGAGCCGCTCCTGTTCACCGGCCACTGTGCACCCCTCCTGCAAAATCCAGGGTCGCTGTTCGCGCCCATCGCGTCCGGACCCTCACTCCTGCACTTTGCGGATGGGCGCGAAACGCACCATGAGCCGCCGGACGCCGATCGGATCGGGAAACTCGACCGTGACCTCGACATCGTCGCCGACGCCGTCTTTGTCTTTCAGGACGCCCATTCCCCACTTGCGATGCTCGACCGCGTCGCCCAGATGCCAGTCAATGGTAGGGTCCGCGCCAAAACTCGGCGGAATCTGGTCAAGTCCGTCGCTCCGCCCCCTACCTCGCATACCCCCGGCGACTCCTCCCGACAGGCCGCCCTTGGGCCGCTCCCATTCCTGCAGCACCGCCGACGGAATCTCCTTGAGAAAGCGCGAAGGCGCGTTGGTGCGCGAATACCCGTACAGCGTCCGCGATGCCGCGCAGGACAGGTACAGTTCCTTGCGGGCCCGCGTGATCCCGACGTAGCACAGACGCCTCTCCTCTTCCAGTTCCGGGATGTCGTCGATCGCGCGCGCGTGCGGGAACACGCCCTCCTCCATCGCAGGCATGAAGACGATCGGAAATTCGAGACCCTTCGCGCTGTGCAACGTCATCAGCGTCAAACCGTCGCCCGCGCCGCCTTCCTGGTCCGCGTCCGCCACAAGCGCGACCTCCGACAGAAAACCGACCAGACCGACGCCCTCCTCCCGCTTGTCGAATTCCTGCGTCACGGACAGCAACTCCTCCACATTCTCAAGGCGCGTCTGCGCCTCGATCGTGCGCTCCGCCTGCATCATGTCGCGATACCCGCTCTGCTGCAACACTTCCCCGGCGAGTTCCGTCACATTCAGGTACTCCTGCATGGCGGCCCACTGCCGGATCAGTGTCGTGAACCGGTCGAACTGCTCCGTGAAGCGCACCGAAAGTCCGAGCAGGTCGTGCTCCTGCATGGCGGCGAACAGCGACAGCCCCTGTTCATTCGCGAGCTCCCGCACGCGCGCCAAGGTGCCCTCTCCAATTCCCCGCTTCGGGACATTCACCACCCTCTCCAACGCCATGTCATCGTCCTGATTCACGATCAGCCTCAGGTAGGCGAGCACGTCCTTGATCTCCTTGCGCTCGTAAAACCGGGTGCCGCCAAACACGCGGTACGGCACTCCGGCCTTGATGCACGCCTCCTCAATCACCCGCGACTGGGCGTTTGTGCGATAGAGCACCGCGATGTCGGACAGACGGACGCGATCCTGATCCCGCCGCCGCATCGACTCGTCGACGATAAACCGCGCCTCGTCCCGTTCGTCGTACAGACGCGCGAAAACCACCGCCGACCCGTCGTCGTTGTCCGTCCAGAGCATCTTCTCGGGCCTTTCGAGATTGTTCCCGATCACGCCGTTTGCGGCCTGCAGGATGGCCTTTGTCGAACGGTAGTTCTGCTCGAGCTTGATAACCCTGGCGGCAGGGTAGTCCCTTTCAAACGACAGGATGTTGCCGATGTCCGCACCGCGCCAACGATAGATCGACTGGTCGGAATCCCCCACCACGCACAGATTCTGGTGACCTTCGGCCAGCAGGCGGACAAGCCGGTACTGACTGTGGTTCGTGTCCTGGTACTCGTCCACAAGCACGTACTGGAACTTGCGACGGTACCATTCGCGCGTCTCCTCGTCGTCCTGCAAGAGTTCCACCGTCTTCATGATCAGGTCGTCAAAGTCCAGCGCATTGTTGCTGCGCAGCCTCTCCTGGTACCTCTCGTAGGCGGCGGCGATCACGGCGGCCATGGGTCCTTCGGCCGTACTGCGCGCGGCCGACGGCGTGACCAGGGAATTCTTGTGCCGGCTGACTCCAGCGAGGACTGCGCGCGGATCGAACTTGCGCGTGTCGTAGTCGAGTTCCTCCAGCGTCCGTTTCATCACGGTGTGCTGGTCAGCGCTGTCAAGAATCGTGAAGTGACTCGCGTAACCCAGTTTTTCAATATCCCTGCGCAGCATCCGGACGCACATCGAGTGAAAGGTCGACACCCAGATGTCGGAGGACGAAGGGCCGACGAGCTGTTCCACACGCTCGCGCATCTCGCGCGCCGCCTTGTTCGTGAACGTGATGGCGAGCACGTTCCACGGCGGTACGCCCTCATGTGCCAGCAGCCACGCGATCCGGCGCGTCAGCACGCTGGTCTTGCCGCTGCCGGCGCCCGCCACCACAAGCAAGGGCCCCTTTGTCGCAAGGACGGCCTCACGTTGCTGCGGATTCAGGTCGTGCAACAAATCCCATTCACTTCGGTCAATGGCCACGCGCAAACCCCGCTTTCTCTTGTTGGTTCCCTGTGGCGCCGGCCGGCCCCGCGTAACGCGCGTACAGGACGGCCGCGCGCCGCAGAGCCTGGTCGCGCGTCTCCCCGACGGCGAGGACATGTCCCATTTTGCGGCCCGGGCGCGCCTCCTGTTTCCCGTAGAAGTAGACGGCGGAATGGTCGTCCGGTTCAGGGAGAAAGCCGACGCGGCGATAAACAGTCTCATCACGGTCGACAAACAGGTCGCCGAGCAGGTTGATCATGACGGCAGGCCGCGTCGTCACATCCCCGAGCGGGGCGCCCGCCACGGCGCGGCACAACTGCGCAAACTGGCTCGTTGCCGCGGATAGCTGGGTGTGGTGGCCGGAGTTGTGGGGGCGCGGCGCCAATTCATTGACCAGGATGCGTCCGTCTTGTGTGTGAAACATCTCCACGGCAAGCAATCCCACCAGTCCAAGCTCGCGCGCGATGCGCTCTGCCACCGCCACTGCCGTGCGCTGCTTCTCTTCCGGCAGCGCGGAAGGAAAGCTCGACTGGTGCAGGATATGGTTGACGTGCACATTGTCGACGACCGGATACGAAACGAGCCCGCCATCGGCCGCGCCCGCAACGATCACCGAGCACTCGGAACGCAGTTCGATCCATTCCTCCAGCACACACGGGGCGAAATCCAGCGCGCTCCACGCGTCCTGTGCATCAGCCGGATGCATGATGCGTACCTGCCCCTTCCCGTCGTACCCCTGTTCCGCCGTCTTGAGCACCGCCGGCGTTCCCACGCCCGCAATGGCGGCGGACAGTTCCTCGCGCGTGCGCACAGGAGCCACGCGCGGCATCGGCACTCCGACCGAGCGCAAGAACTCCCGTTCGCGTATGCGGTTTTGCGCGATCCACAGCACATCGGGCCCGGGACGCGTCGAGGCGTACCGCGCCGCCAGGCGAACGCTTTCGATCGGCAGCAGTTCCGTGTCGTACGTCACGGCATCGACGGCCGACGCGAATTCGCGGACAAGCGACTCGTCGTCAAACGACCCGAGCCACACCCTGTCAGCCGTGAGCGCACCGGGGTTGCCCGCGTCGGAAGCGTAAACATGCATCTCATATCCCAGGGCGCGGCCGGCAAGACACGTCATCTGCGCCAACTGCCCGTCGCCAAAGATTCCAATAGCCGGTTTCAAATCGTCGCGCACTCCATTTCCTTGTCCATTCCCGCTCCGCCCGCATCATCCGGTCATCCGTCCAGATCAATGGTATCCTGCAAAACAGCGCTCGTCTGTGAGGAGCGAAACTCATCAAGGCGTCTCGCGAGTTCAGCGTCATGCATCGCGAGCAGCGCAACGCCAAACAATGCGGCGTTTTTGGCCCCGGGTTCCCCAATGGCGACCGTCGCCACCGGTACGCCGGCAGGCATCTGCACGATGGAGAGCAGGCTGTCCAGGCCATTTAGCGCCTTGGACTGCACGGGCACTCCGATGACAGGCACCGGCGTCAGCGCCGCGAGCATCCCCGGCAAGTGCGCCGCCCCGCCCGCCGCCGCGATGATCACCGAAAATCCTCTCTCGCGGGCCGTTTTGCCGTAGTCGTACAGCTTTTGCGGCGTCCTGTGCGCGGAGACGATCTCGACTTCAAACGGCGCGGAGAATGCCCGCAACAGGTCTGTGCAGTGACGCATCGTCGCGAAGTCTGACTTGCTGCCCATGACAACGCCAATTTTCAAGTTCTGCCCTCCGATCGGACGCAATGCGCCACGCATGACGGACAAACCGTATACCTCTACTATACCCCACGAAAGCAGGCCTCGTCTCTGACCGGACAGAAAAAGACGGCCTGCGCGCACGCGAAGCCGTCCAATACCATCGGAATGACAGGATTCGAACCTGCGACCTCACGGTCCCGAACCGTGCGCTCTACCACCTGAGCTACATTCCGCCGACAAGCGATAATATATCATTTCCCGGCGCGACCCGTCAAATAGCGGCGGCGCGCCGCGCCCGGAAAAACCGCACGGATCGCGCGGTCTTTCCCGGAACGGGGCGTGTCGCTGGAGACCGGGCACAAGCGCGGCGTCGGGCCGTGTCAGTGGAGCGCAAACGTGACGATCACCTGGGCGGACAGCGAGGGCGCGGTCTGCGACGGCAAAAACCCGTACATGGCGCCGTTTTGCACGCCGCCCGCCACAGCGCTCGCGGGATAGGGGCCGGCCGTGCCGCCCGCGAAGCCCTGGGGATTGAGCGTCGACATCGCCTCGATCGGACCGAGCGATTTATTTGCGTCCCTGGCCAGCAGTTCCGCCTGCGCCCGCGCGTCAGCCAGGGCTGCGACGAACAGGTGTTGGCGTTCGGCTGCGGGGTTTTGCGGTACCTGCTGCACGTTTACGTATGAGTTCGTTACGAATGACGGCGAATAGTTCGCCAAGGCGGTCACCGCTCCGGGTACGAGCGATTTTCGCGCAATATTGATCGTGACGTTGAGCATGCCCGACTGACTTGCACCGCCGTTCCACCCCCCGCCGAAGGTCATGACGTCGCCGGACGGGATCCCGAGTCTGGCCATGGCGCCGCGAATCGCCGCGGCGGCCACGGATTCGTCGCGCACCGTGGCCTTGGGCGTGGTGTCATTGATATTCATCGATTCCGTCACCTGCGACACGTTGTTCGTCATGACGGCCTGTGCCACACCCTGCACCGTCACGGTGTTCGGCGCCAGATAGATGCTCGCCGGCGGCTGTTGCTGCCCCATGGCAAGCGCCGCGGGCGTCCAGTTCGCGCCGAGCATGGCGCCTGTAAACACAGCCGCGCCGAGCGCGGTCGCGGCGGCGGCGACCGCCGTCTTCCGCTTCCCGATCGATTTCACCAAAATCCCCTCCTCGCCTCGCTAGAACAGCCCTCCGTGCGGGCGTCTGACAAAGAGACTGCGACGAGAAGGAAAAGGTAACAGAATTCGTCCTGTTTGGTGACAAAATAGTGCACAGACTCATTCGTGCACTGTGCCGGGCTCGTCGCTGGCGCGCGGTTCGCCCATCCGGTCAAGAGCCATGTTGTAGCCGTCGGATCCGTAGTTCAGGCACCGCTTGACGCGGCTGATGGTCGCGGTGCTCGCGCCGGTGCCCCGTTCAATATGATGGTACGTCAGTCCCCGCCTGAGCATGCGCGCCACTTCGAGGCGCTGGGCCAGCGACTGGACTTCTCCGATCGTGCACAGATCGTCGAAGAAGCGGTAGCATTCTTCCACCGTCTGGAGCGTCAGGATCGCTTCGAATAACTGATCGACCGTACGGTCGCGCAACCGGTCCAACTGCAACGCCTCACCGCCCTTCGGGCATATGGTCCTGCGGATCAGGCTCCGACCGTCGGCAATCCGGACAGTATCCAAGCACCTCAAAACGGTGGCCAAGCACGGTGAACCCCTCCGGGGCGCGTCCCAGGTCAGGCATCGGACAGTGCTTGATCACCAGCGTCCTGCCGCAGCGAATACAGATGTAGTGATGGTGGTGGTCCGTCTGACAGGCGATGCGGTACTTGCTTTCGCCCTCCTTGAAACGGGACTCTTCAATGATGCCCTCGGTCTGCATGGTCCGCAGGTTGCGATAAACCGTTTCCAGACTGAGCGTCGGATGCTTCTCCCGCATGTGGTCTATGATCTCCCGCGCGCTGACATAGCGGTTTTCATCCAGCAAAAAACTGAGGATCTCGCGCCGCTTGCCTGTTGCACGATAACCCCTGTTCTTCAGCGCCGACATGTACGCGTCAGGTTGCACTGCGAATCCCTCCATCCGCATTGTACCTGAGCACTGTTCAGAATTCCATTTCAGTTGCGCTATAATGAGGGTGGACGCGCCGCGGGCGAGTTTCGCGCCGCCCGCATTCGCCCGCGCCACGCGAGTGGATGATTCCCGGTGGATTCCCGGTGGATTCCCGGTGGATTCCCGGTGGATTCCCGGTGGATTCCCGGTGGATTCCCGGACGAGATTGCCGCATCGCGTGGGACCTGTCCGGCGCCGGGCCCGGACCGCTCCACGCCGGAGAGGCCCGCATGGGACACGGGCCTTGTCCGGGATCAGGACGGACCCGGCCACAGATCGGTCAAATTGGTGCCAAGAATCTGTGCGATGCGCGTCAATTTGTCCACATGGGACCCCCTGGATCCCGCTTCGATTGCGTAAATATAGCTGGCGGACACTTTGGCCCTGCGCGCCAGTTCCTGAACCGACAAACCGTTCTGCAGGCGCAGTTCACGCACCCGCTGCCCAAGAGTCTCTTTCATCCGCCTACCTCCTTCCTCTATTGTATAATATGTATACTCAATTGTGAAACGTTTTCGAGGAGGTGTCTTTATTTGTGCGACCACCTCGCTTTGCGGCCGTACCGGGTGGCTGATGGACTGAACCTGGCGATAGCGTGCCAGCAACACTTTTTTGGCCGGGCCGAAGACGGCTGGCGCGCCAACGAGTGGCCGTTTTGTGACGCGATCGCCGCCCAGAACCAGGCCGCGGCTCTGGCGTTTCACACACTTCCGGGTGGAATGCCGTGCGCGTGGTCCATCATGGAGCGTCCGACAGGAACGGCCGATGCGCCGATCGAGGAATCCGTCCGCCGATCGCGCAGATCCCGCTCGCCCGTCGGCGTGATTGCCGCCACCCTGTATGATTCAACCACTCGCAGCGCCCTGCTTGGCACCTACATAATCCCGGAAAAGAGGGGCCTGGCATTCCAGCGTGAAGCCAAAGTGTTGCTGTTCGCCAAGCTTGGCCAGTGGATTGACGAATTCTACTGCCTTGTGGCGCCAACGAACGAGTCCTCTCTGCGCGGGCTGCGCAAGATTGCTCCCGCCGAGTGGCTTGCTCCTGACGCGCCGCTGCCGCCAAACATCGAGCAGGAACGTCGGATGATGGGGGGACACGCGGTGGCGGTTCGCATCGTGCCAGCGCACGCGTCACCGGCGTCGCCGGGATCGCCGGGAACTCCTCCGGGCGCCCGCGTGTGAGTGGATCGCGCGGAGAGCATTCCTTCCGCCGTCCGGTGCCCGCCGCGCCGCCCGGCGCCCGGAACCCACTTTCAGTGATCACAGCGGGCTGCGGACTTTCTTTTTGCATCGCGGTGCTGTATGTTCGTATGGACTGACAGTTGCGGTAAATGTCGCGGAGGACGATATGGCGAAAAAAGAAGAGTTTGTCCAGTCCATCACCAAACAGAGCGAAGACTTCTCACGCTGGTACATCGACGTGATCGTCAAGGCCGACCTGATTGACTATGCTCCCGTGCGGGGCTGCGTGGTCTTCAAGCCGGACGGGTACGAGCTGTGGGAGGCGTGCCAGCGCGAATTGGACCGCAGGTTCAAGGAGACCGGACACCGAAACGCCTATTTCCCGCTGTTCATCCCAGAGAGCTTCTTCATGAAGGAAAAGGAGCATGTGGAAGGATTCAACCCGGAATTGCCCTGGGTGACGGAAGTCGGCGATGAAAAACTCGAGGAACGCCTGGCTGTACGCCCCACCTCGGAGACGATGGTTGGGCACATGTACAGTCAGTGGATCCATTCTTACCGCGACCTTCCACTCCTCATCAACCAGTGGGCCAATGTCGTACGCTGGGAAAAGCGGACCTTGCCCTTCCTGCGCACGAGCGAGTTCCTGTGGCAAGAGGGCCATACCGCTCACGCGACAGCTGAAGAAGCGCTCGAAGAAACGCTGCGCATGCTTGACGTCTACGTGGATTTTGTTGAGACCGAGCTTGCCATTCCCGTTTTTCGAGGGCAAAAGACCCCGTCCGAGAAATTTCCGGGAGCGGTTGCCACCTACTCCATTGAAGCGATCATGCGCGACGGCAAGGCGGTTCAGGCGGGGACCTCCCACTACATGGGGCAAAATTTCGCGCGCAGCTTCAATATCCAGTTCCTCGACCGGGACAACCAGCGCAAGTTTGCCTACACGACGTCGTGGGGGCTGAGCACGCGCATCATCGGGGCGATGATCATGGTGCACGGAGACGACCGCGGACTGCAGATTCCGCCGCGCATCGCTCCGACCCAGGTGATCGTCGTCCCTATTGGGCCGCCCAAGGCGCGCGAACGCGTGGTGAATGCAGCGGACGAAGTAGTGGCGCGGCTGCGCAAGGTAGGCCTGCGAGTGCGCGCGGATGCGCGGGAAGACCTGAGTCCAGGCTGGAAGTTCAACGAGTACGAGATGCGCGGCGTCCCGCTGCGCCTCGAACTGGGCCCGCGTGACCTCGACGCGGGTCAGGCGGTGCTCGTGCGCCGGGACAACGGCGAAAAGCTGGCGGTTGCGTTGAGCGATATTGAAGAGCGGGCGACCGGGCTGCTCGAAGAGATCCAGAAGTCGATGTTCGAGCGGGCGCGGGCGTTTCGCGAAGAACACGCGAAACAGGCGGCGTCACTGGACGACTTGCGGCAGGCGGTGCGCGAAGAGCACAGTTTTGCGCTCGCGGGGTGGTGCGGCAAGGATGAGTGTGAGGCGAAGATCAAAGAGGAGACCGGCGCGACGAGTCGCAATATCCCATTTGCGCCGCCGGCCCATCCGGAGCGATGCGTCGTCTGCAATAGTCCCGCTGCACACGTCGTTTGGTTTGGGCGCGCCTATTGAACGACGCTCCGTTTGTCCGGTGGCTTGCGTCAGTCCCGCGGCGCACGTCTCGCGGTTTGGGTGCGCCTATCGGACGCCGCTCCTCTTGTCCGGTGGCTGTGCGTAACGCTGCGCAATAGCAGGAGCGCTTTACACGTTTGTGTAAGTTGCCGTATAATGGTGGCAACTTACACACGGGTAGAGAGTAGGTGACGCGCAGTGACGGAGCATGTTCAATTTGACGGCCGCGAACTGCTCTTATTGCGCAGGGCGCGCGGTTGGTCGCTTGATGAGTTGTCCAAACGCAGCGGGGTTTCCATGAGCCATATCTCGCAACTGGAAAAAGGCACGCGCAAGAGTCCCGCCATCGATCGGGTCTATCACCTGGCGCAGGCTTTTGGCGTATCCATGTACCGCTTTTTGGCGCGCGTGCAGCGCGACGACGGCGACGTGCGGCACGTTGCGGGAATGGACGACTACCCGACGACCGAAGCCATCGCCGAAACAGGAAGCTGGTTGCCGGATAGCGTGGACTGGATCGCATGGAGCAGGGAACTACCGCCCGACATCGCACGTTTCATGGTCAGCGAAGGCGCCGCCGACTACGTCTCGTTTGCAAAGCGGCTGCACGACCACCGCCACTCTCCTCGACAGGTGATCCAACTCATCCACGAGTTCATGGAAGGCATGGCGGTTTACGAAGACCAAGCACAGCGGCCACAACCCGAGAGCAAGTAATCGCACGGAGGCTGCGCCGTCGGGCGGGACTTCACCGTCGGGCGACCGCAACCCTGAGATATCGTGGAGACCCTCGGTTTACAATAGGCACTGAATTTGGCGTTAGCGTACCTTTTGGTGCTATGCGCGCAATAGCGCCAAAAAGCATTGCTAATATGGGATATATAGGGAGCGTAAGCACAGCAATCTTCATTGCCTGCGGTCATGGAATCTTCACATTCTCCCGACGTTCTCCTCACTGCCACGCCGCTCGTGACCCTTCGGCCTGATTCCGCTCATTCCGCTCATCCCGCCGGTCTTTACAATATCCACGGAGTGCGCTATGCTCATGGCACAATCAAATCTGCCGCGCGTGACTGGCGAAAACGTGGAGAACCACGGTGAAGCGCGCGGAGAATTGCGCCGTTCGCCTGGGCAGAGTGTTTGGCCGTTTGAGGCCGGGCGCTCTTTTTTGTTTCGTCGGACGGGCATTCCGACTCGTCGTCGTACGCTTCCCGCTTGGACGACGGCCTACACGTCACGCACCCAAAGGCGCCCTACGCGCGCCCCACGGCGTCCGACGCATTCCCCCGAAAGCCCCGAAAGGTGGTCGTCATGATGAATCTGACCGAATTGCTGCCCGCCTCACAGAACTTGGCGGCCGTGCGGCGCGCGGATCCCGAGACGGCCGACATACTGGCGGCGGAGAGCGCCCGCCAACAGTCGACGATCTGCCTCATCCCGTCGGAGAACTACGCGTCCACCGCAGTATCAGCCGCACTTTCATCCACGCTCACCAACAAGTACGCAGAAGGTTATCCACACCTGTGGACAAACGGCGACCGAGTGGAGAGAAATGGTCGCTACTATCAGGGACAGGCGAACACGAACGCCGTCGAGCGACTCGCGATCAGGCGCGCGCTGGCATTGTTCACTCCCGATCCCGAGAATTACCACGCCAATGTGCAACCATTGTCAGGGGCTCCCGCCAACCTGGCGGTGCTCCACGCCATCCTGCAACCCGGGGATGTCTTCATGGGCCTCAAACTTGCGCATGGCGGACACCTCACGCATGGCCACCACGTGACCGTGACGGGGGAGTACTACAACGCGGTGCAATATGGCCTTGACGAGACGGGCGCGATCGACTACGACGAACTGGAGCGCGTCGCACTGTCAAGCCAGCCCAAACTCATCTTTTGCGGCGCGACGGCGTATCCTCTCCAGATCGATTTTGCGCGCATCGGCAGCATTGCCCGCCGGGTCGGCGCCGTTCTCGTCGCGGATGTCGCACATATTGCCGGCCTGTGCGTCACTGGACTGCACCCGCATCCATTCCCGCACGCGGACATCGTCACAACGACGACGCACAAGATTCTGCGCGGACCGCGCGGTGGCCTGATTGTGAGCAAGAAGCAGTTTGGCCCCGCGATCGACCGTTCCGTATTCCCCGGACTGCAGGGCGGTCCGCACATGAACGCCATTGCCGCGATCGCCGTCGCGCTCAAAGAAGCTGCGAGCGACGCATACCGCGCCTATGCGGCTCAGGTCGTCGCAAACGCGCGCGAATTGGCAGAAGGACTCTTGCACGAAGGTTTTCGCTTGGTCGGAGGCCGCACCGAGAATCACCTGCTCCTGCTCGACGTCGTGAACGGAACAAACGGGTGCCGCGCCAAGAATGGCTCGTATCTCGCTGCGCAATGGGAAAAGGCAGGGCTTGTCGCGAATAAGAACCCCATCCCCGGCGACGCCAAGGCGTGGCTGCCCTCGGGTATCCGGGTTGGCACGCCGGCTGTCACGACGCTGGGCATGAAGGAGAGTGAGATGCGGCAGATTGCACGGTGGATGGCGGATGCGACCCGCCACGCGGACGACGACGGCCACCTGGAGGTTATCGCCCGCCAGGTGGCGCAGCTGATGGCCGCCTTTGTCCCGCCGACGGCCGTTTAGTCAGGCGCCGCAAGCTAGCCGACGCCAGACGCCGGTCGTCTCAGTCGCGTGCAACAGCAGACGTCGTAGCCGGAACGAAACCGCGGTCGACACCGGTCGCCGCTTTCCAACGGCATCTCTGGTGGCTGACAGCAGTCCGACGGTTGCCGGTTGCATCCCTGGCCGCCGACAACCGTCTACCGGTCGCGTCACTCGCGGCCGGCGAACTGCGCCGCCGCGTCGAGCGCAATCTCGATCATCTGACGAAACGTGCGCTGCCGCTCCTCGGAGGTCGTCTGCTCGCCTGTCACGAGGTGGTCGCTGACCGTCAGCACGGCCAGCGCGCGAGCGTTTTCGCGCGCCGCAATCGTGTACAGCGCGGCCGTCTCCATCTCCACCGCCAGTACGCCGTGTTGCGTCAGGCGCCGCACGGCGGCGTCGTCGTCCTCGTAGAACGTATCCGTCGTAAAGACCCCGCCGATGCGCGCCGCAATACCATGGGCCAACGCCGCTTCCTGCGCCGCCTGCAACAGCGCAAAATCGGCGAGCGGCGCAAAATCGACCGTGTGAAAACGCAGGCGGTTGACGTTGGAATCGGTTGACGCCCCCATGGCCAGGATCACGTCCCGCATGCGCACGTCTTGTTGGA
The DNA here is from genome assembly GCA_021821055.1 of Bacillota bacterium. Classification (GTDB taxonomy): domain Bacteria; phylum Bacillota; class Bacilli; order Alicyclobacillales; family SLC66; genus JAKACX01. Next base: position 19,922 of record JAKACX010000011.1, read on the forward strand.
GCGCGCCGCACGTCCCGACGCGCAGGAGTGTCCGCACACCGTACGATGTGATCAGTTCGTGCGCATAGATGGAAATGGACGGAATGCCCATCCCGGTCCCCTGAACCGATATGCGCTTCCCTCCGTATGTTCCCGTGTATCCGTACATGCCGCGCACCTGATTGTACCGGACCGGATTTTCAAGAAATGTTTCCGCTATGTATTGCGCTCGCAAAGGATCGCCCGGAAGCAACACCGCATCGGCGACCTCGCCTTGTTTCGCCTCAATATGAATGCTCACGACTCCATCACCTCGGCCACATTATACCGCACGCGCAGGCGGCCGCGCGGATGTATTCACCGCAGCCGCGGCTCTTGCGCGCTGTCTGAGCAGGAGCAAAGGGATGCGGGCGGCTCGCGCGGACCTATTTTCCGCGCAGCGGTGCATACAGTGTTTGGCACATGACTCAAACGCTGTATGTGCAATGATGTTGCCCGTTCAGTGGACTTTCTCACAGTTCCCCAAGAAATGATGGTAGAATGAATTGGGATATTTACAGGTTACGGGGGAATTGCCTCTTCCCCCGTCCGGGAGGTTTAGCCATCGTGGACCAACAGCTGCTCGTATTCCTGACGGCCGCGGACCTTAAGAGCTTCTCACGCGCCGCAGAACAACTCTACATCACCCAGCCGGCGGTGAGCCAGCACGTGCAGAGTCTGGAGCGGCGGCTCGGGGTGCCGCTCATGGAACGCAACAACAAACGGGTGCGCCTCACGAAAGCGGGAGAGATCGTGTACTCCCACGGCCACGACATCATCAATCTCTACAACCTGATGCAACGCTACGTGGACGACCTGGCCAACGTCGAAGCAGGCAGCATCTCCATCGGATCAAGCTACACCTTTGGCGAATACGTGCTGCCCCGCGTGATCGCGCGGCTTCACAAACAGTATCCGGCGATCACGCCGACGATATCGATTGCCAATACCCGCGAGATCGTGGATCGCGTAGCGGACGGCGACATCGACATCGGCGTGATTGAGGGACAGCATGAGAATACAAAAGTTGACACCACTCCGTTTGCCACGGACACCGTCGTCATCGTCGGCGCCACGTCGCATCCGCTCGCAAAGGGCGGGACCGTTTCGGCGAAGGACGCCAGCGAATCTCTCTGGGTGGTGCGCGAGGCGGGGTCAGGCACGCGTGAAGTGACCGACAGAGCGTTCGCCAACTGCGGCATCGTCCCTGCCGCCACCATCGAATTCGGCAGCACGCAGGCAGTGAAGGAGGCCGTTGAGGCGGGGCTCGGGCTGTCCATCCTGTCGCAATGGGTGATCCGCAAGGAACTCGCGCACGGCACGCTGCGCACGATCCACGTGCAGGGGATGCCCGTGACGCGCTCATTCTCCCTGGTCCTGCGCAAGTCCCGCTTTCACACGAAAGCCGCAGAGCTCTTCGCCAGCCTGCTGCGCAGCGACCCGCCCCAACTGCCCTCCGCGGACGCATAAACTGGATGTGAGGCCCCCATCGTGCGGGCGCGCCCGGGGCGGAGGATGAAAATCCACCGCATCAGGGTCGCACGCCAGTCCGACCGTGGGCCAGCGGTCGACCGACGGCTTGCTGGGTCGCCCGTGTCCCTTTGCTCGTCGCGAGTTTCGCGGCGCAACCGCGCTGTCTGAGCAGGAGCAAAGGGATACGGGCGGCTGGCACAGACCCGACGGCTGCCACAGACCTATTTCCCCGCTAGAAGGACGCGCGGCAAAATCCGCTGTCGTACGCGGACAACCGTCTCTGCAGCGCTGCTTCCATGATCATACAGTACAGCATCGGATCGCCGCGCAGACTCGATCCGCCCTGTATGTCGGAAAATGGGAGTTGATCGCGCGATGAGAGCCAGGTTTCGCAAGCGCACCGCACGCCACGCGCCGCGCATTTCCGTGGACTTGGCCGCAGCCGGAATGGCCGGCCCTGGGTCATATGGCTGGTCATCCTCAAATTGGTCGGGCTATGCGGTCACCAGTTCGACGCCCGGGACGTTTCGCAGCATCACGGGATCCTGGGTGGTCCCGCGCGTCGGCAGTCGCACGCCGCGCAGACGCGGTTCCATCGGCCCTGGAGCGCTCGGCTGGGTGACACTTGCTCTGGGCTACGGCGCGGGGCGCCGTGTGCGGTCGGGAACGGACACGGCCTATTCCGCCAGTTGGATTGGCATCGACGGATTTCGCAACAGCAGCCTGATCCAAGTCGGAACAAGCCAAAATATCGTACGCGGCATCCCCCGTTACTATGCCTGGTGGGAGATACTTCCGGCAGCTGAAACAGAGATCAGCCCGTCGCTCTATCCGGTTCAACCGGGCGACACCATGCTGGCGGCCATTGCAAAACAGCCCGACAGGACCTGGACCATCACCTTGAGCAATGTCACGCGGGGCTGGACATTCAATCTCGGCGGATTGCGCTACAGGGGGCCGCAGACATCGGCTGAGTGGATCGAAGAGGCCCCGGTAGTCAACGGACAGCTCTCTTCCCTCGCCAATTATGGAACCGTCACGTTCAATCCCGGCGCCGTGAACGGTGCAAATCCCCAGTTGAGTCCTGCCGACGGTGGTACGATACACCAGGCGGGCCGCCGCGTTTCCACGCCGTCCCTTCCCGACGCGGACACTGATGGATTCACCGTCGCTTACGGCGCGGCGCAACCGGCTCCGCCACCGTCGTGACAGACGGCGCCGCGTAGGTTCTGCGCGGCGCAGTTTTCGTCGACGGTGGTGTGTGACGCGCGTCTCTTGACTATCTCCTCCCCTTCCCTATATAGTTGTGGTACACTGGGATACAGTTGTAGTACACTGGCATTCAAGTGTCCCTGTTCTAACACAAGACAACGCGACACTCGCGCAGTGCGGTGCGGCGCGAAGTGCAGTCCGGCGGTGCGTGCGGACGAAACAACCGGAACAGATTGCGCTTCACCGCGTTTCGTTATTTGCGGCAAGAACGGGGGATCCCTGATGAGGACGCTGGAAAAGGGCGTCGAGCGGATCATCCGCATCTTCGAAATTATTCTGTCGCTCCTCCTGATCTGCGGCGTGGCTGCAGAGGGGGTTATGCTGGCAATCAGCCTGCCGACCATCATCTCGACCGGCATGGGCCAGTACTTTCAAATATTCCTTGACCATGCCCTGATCTACATTATCGGGCTTGAGGTCGCCCTCATGCTCATCAAGCGCGATCCCCATCTGGTGGTCGACATTCTCATCTTCGCCATTGCGCGGAAAATGATCATGACCATGTCGGCTGGCGTCGACTTCCTGCTCGGCGCGTTCGCCATCCTGTTGCTCTACATTGTCAAGTGCTACGGCATCAAGTGCATGCCGCTGCCCAAAAAAGGCCTTGTCCGCATGCTGTGGCGCAACCGGACCGACGACGACCCAGCGCCAACCGAGTCCGGACCGGCCACAGGGACGGCAGGCGAAAAGGGCGGGTCCGGGAGCCCGGCAGACCTGATCTGAGTCTCGACAAACCGCGTGGCGGCGGAAAGGCGCGCTTCCGGGCCCCTGAAGACCCGGAAGCGCGCCTTTTGACGTGTCAAATCCGTGTGTCTGCCTACCGATCCTCGCGGCGCCTCGGCAGCGAGAACCAGAGCGCGTCGAGTTCCGCCAACTCGTCTGGCGCGAGCGGCTTGGCCGTGACCGCGGCGAGACTGGCCGCCAGTTGGTCGGCGCGGCTGGCCCCGATGATGGCGGACGTAACCCCGGGCTGTTGCGTGACCCACTTCACCGCCGTCGCCGTCATATCGCGCCCTCGCTCCGCGCACCAGGAACGGTAGCGCTCCACGGCGGCAAACGCCGGTTCGCGCCAGTACCGCTCCTGGTACATCTCTCCCGCGCGCTCGAGCCCGAAGCGCGTCCCCTTTTCCACCGTCTGTCCCGGCTTGTAACGGCCGGTCAGCACCCCGCCGGCCAGCGGATTGTAGGTGATCATGCCGACCCCCTCGCTCTGGCACAGCGGCGCCAGTTCGTCCTCAATCATGCGAAACAGCAGATTGTAGCGCGGCTGCACGCTGTCGATCCGGGCGTAGTCTCTGCGCTCGGCGATTCCCAGGCCCTGGGCCACCTGCCATGCGCGCCAGTTCGACACGCCGACATAGCGAACCTTGCCCTGCCGGACCAGATCGTCGAACGCCCGGACAGTCTCTTCGATTGGCGTCGTCGGATCAAACTGGTGTGCCTGGTAGAGGTCGATATAATCGGTTCCGAGACGCCGGAGACTCCCCTCCACCGCGTCCATGATGTGCCTGCGACTGAGTCCCCGGTCATTGTCCCCGCTTCCCATCGCGCCAAAGCACTTGGTCGCAAGCACCACATCGTGGCGCCTGCCCTGCAGCCACGCCCCGACGATCTCCTCGGTGGCGCCGGACTGAGACTTGTCCGCTCCGAGCGGATAGACATCCGCGGTGTCGATGAAATTGATCCCGGCAGCATGCGCGGCGTCCATAATCGCAAAGGACGTCTTTTGATCCGCCTGGTTGGCGAATGTCATCGTTCCAAGACAGAGGCTTGTGACTTTCAGCCCGGTTCTTCCCAACGAACGAATCTCCATGGTTTCACCCCAGTTTTTAGTTGTTCCCACGAGGATAGGCCGACCATCGGCGTCCCGTCGCAGCGCAAAGACAGAACCGACGGAGTGATGTCTATTGTACGATTTCCTGAACCGTATCGCACACAACCAAAGAATTGCAGGACAAGCGTGTGCCGGGCCGCTTGTCCGTCTGTCTCAGGACAACGCCGGCAGGCGAATGGAGACAGTCGTTCCGGCGCCGACCCTGCTGGCAACGTGGATGGTCCCGTTGTACGCGGCGGCCAGTTCCTTTGCGATCGGAAGGCCCAGGCCAAAGCCCTCCGTCTTGCGGTCCCGCGACTGGTCAACGCGGTAAAAGCGGTCGAAGATGTGCGGCAACTTGTCCGTGGGTATGCCGCAACCCTCGTCAACCACGGTGATGGCCATCTGCTGGCCGTCCCGCTGCACCTCGACGCGGATCGCCCGGTCGACAGGCGTGTACTTGATGGCATTGTGCAGGATTATCGAGACGATCTGATGCAGGTGTTCGGGACTGATCGCCGCCTTCAGCGTCTGATCCCGCATATCCAGGGAGATTTGTCGCTGGTGTACGTCGCTTTGCTGCTGGACGACCTCGAAAATGGTCGACGCAACAAGGTGTGTCGCAGGCGACACTTCCACGAACGGGATGGCGGCCAGTTGAAGCAGATTGATGGTCAATCGGCGCAGCCGGGCGGCCTCTTTCTTGATCGCCTCGATTCCTCTGGGCAGCACGGTGGAATCCTGCGCGCCCCACCGGTCAAGCAGGTTCGCATACCCTTCAATCACGGTCAGCGGCGAGCGAAACTCGTGCGAAGCGTCCGCGACAAACTGGTTCTGCTTCTCCACCGCGTGCTGGATGCGCTCCAGCAGATCGTTGAACGTGTTCGTGAGTTCCGCGATCTCGTCCCGTCCGCGCAGTTCGGGAAGCCGATCGTTCATGTGCCCGTAGTCCATCCGGCGCACTGTGCGGATAATGCGGGCAACGGGACGCAGGGCGGAGAAGCTCACCATGTAGCCGCCAATTCCCGCCAGGAGGACGGCGCCGGCGGAACCGACTAGCAGGATGCGCACAAGTGTTTCAATATAGCGGAACACGGTGTCGACCGACACGTAGACCACAATGAGCGCGGACGGGTGCTCTGATTCGCTGCGGCTTGTCGCCGTGGCGCGAACGAAGTGTCCCGATCCATATTTGACAACGGTTGCGCCGCCGTCCGTGTGCGCCACAGCGGCGGTGACGGGTCCCGGACTGCCGGCCATGCCGTAGTGGTCGATCACGCGTCCGGACGGACTGACGATGTACGCCGTCTGGGCGCCGGATACGAACTGGGCGAGCCAGTTTTGCCCCGCGTCGGTCAGCGATCCCGGACCGCCTTCGATGCTGTTCGGGTAGGCGATGGCGACGTGGCGCGCCAGCGTGACGGCGACCGCTTTTTGCTGGCTGATCATCCACTCCGAGAGACTGAAGTAGGTGAATGCTGTAAAAAGGAGGAGAATGGCCGTGAGAATCGCTGTCGAAAGCAGAGATACCTTCCATGTAATGGAGAGTTTCATCATGCTTCCTTGAGCGTGTATCCCACGCCGCGGACGGTGTGCAGCAGCGGCTGCGCGTGCCCGTCGTCGATTTTTGCCCGCAGGTAGCGCACGTAAACGTCCACCACGTTCGTTTCCCCGGTGAAGTCATAGCCCCAGACGTTGCGCAGGATCGTGTCGCGCGACAGAACATGGGCGCGGTTTTCGAGGAAGAACTGCAGCAGGGCAAACTCCCTCGGCGTCAACTGGATCGCGGCGCCGTCGCGCACGACCTGCCGCGTCTCAAGGTTCATTTCAAGGTTTGCCAGGCGCAGGACCGCGTTGCCCTCGCTCCCGTATGACGCGCGCCGCATCAGGCCCCGCATGCGCGCCATGAGTTCCTCGATGGCGAACGGTTTGACGAGATAGTCGTCGGCGCCGAAATCCAGGCCCGCGATGCGGTCGGACACCGCCCCCTTCGCCGTAACCATGATGATGGGAACGCGGCTCTCGGCGCGAATCCTGCGACACACCTCCAGTCCGCTTATCCCCGGCAGCATCACGTCGAGCAGAATGATGTCCCACGTCTGCTCGAGCGCGCGGTCCAGTCCGATCCGCCCGTCTGCAGCCAGTTCCACGTCGTACCCCTCGTGCTTGAGTTCCAGTTCCACCAGACCGGCGATTCCCTGGTCATCCTCGATAAAGAGCACCTTGTCCTTGCTCATGGCCGCATCCTCCGTCGAGACCCCGGCAAAAGTGGTATCATGGACGTTATTATAGCAGATGGTCGGCGCAGTTGGCCGCACGGGGGCTCGCTTGAAATATTGAAGGGAACTGAAACTTTTTTGCTTCCATTTCGTATACAATGATGATTGGAAACCAAATAGCATGAAAGAAGGGGAATCTCATACAGACCCGACAGAAATACATAGTGCTGGCTGCGGGCCTCGGAGTGATCGGACTCCTCGCGGTCGCCATATTTGGCAATGTCGCGGCGCTCTCCCACGCAAGCACGGCCGTCGTCCTCATTCTCGACCTCGCGGCGCTCGCGCTGGCGTTTTTTGCCGGACGGGCCGCCAGGCGCACGGGCGGCAAGCCGATCTGGAAAGGCGCCCTCGTCGGTGTCGTCTTCGGCGCCATTTCCGCTTTGGGCACATTCTTCGTGCACATCTCGAACGCGCAGATTCAGCAGGAACTGCAGAAGGTGCATTCCGCGAGGCCCATCTCCGTCGCCCAGATGTCGGGCATCGCAAACTCGCCCGCCCTGCACGCGGCCAGCAGCCTATGGAACGCCATCCTGTTCGGCGTTCTGGGATTGATCGTCGGGCTCATTGGCGGCGCGACCACCAAACGAGACGGTGAGCAGGATGCCGTCTGAAACGGCGACCGGGCCATCGCCCGTGAGCATTCGCCTGCAGGGCGTCTGGAAACACTACCGCAGGGGCGGCGAAGACATCCAGGCCGCCGCCGATATTTCGCTTGACCTTTGGGCCGGGTCGCTCACCTGCATCCTGGGCCCGTCAGGCGGTGGGAAATCGACGCTGCTGCACCTGATCGGCGGCATGGACCGTCCCAGCGACGGCAGCATCATCGTGAACGGGCGGGACGTGACCAAACTCAAGTCCGATGCGCTGTCCGCCTACCGCCGCAGTGAGGTCGGCTTTGTCTTTCAGTCGTTCCACCTGCTCCCCGGCCGTACGGCCGCAGAAAACGCGGAGTTGCCTCTTGCCATGGCCGGGATGGAGCGGACCAGGCGGCGCAAGCGCGCGCTTGACCTGCTTGCCCGCGTGGGACTCGGCGACCGCGCGGACCACAGGCCGAACCAACTGTCCGGCGGCCAGGCCCAGCGCGTTGCCGTCGCGCGGGCGCTCGCGGCGGACCCCGCCATCATCCTGGCCGATGAGCCGACAGGCAATCTCGACAGTCAGAGCGGCCGCGACATCATGGACCTGCTTCAGAGGATCGCGCATGAAGACGGGCGCACCGTGGTCGTGGTGACGCACAACGAGGAGTTCATCCCGTTTGCCGATCGCGTGGTGCGCATCCGCGACGGAAGAGTCCAGAGCGACGAACGTCGCGCGTTGGATGGGGAAGGGCGCGCCAGTGCGGCGGTCGGCGGCGCCGAACCCCCGGCCGCGCCGCCGCGCAGCGTCCGCTTCGGAACGCTCGCCGGCATGGCCGTAAAAGCCGTCCGCAGACGCCTGGGGCGCGCCACCCTGACAGGACTGGGCATCGCGATCGGCGTCGCCGCCACGGTGCTGCTCATGGGCGTAGGCAACGGGCTTGAGTCCGGCGTTGTGAAAGGTCTGACGACCTTTGGCCCACTCACGTCCATCACGGTTTCACCGCAGCGCGTGTCCGGGACATCGAGCCCATTTGCGCCGAACACCGTCAGCGGCCCGACCAAGCCCATCACACCCGCGGCCCTGCGATCGCTGGCGGCGCTCCCCGGCGCCCGCGCCGCCTACGCGAGCGCCAGTTTCTTCGCCAATCTCCAGCTCGGCAGCGTCAGCGCGCTGTCTGAACTGGTGGACCTGCCACCCGGCAGCCTGAGCGGTGTGGCGGGCATTCGTCCCACCCTGATGTACGGCGCGTGGCCAAAGCCGGGCGAGATCCTGCTTTCGTCCGCCTCCGCAAAGGGGCTGCTCGGAGGCGCCAAACCGAACGTCAAGCGGCTGGTAGGAAAACAGATCAGCGTCGGACTGCAGGGCATGTCCGGAGGCGTTCTGGGCGGGGGTACGGGCTTTGCCACGCCGTCGCATCCCATTCCCGTGCGCCGCCTGCGCGTCTCGGGGATCGTCTCGGGGAGCCAACTGGACTACCTGCCTTACACCACGTCCCTGCAGTGGGTCCAGAAGATCAACGGACCGGGCAGCGTCCACTATCCGGCAGCCACGGTCATTGCGCAGAACATCTCGGACGTGTCCGGTCTCGCGAAACGGATCGGCCGCGAAGGCTACGGCACCGCGACCGTCGAACAGATTCTCTCGTCGATTACCAAAGGCTTTGCGGCCGTCGAGGCCGGACTTGGCGTCATCGGCGGCATCGCGCTGGTCGTTGCGGGCCTGATGATCAGTGTCATCATGAGCATGTCGGTCCTGGAGCGGCGGCGGGAAATCGGCATTCTGCGCGCGGTCGGGGCGCGGCGGCGGGACATCGCGCGGCTGTTCCTGACCGAGGTCGCCGTCATCGGCCTGGCCGGGGGCGTTGTCGGACTCGGCATCGGGTGGGGCGCCGGGGCTGTCATCAATGCGCTGGTGCGTCGCTCGTCGGGCGCCGCGCAGGGCATATTCCATCTCCCGTCATGGCTTGTGGTGTTGGCTCTGTCCTTCGGCATAGCGGTGTCGCTGCTCGCCGGCTGGATTCCCGCGGCCCGCGCGGCCCGGCTGAATCCCGTCGACGCACTGCACACCGAGTGAAGCGCGCGGCGCCAACGTGAATCGCCGGCGCTTGCCCCTGAACCGCGGGACAAGCGGGCCGGCCGGGAGACAAGAAGAGGAGACCGTGACGTGCCAACAAACGGAGCGACGGATCAGTCTGCGCAGACACTCCTGACTTGGTCGAGGCAACTGCTAAAGAAGCACTTCGGCTACGACGAATTCCGCGCCGGCCAGCAGCGCATCATCGAGAGCGTGCTGGCTGGCGTCGACACGGTCGGCATCATGCCGACCGGAGGCGGAAAGTCGGTCTGCTACCAGTTGCCCGCCCTCCTGCACGACCGCTTGACGCTGGTCGTCTCACCGCTGATCTCCCTGATGAAAGATCAGGTGGACGCGCTGTCACGCATCGGCATCGACGCGGCATTCATCAACAGCTCACTGACGCCGCAGGAAGTAGGCGAGCGTTTGCGCCGCGCGGCCCGCGGCGAGTACATGCTGCTGTACGTCGCCCCGGAACGGCTCGAATCCGAAGCGTTCCGCTCCGTCCTGCGAACCATAAGACCCGCCGCGATCGCCGTCGATGAGGCGCACTGCCTCTCGGAATGGGGCCATGACTTCCGTCCCAGTTACCGCGCCATTGCCCCTTACCTGGACTCGCTCGACGAGCGCCCTGTCGTGACCGCGTTCACCGCGACGGCCACACCCGAGGTGGTGGCGGACATCGTCTCGTCGCTGCGCCTGCAGTCGCCCCGGGTGGTGGTGACCGGTTTTGACCGCGAAAACCTGTCATTCTCCGTCATGGTCGGCGAAGACCGGCGTGCATTCGTCCAGCGCTACCTGAACGACCATCCCGGCCAGGCGGGGATCATCTACGCCGCAACCCGCCGCGAGGTCGACAACCTGCACGACTGGCTGAAAAAAGGCGGGCACCCCGTCGGCCGCTACCACGCGGGTATGCAGGACGACGAGCGCAATGAGAGCCAGGAGCGGTTCCTCTACGACGACGTGCGCGTCATGGTGGCGACCAACGCGTTCGGCATGGGAATCGACAAATCGAACATCCGCTTCGTAATCCACTACAACATGCCAAAGACGATCGAATCGTACTACCAGGAGGCCGGGCGGGCGGGTCGCGACGGCGAACCCGGGGAGTGCATCCTGCTCTTTGCCGGCCAGGACATCCAATTGCAAAAGTTTCTCATCGAACAGAGCGCGTCCACCCCGGAACGCCGAGCGGGCGAACTCGCGAAACTGCAGGCGATCGCCGACTACTGCCGCACGACCCAGTGCCTGCGCGCGTACATCCTGCGCTACTTCGGCGACGAGGCCCCGGAACGCTGCGACCACTGCGGCACGTGCCTCCAGGAATTCGAACTCGTGGACATCACCGTTGCGGCGCAACAGATCCTTTCTTGCGTACACCGGATGAAAGAGCGTTTCGGCATGAAACTTGTGGCGTCCGTTTTGCGCGGCTCGAAGGAAAAACGGATCGGCGAGCTTGGCCTTGACCGACTCTCCACCTACGGCCTCATGCGCGGCCGGGGGGAGAAGGAGATCATCGCCACGATCCAGTCGCTGGTGGCCGACGGTTACCTCGCGGTCGGCGACGGGCAGTACCCGGTGCTGCGGCTGCGCGCCAAGGCGTCCGGTGTGCTGCGGAACGAGACGCATGTGTTCCAGCGCGTCGTGCAGCACAGGGAGGAACGCCGATATGCCGACAACGCCCTGTTTGAGGTGCTGCGCGCCTGGCGTCGCGACTTGGCCCGGAGTGAGAATGTTCCGCCTTACGTGATCTTCTCCGACGCCACACTGCATGAATTGGCCGACAGACAGCCCCGCGACAGGGCATCGATGCTCGCGGTCAAAGGCGTCGGCGAGGCAAAATTCGCGAAATACGGCGCGGAAATCCTCAAAGTCCTGGCCGAACACGGCGCTGCGAACGGCGTCTGACCGCGATGCAATTCCCGTAACATTAGAGTTCTCTCATGTAATTCTAATGTCACCCCAATGGTTCAACCCCTCTTTTCTCATCCCCTTCCCCTATACTGCGAGGGACTGCCACGAACCTACCAAGGAGAGCACCGCATCCATGTGTGGAATTGCCGGATTGATCTGCAAACCTGTCCGTTTCTCGCAGCCTGGTTCCGCACGGGACGATTTGAACCAGATGCTCAGAGCCATGCAGCATCGCGGCCCCGACGGCCGTGGGGCTTTTGTGCGCGGAAACATCGCCATGGGCATGGTGCGGCTGGCCATCGTCGACCCGGAGGGCGGGCACCAGCCGCTCTGGAACGAAGACCGCACAGTGGCTCTTGTCTGCAACGGAGAAATATACAACGCGGCTGCGCTGCGTTCTTCCTTGACGCGCACGGGTCATGAGTTCCGAACGCAATCCGATGTTGAAGTCATCCTCCACCTCTTTGAAGAACACGGCGACCACTGTTTTGACATGCTTGAAGGGATTTTCGCGGCGGCAATCTGGGACAGACGGCGGCGAGCGGTGCACTTGGCGCGCGACCGCATGGGCGTCAAGCCACTGTACTACGCCGACTCCCCGACTCAATTTGCCTTCGCATCGGAAGTCGGCGCGCTGGCAGGGTTGCCGCGCATCACGGGCGGCATCGACGGCCAGGCGCTGGACGACTACCACGCGTTTCGCTACGCGCTGCGTGAACGGACCGTCTACAGCGGCATCCGCCGCCTGCTGCCGGGTCACTGCGCGGTCGTGCGCAACGAAGGCTTGCACGTCGCCGCGTACTGGAGTCCGCACTGCATGCCGGCCAAGTGGAGCCGCACACAGGCGGTTCGCAGCCGGCCGGATGACCTGCGCAGGTTGATGTATTCCGCGGTCGAGAGCCAGTTGGCGCACGACGTGAAGAGCGCCGTTTTGCTCAGCGGCGGGCTGGACTCAAGCGCGTTGCTCGCCATGCGCGCCCATTGGATCGGGCGCGGCGCGGACACGGCCATCACGGTCGTGTTTGATTCCCCGAAAAACGGCGCGGATCGCGTCGAGTACTCCGAACTGGAACAGGCCCGCCGCGTCGCGCGCACGTTGGACTGCGCGCACCTGACCCGGACCGTGGGCGCGCACGAAGCGCTCGAAGCCCTGCCCGCCATCGTGTCCGCGTTGGACGAGCCCATCGCGGACCCGACGGCCATCCCGCTGTGGTTTGCCGCCCGCCTTGCGCGGCAGCACGACTGCAAGGTCGTGTACAGCGGCGAAGGATTGGATGAACTGTTTGCGGGATATGACATCTACGGACACGCCCAATGGATGAGCACGTTGGGCCTGACGCCGCGGGCGCTGCGCGCGCGGTTGCGCGACTGGCTGGCGCATCACAACGTGCGCGGCGCCGGCGTGCTGGACCGATCTTTGGGCGATGTCGCCGCGTGGTACCAGGGCGTCGGCGGAGTTTTCACCCAGTCCGAGTTGCAGTCGCTGCTTCAGTCCCCGCCGTCGCAGCGCGACATTTCGCGACGCGTGCAGTCTGTGCTCAAAGGGAGACGCACCCTGACCCAATTGCAGCAAATGACACTGTTTGACATCGCCACTTGGCTGCCGGACAACACGCTGGCCAAGTCGGACAAGATTGCCATGGCCCACTCCGTGGAACTGCGCGTCCCGTACCTCGACAACCGTGTCGTCGACTTTGCCCTGGCCTGTCCTGACGAGCAGAAGTGGAACGGGAGGGGCAAACGCGTCGTGCGCCAGGCACTCTCGGGCGTGGTTCCCGGCTGGGTGCTGCGCAGGCGCAAAGCGGGCTTCAACGTCCCGATATCGGCGTGGCTGTTCGGGGAATGGAACGGATATGCGCGCGAGATGCTCCTCGGCCACACGGCGCGAACGGCGAACCTGTACAATCAGAAAGACATCGCCCGCCTGTTGCACACGCCGCCGGCGGGGCAGGAACGCGCCGGCCGCCTGCTGTTCACCCTCCTGATGTTCGAGCTGTGGCTCCGCGGAAATACCCACGCCCGACTGCCGCGGAGCCGTGAGCGCAGCGCGGCGCTCGTCGACTGAGACGGCCGCCGGCGCACGGGAAGTCGCCGGCGGCGCCCGCCGAACAGACGGCGGCGCACGCTTCATCAGCGGCGATCCTGGCGGACGCGCGTTCGGACGCGCGTTCGGACGCGCGGTGTGGACGCGCTGGAACCGGGTTGCCATTTGATGTCCCTTGACGTACAATGTCTATATGCGTATGTGCTCATATAAGCGAGGTGAGGCGATTGGCGTCCGAACGCACACAGGACAAGTGCCGCGAGACGGCCGTACACCCTGACGCCGTCGCCGCCTGCGAAGCGTCAGGGTTGGCAGAGCCGGTCATCCGGGACCTGGCGGAATCATTCAAGGCGCTCGCGGATCCGACCCGCATCCGCATCCTGCACAGCCTGTCCCGGCAGGAACTGTGTGTCTGCGACCTGGCGCAACTACTGGGCATGGCCCAATCCGCGGTCTCACACCAGTTGCGCTACCTGCGCACGCTGCGGATCGTACGGAACCGCCGCGCCGGAAACACCGTCTACTATACGTGCGATGACGAACACATCACGTCGCTGTTGCAACTCGGAATCGACCATATCCAGCACGTCTCACGCGACAAGGAGCATACCATTGCGCGATCCACACAGCCATGATCATAACCCGCGCGCCGTATTGAGCGGACAGGGACATTCGGCCGCCGCGCACGGGCACGATGACGCCGACGTGTTTCACAACCACGCCCCTGCTGGCAAGATGAAAAGAGCGTTGCTGCTCACCATCGTCATTCTGCTCGCCGAAGTCATCGGCGGGATCCTGTCGCACAGCCTGGCGCTGTTGGCGGACGCGGGCCATGTGGTGACGGACATGGCCGCCATCGGTCTGTCATGGTATGCGCTCAAGCAGGCGGAGAAGCCGACCAACGGCCGCATGACGTATGGTTACCACCGTGCGGGCATTCTCGCCGCGCTGATCAACGGTGCGGCCCTGATCCTGATCACGGTGTGGATTCTCACGGCGGCGTACAGTCGCTTCGCACATCCCACGGCGGTCAACAGCGGCTGGATGTTCATGGGCGCCGGCGTGGGATTGGTGATCAATCTCTACCTCGGCCTCGGAATGCGCGGGGACGAAGACATGAATGTCCGGAGCGCGGTGCTGCACATGCTGGGCGACGCGGCGGCGTCGGCCGCCGTGATCGTCGGCGGGGTCATCATCTCGCTCACGGGATGGTACACCGTGGACCCCCTGCTCAGTGTGCTGATCGCCCTGCTCATCGCCTACGGGGCATGGCAGATCGTCCGGCAGACTGTCGTGATCCTTATGGAGGGCACGCCCAAGGGCGTCCGCTTCGAACAGGTGATCGCGGCGATCCGGTCGGTGCCTGGCGTTGGCGCCGTCCACGACGTGCACGTCTGGAGCATCACGAGCGGCCGCAACGCGCTGTCCTGCCACCTAGTGGTGGACGGTGCGCTGACCATCCGCGACAGCCAGCCCATTTTGCGCGACATTGAACACCAGTTGATTCACCTCGGCATCCACCATGTGACGATCCAGACGGAAGACGCGGATCACCCGCACCCGGAAACGGATCTGTGCTGCAGTCCCGAATTCGAACACCGGCACTGACCGCCGTCACCGCATCCACAGGTAATAATATCCTATGCAGAGCAGGGCGCAGGCCCACGAAACGGCGCCAAAGACCATCACGATCCGGTTTTCGTCCCAGCCGTACTTCAAAGCGAAGTGGTAATGGACGGGAGACATGCGAAAGACTCGCCTGCCTGTGCGCTTGAAGTACCCCACCTGAATGACGACAGAGAGAATTTCGGCCAGATAGACGAAGAAGAGCAATGGCAGCAGCACCAGCACATGCTCCAGGACGCCGAGCAGGGCAAGCGTACCGCCGATCGCCATGGACCCGGTGTCGCCCATGATGATGCTCGCCGGGAAGCGGTTGTAGAATAAAAACGCCAGCAGGCTCACCATCATCATGAGGCAGAACGCCTGTACATCCGGATTTCGCGTGATGACGAAAAAGAAGAAGTAGCTCGGGATGGCGACAGTCGCCAGCAACCCGTCCAGGCCATCCGTGAAATTGATCGCGTTGGTCGCGCCGACCATCACCAGTGCGACACCGGCAAAAAAGGGCATGGCCGGGATGGTCGGCGCGACGCCATGGATGATGGGGAGTTGGGTGCTGAGCCATCCGGCGCGCAAAATGTAGTAGAGCAGCACCCCCACGATGACAAACTGCCATCCCAGCTTCGTGGTGGCGGATATTCCGTCCCGTCGTGTGCGGGCCTTACGCAGATCGTCGGCAAATCCGACAAGTGCGAACAGGCACAGCGTGACCGCCAGAAGGATGGACCGGTTGGCTGGCGCCACATACACCGCCATGACGCCGGCCAGGAGGAACACCAATCCCCCCATCAGCGGCGTCCCGTATTTGCGGTGCTGGTCATCAGGCAATTCCTCGCGGATCGGCTGAACAAGCCGGTGCGCCTTGAACACCCGCCGCTGAACCGGAATCACAGCCATAGTCGCCGCGAAGAGCAGCAGTGCAGAAGCGGCCAGAGCCAATGTGACGACGCCACCTTCCGAAACGGTTCTCTCGAAGTCATTATATGCTTGTCCCCGCACCCTAGAATAGGCCGCGTGTGATCGCCTGCCACCGCCCGCCTTTGGCGACAGGCGTCAGTGCGCGCCGCCCGCGACGGCCATCCTCCCGCCGCGTTGCGCCGCGATCTGCGCGCTGTACAGTCGGGCAATGTGCAGGGCCATCCGGCGCGCGGAAAACCGCTGTTGCACAACCCGGGTCAAGGCCCCTGCGTCGCGCCGCGCCCGGTCAAGGTGGCGGCGCACGGCGTCGAGGTCGTGAAACACCGCCGCGCTGCGCCAAGCCCGGCGGTGCGCGCCGTGATCGCCGAAGTTGGTCCGGTGCATGGTGGCGCTGCTGGCCGGGGTTACGCGACCGATGTACTCCGCGCGCCCGCCCGCGATCGTCGGCACACCGCACGCCAGGGCTTCCAGCGCGACCCTTCCAGTCCCGATCACCACGTCGCACGCCCGATAGAACACAGCCATGTCAGAAACCGCCCCCAGCACGTGGAAGCGGGCTCCCGTGCGTTCGTACGCCCGTGATTCGCGTCCGGCGATCAATACATGCACATTCGGGTGCGCGGCCGCGTATTCGCGCAGCAAGCCGCTCGTGCGGCGGCTCAGATGGAGCTTGTCACCCGTGAAGCGGCCCGCGTAACCGACGACAAAAGCGTCGCCCGGGATATTGAACCGCCGGCGCACGGTCGATCGCCTCCGCGGGTGATAGACACTCGTCGACACCCCGTTGGCCACCTCGTGAATCTTGTTCTGCGGCACTCCGCTGGCGGCGACGTAGTGGCGCAACACCGCGGACACGGTTACCACCGCTCCCGCGGCGGGCGCACACATCCGGAGGGTGCGGGCGTGTACGTAACGCCCGTGCACGGTGAACACGGCAGCAAACGGGCGCGTCTCACGCAAACGCCTGATGAGCTGAAAACTCTCCGCATCGTGGCCGTGCAAGACCTCGTATCCGTGCTGCACAATGAGACGCTGCAGCGCGGCGAACCGTTCATGGCGCGCCGGGCTCACATGAACCGGTATCCCGTTCGCGCGAAATAAGGGCACCCAGGCTCCCCCTGCCGTGAACACGCCCACGGTGTGCCCGGCGCGCCTCAGTTCCGTGGCCAGAGCCAGCACGTGCGTCTCCGTGCCGCCTCCGTTCCAGAGTCGGTGAATGAGCAGCAGGATCCTCAATCTCTATCTCTCCCCCGATCTACGCCTCACCCGTGCAGCCTGAGCACCTGAAACGCTTCTGCATAGTCCGCGTAGATGAGTTGTCCCCTGTAGCGCGCCCGCGTCACGATCGTCTGCGGGTTGAGGGGATGGCGTTCGGGGCCAAGCTGTGTACCAAAAGCGTCGAGCGCATCCGCCTTGATACTCACTTCGTCCGCTGTCAAAGGCACGATAAGGTTGGGCTGAAACTCCATTTCCCCGTCGGTCTCATAAATGAAGATCGAGCCCTGCCAAAAGTACGGGCGCGCCGACGTGAGCGCCACATTGTGCATGACCTCGTGGTCCTGGTGTTTCGTCCGCGAAGGAATGAATAACACAGTCGGCGAGAAATCGTGGATGTGGTCTTCCACCATGGTGACCATTTCGACTCTCGGCACCGTATCCAGGCGGCTGTGATGGCGGATGGGAGGCGCATCGTCAAGGTACATGAAATGAAAATCCGTGATTCCCAAGATCTCGAATGCCCGCCGCATCTCTGCGAGCCGGTGGATCCCACTGTACGTTTTGTACTGGCTCATGTCCTTGAAGTATTTTTGCGATTCAGACACGACAACTGAAGCGATCAGTACGCGCACCGGACTCCCGTGCCGGATATATTTCTGAATGACGCCGCCGCACCCAATGGTTTCATCGTCCGCATGCGGCGCAAGAACCAGAACCCTCTGCCCCTCATAGCTAAGCGCCCGCACGGCCTGCCCACCCCGTTTCGTGAAGTCCCGCCGCTGCATTCTTCATCGTATGTGCCGCGTTCACGGCAGCCGAAAGACAGCGGCCCATCTTGCGCAAAGATGGGATAGCGTCCACGAAAAGTGCGGTGGTCGCCACTACAGTAGTCCTATCAGAGGCGAGAGGCGGCGATCGCGCCATGCGACAAACAGACAGTCCAAACGTCACCGTGCTGCTCACAGGAATCGGAGCCCCGGGAGCCCCGGGAGTCATTCGGTCGCTGCGTCTTGTCCAGGACCGGGCTGTGCGCATCGTCGGCGTGGACATGAATCCACTGGCCCCGGGCCGTTTCCTGGCCGACCACTTTGAGACCGTCCCTGGCGCGCGGGAGTCGGATTTTATCGCGACGGTAGCCGCCATTTGCCGCAAACAACGGGTGGATGTCGTGCTGCCGCTGGTCACCGGAGAACTCATCAAATTCGCAGAGGCCAGCCCCGCGTTCCTGGCGGCCGGGACCGTCGTCTCGGTGTCCCGCGCCGACGCCCTGCGCCTGGCGATCGATAAGGGCAGGCTGTTTGCGGCTCTTCGCGCGGCGCACATGGCGGTGCCCCGCCACGTGTCCGTCACGAGCGGACCCGACCTGCTGCGCGCTCTGCGCGACTTGGGATACCCGGATCAGGAGGTGTGCTTCAAACCGAGTGTGGGAGATGGGGGCCGGGGATTTCACAGGATCGTTCCGCCTTCCGACCGCCTGCAATCACTGTTTGCGGAAAAGTCCGGCTCCTACGGCGTCACGTACGACGAAATCGAGCGCCTGGTCACGGCCGCGGGCGCGCACGACATTCCCGAAGTGCTGGCCATGGAGTACCTGCCGGGCCGAGAGTACAGCGTCGACCTCCTCGCGGACCACGGCAGGGTGCTTGTGGCCGTTCCACGCCTGCGCGAACAGACCGCCGGGGGCGTCACGACAACCGGCGTCACCTGCATGGAAGAGGATGTGATCCGGTACGCTTCAGATGTCGTCGCGCGCCTCGGACTGCACGGCAACATAGGCGTTCAGGCGCGGCGCGACCGAGACGGAGGGGTACGGATCGTCGAGGTCAATCCGCGCATACAGGGCAGCATCGTCCATTGCACGGCCTCCGGGGTCAATCTCCCCTACCTCGCGGTCAGGCTCGCGCTCGGACCACCGCCTCTTGTGGAGCCACTCGACGTGAAATGGGGGGTTCGCATGCAACGCTACTTTGCGGAAGTGTACAGCGACGCCGACGGCGGCCCCTGCGAGTCCGGCGGGGACACTTCGCCCGTCACGCCCCGCGGACTCTCATTCCCCGGGCCGTGAGCACGATCGCCGCGCCAATCGCCAGGACGCAGGCGACCAAGGCGAATGTCAGGCGCGGGTTTTGCGCGTACGCAATGCCGCCGATCAGGCCCGCCGGCCACGTGAACAGCAGGATCAGCACGGCCAGGACCGACGTGAATTTGGCCCGCTCCTCGTCGCGGATTACGTTGGCCGTGAGCGCTTCCAGAAATGGGTTGGCAATCACGGCGCCCGCGGCGGACAGTGTCGCGGTGACTGCCATGTAGCCAATCGCGTGGCGGGGAGCGGCGATCAGGAGCAGGCTTGCGACAAGCGACAGGAGAAAACCGGCGGCCACATGCCGTTCCGCGTGATGCTGCGGCAGGCGCGGTATGACGAAATAGACGAGCAGCAGCGTTACCGCCGATGCGATGGCGGGAAACAGGGCGATCCAGGCCGCCTGTATGCCGAGATCCGACACGAGGTACACGGACAGGAAGGTGGTGACCAGCACCGCCTGAAAATTGTTCAGAACGTATACCGCGAAGACCGCCACGACCCTTCGATCGGAGAAGATCTCGCGGATGACCGCCGCGTGCTGCCGGACGACCGTCCGCATCGTTACGCCGCGCGCCACAGCCATCTGCCGCACGCCAACCGCCGTCTCGTGCACCGCGCGATTGCGCAGGAAGAACATGGCCGTCATGCCGACAAACGCGAGTCCGTACATGATTCGGACCGCTGGCACCAGCTTCATGTGCGCGATCAGCAGCCCTCCCAGCGGAGTGAACAGACCGGAGGCAACGACGATCAGTTGGAGCGCGGTGAAAACCTGTGCGCGGTCCCGCACCTCGGTGTCTTCGATGAGAAGGCAGTACCATGCGGTGTTAGGTATTTTTTGGAAACTATTGAAGAACGCCGCGACGACAAAGAACCAGACATTCGCAGACACCATCCAAATGAATGTGGTGACAGACCAGCTGACAAGGTCGAACAGGAGCAGTGCGCGCCGTCTTCCGAGGCGATCCGTGAGCTGGCCGCTCGCAGCGGAACTGAACAGTTGCAGGATCATCCCGAGCGACGTGACCATGCCTATCTGTGTTGTGCTGACGCCGAGGCGCAGCATATAGACGGTTGCGTACGTCGTGTAGAGGCTGTAAGGCAGGATAAACATGGGCTCGTAGATCAGACACCCACGGGCATTCCCGCGAACGCCCCGCAGCCACTGCATGTCACAGACCCCTTCCCCATAACTAATCATCATGGCATTGATATCTTTTTGTTATGGTAGTACACTCCAATGGAGCAGCGACAACGTCCGCTCTCGAACCATATAGATCACCGCGGAGGGGAACCTGCATGCCGGAATTATCCCGTACACCGTCCAGCACAACTTCCGGGTACCAGTGGTCCCGGTCGCACGTTCTGTGGCGCATCGTCCTTTTCCTGGCGCTTGTCGTCATCGGAGAATGGTACGTCAAGTGGAATCCATATTACCATAAGGCGTTCGTGGCCGCAGCGCAACATTCGATCGGCCATTCCATCGTCAGCGGTTCCGGCGCGGTCGCGCCGGCCGTATCCCTGGCGGCCGCCTGGGACTATGCCGTACAGTACTTTCTTGCCGTCTGGCAGGCCGTCATTCTCGGCGTGGTCGTGGGCGCTGCCGTGCAGGTCCTGGTGCCGCGGGACTGGCTGCTCAAGGTGCTCGGCCATCGCGGGAAATCCTCCGTCATCGCCGCAGGCGCACTGGCCATGCCGGCCATGATGTGCACCTGCTGCAGCGCCCCGATCGTCGTCGGACTGCGCAAGCAGCAGGTTCCCACCGGATCGGCGCTCGCCTTCTGGCTCGCCAATCCCGTACTCAATCCGGCCACCATCGTCTTTACCGGATTCGTGCTGGGGTGGAATTTCGCCGTGGTCCGCATCCTCTTCGGGCTCGCGCTGGTGCTCGTCGTTGGCTTGGCGGCAAACCGTTTTTGGGCAGACCGCGCCATACCCGAGGCGGCGCAGGAAACGATCACCCAGGCGGCTCTCGTCGACGAACGGCCTCTGTGGGCGCGTTTTTTCGCAAACGTGCTGCGGATCTCCTGGTCCGTCATCCCCGTCTACATTCTGCTTGTACTTGGCGTGGGGGCGCTGCGCGGCTGGCTCTTCCCGGCCGTCGGACTGGCCCATGCGGACGGTCTGCTGTGGATCGTCGGCTTGGCGATAACTGGAACGTTATTCGTCATTCCGACCGCAGGTGAAGTGCCCATCATCCAGACCATGATGCACTATGGACTCGGGCTCGGTCCCGCATACACGCTCCTCTTGACTCTGCCCGCCGTCAGCGCTCCGTCCGCCGCCATGGTGTGGCGCCAGTTCCCCAAGCGGGCCCTGCTCTTCACGGGCGCGGCCGTATTCGTCACGGGTCTTCTCGCCGGTCTGACCGGCCTGCTGTGAATCCGCGCACAGCCGCGCAACCAGAGCCGCAGCCCCGCCATTCGTGGTACAATAGACCATGGGCATATCCCTGAAAGAGGCGACCGCTTATGGAGAATGGAAGAGCGCACGACATCACGACCCAAATCATTGTCGCGATGATCAACACGAACGGCATATTCCAAACCAAGGAACGCCACGACTACAGCCAGGTCTCCCGCGACGTGTCCGCCCAGGTCGCCGACGCCTACCGCGTCATTTACAACGCGATCGCCAGCACAGACAGCAACGCGAACCCGCCTTCGGCGAACTGAGTGTCTGACCGTAAGACACGGTGCCAGGGCGACGGTCGCGGCTGTATGACAAGCTCAGTGTAGGACCGTCGGGTCGCGTGGGTCGAGCAGCCTTTGTATGCTCGTGCAGTCATCGTTTGGTATCCATGTGGATGGCCTTCGGCCGCCCCAGAACGTGTCCCGCGAGGATGAGTTCGACGCCGGCCGGTTCATCGTGCCCCCCCACTGCAAGCCCCAAACGGTCGCTCCCGGCATCACAGGACCGCTCCGTCCGCGACCGCGCTCGTCTCTGTGCGACTTGCCACGGCATGGCGGCGCAAAGTCTCCTTCGATCAGTTGAACCGTGTGACCGCACTGCTGACAGCGGTACTCTCCGGTCAGCGCGATGATCCTGCCTGTCCTGCTGTCCGCACCCGTCTCCATCCGCGACTGTCCTTTCGCGTGCAACCGAATAGTCAATCATTGTGCTGCACATGTCGACATTATAACAGAATCGAGGGCCTTATTGGCAGAAACTGAAGGATACCTCCAAAACGATAGTGTTTGTGGCCTCACGGGAAATACGCTCGGCTGAGCCAGTGACCGGGGATGGCCCATGGGGCCTGGCCCGGAAGACAGGTCTGTAGCAGCCGTCGGGTCCGTGCCAGCCGACCGTATCCCTTTGCTCCTGCTCAGTCAGCGCGCAAGCGCCGCACAACTCGCGACGAGCAAAGGGACACAGGCGACCGAGCAATCCTTCATTCGACCGCTGACCCACCGCGGGATCGGCGTGCCACCGTGACGTGGAGACTTTTCATCCTCCGCTCCCGGCGCGCCCGCGCCATGGGCGTCTGCCCAGAAAATGCAAGCGCGTCTGTACCGCGCCATCTGCGGCGGACCGATCGAAATTCACCGTTCCCCTGGGCTGTTCCTTTGTCGGATTGCAGCCCCGTTCAGTCGAAGTACCGGGTCCACACGCCCGTTGTGAAGTCAAACATCTTGATGATCCGGGCGGGGTTCCCCGCGACGACACTGTAATTCGGCACATCCTTCACGACAACCGAGTTTGCCCCGATCATCACGTGATTCCCCACCGTGACGCCTGGACCAATAAACGTTCCCACTCCAATCAACACGTCGTCGCCGATCCTGACCGCCTTGGGCGACGTCATGCCTGAGATGAGAATCGGTTTGTGCGGATCATCGTACGCGTGCCCCACGTCCGCGATGAAGACGCGCTCGCCAATCAGGCAGCTGTGTCCAATCGTGATGTCCAACGCGCACGACGCGCCGAAGAAACGCCCCACCTGTGTATTGTCCCCGATCGTGACGCGTGAGCCTGGAGACGGAAATGAGAAGAAGGCGTGCTCCGCGACAAAGACGTTCTTCCCGTAAACGACTTCCCCGTAACCATAGACGGAGAATGGTTGCACTATGGCTGGCCCACCCAAAGTGATCACCCCCTTCGTCTGCAGTGTATGCGGTGAATCCGGATCGACTCCGACGCTCGCCCACCGCACACCTTGAGTGATGCAGGAGTTCTTTTGGCGAGCGGCGAAATATACTGGTGATACGGCGCCAGCGGCATGGATCTTGCTAGTATCATCGCCCCCTGTCCGGGCATCGCCGGCGCGACACAGACCCCTGGAGGCTACACCCATGCAGGAGGCGTACGGTCTCGTCCAACAGCAAGCGCAGCGCCTCACGATGACGCCCACTCTGCAACAGGCCATCACCGTTCTGCAGATGTCAACCACTGACCTGTGGGAATACGCGGCGGAGGCGGTCACCGAGAATCCCATGCTCGACTGGGTGCATCGGGAGCGTCAGGAGCGGGCGCGTTTTCGCGGTGTGGGGCGCATCGGCGACGTGGCCGCCTCCGCCGTGGCGCAACCGGACACGCTGGCACTGACTCTGCACGACCAATTGCGCTTGAGCAATCTCCATGGCCCGCGTCGAAGACTCGTGCGTTATTTGATTGACTGTCTGGATGAACGGGGATATCTGGAGATTCCTTTGGAGGAGATCGCGGAACACCTGCGGATTCACCAGGCCGATGTCCTGGCGGCGCTGCGGGAATTGCAGACTTTTGAACCTCCCGGCGTGGGCGCGCGGGACCTGCGCGAGTGCCTTCACCTGCAACTGGCGGCGCGTTCGCCAGTTGCAGGTGCTGCCGACGGCGCGGTGCTCGATGTTGCCGTCCGGGCGGTGGTTGGAGAGTGGGACGCGCTGTGCGGACGAAGACGGTCACAACTGGCGGGGCGGCTCGGTTGCTCAAAGGAGACCATGCATGGGGCGCTCACGCTGATCCAGTCCCTTGACCCGCATCCGGGCCTGAACCACGGCCTTGGCAGTGCGATCCACGTCATGCCGGACGTGTCCA
This sequence comes from Bacillota bacterium, assembly GCA_021821055.1. GTDB lineage: Bacteria > Bacillota > Bacilli > Alicyclobacillales > SLC66 > JAKACX01. Next base: position 44,248 of record JAKACX010000011.1, read on the forward strand.
TAACCCGTACGAACGGCGGATACGTGGTGGCCGCCAACGACGACGCGTTCCCTCATCTGCGCGTAAATGAGGAATACAGGTCATACCTGTCGCTGGCCCGTGCGGATCAGGACACCCAGGGCGACACACGCGACTACCTGTCGCGCAACCTGGCGTCCGCGACAGCGCTGTTGCACAGCATCGAGGCGCGGCGGCGGACGCTTCTCCGGGTCACCGAGGCGCTTGTGGTTCATCAACGGGGATTCCTCGATTTCGGGCCCACGCACATGAGGCCGCTTACGCTCAAGATGGTCGGGGACGACCTCGGGCTGCACGAATCGACGGTGAGCCGCGCGGTGGCGGGGAAATTTGTGCAGACGCCGCGGGGAGTCTTTGAACTTCGCCACTTTTTCCCCGCGCGTCTCGGATCGAAGGACGGCGAAGGTGTGTCGGCAGCGAGTGTCAAGACGTCGATCAAGGCGCTCATCGAGGAGGAACGCCTTGAGGTCCTCACGGATCAGATGCTGGCCAACATCCTTCAGGAGCGGGGCATCCAGATCTCGCGGCGCACGGTGGCCAAGTACCGGGAGGAAATGAAGATTGCCCCATCGGCGCTGCGCCGGGAACTGTGATGCGGTCGGAGACGCCATGACGTGGGAGTCAAAGCGTCCCGGCCGCGCGTTGGATAACAACCCTATGTCAGGACATCTTCGCAACCGCTGCCTCGCCCTCGCTCGCGTCGCGCTGATCGATTGCCGCAGAGAGCGCTTTTGTACGCCAACTGCTGGCGACTCCCCAGTAGAAGAAGCCGATCGATCCCAGGATGACAACGTACAGATCCACCGGATACGCCAGATCCCCGTTGCCGCCAAAGCTGCCGTAGTAGGATACGACGAGCATGAAAACCATGAAGGCGAGCAGCCAGATCCCGGCCTTCAGGTGCCTTCCCAGATCCTCGCGCAGGCTCTTGGAGCGGGCGACAAAACCCAGGTAGACCAGCAACGCGACGAACTCAAGGATCATCAAAGGCTCAACATTGGCCCAACCGGACCAGTACACGATATTGCTCCCGACGATAAACGCCACCAGAGATATCCAATGCAGTCCCGCCATGCGGACGGGGCGCCTGGCGTCGGGAACGTGCTTGCGAAACGCCATCGCGGAGACCGGACCGATCATGTACGTCAGCACGGATGCGCTGGAGGCGAACGCCACGAGTTTGCTCCAGAGCGGGAACGGACCCGTCCATACGATTCCGAGCACCAGCGTCAGCCACATGGCCGCGCGCGGGATTCCCGTCCGTTCGTCGATTCTTTCGAACACTCTCCAAAAATAGCCGTTATTCGAGAAGCCCAAGGCCACCCGGGCCGTCGACGCGAAGTAGACCCACCCGGCGCCGAGGGGAGATATCACGGCGCTGAAGCGCATGAACCACGCCAGCCATGTCAAGCCAAGGATCATCGACACATCCACTAGCGGCCCACTAAACGAGAGCTTCGCCCAGCCGTTGGCCAGGTATCCCGGGGGAATGGCGCCAATAAAGACGACCTGCACCAGAATGTAGATGGCTGCCACGACGATCAGTTCGAGCACGATGGCGCGCGGCACGTCGCGCCCGGGGTTGCGCGCTTCGGCGGACAGATCCACCGCCTGGCGGAAGCCCAGCATGGAGAAGATGATGCCTGACGTGGCCACCGCAGACAGGATGCCCGGGAATCCGTACGGCGCAAATCCGTGTGACGTAAAGTTTGATACATGCATGCTGAACGCCAATGTGACAATCGTGACCACGGGAATGATAATCTTGACGATCGTGACCAGATTGTTGATGCGGGCGAGCAGCTTCACGCCGTAGTAGTTGATGAAGAAGAATCCAGCGATAATCAGCGCCTCAAGCAACCATCCTGCAAACGTGGGCAATCCGGTCTTGGAACTGAACAATCCCTTGATCCCGAGGTACTGCACGGCCGCTTCGCCTTCGATCGGCGGAATCGTGGAATACGCGATCAGGGTCGCGACGGACACCAGGAAGCCGACCAGAGACCCGTGGGAATAATCGGGATACCTGACGACGCCGCCGGCGGCGGGCAACATCGAGGACAATTCGGCGTACACCAACGCGATGAAGATCAGCGAGACCGCTCCGATCACCCAGCCGACGATCGCCCCCGGCCCCGCGTCGTTCGCCGCGTATTGTACACCAAACAGCCACCCCGATCCGATGGCGGCGCCGATTCCAATCAAGGTGAGGTCGAGCATGCTCAAGCTCCGCCTGAGATTCCGGTTCTTTACATCCATGACGTTCCCTCCTCCTGGCGTTTTCTGCTGTGCAAAACCGATCATCGATAGAATCCTGCGACGCCGCCCGCCCCTACAGGCGTTCCGTTACCGTCTTTGCCTGCACAAAGTTGAGCAGATAATCCTTGCTTCCCGCCTTCGCGTCCGTGCCCGACATGTTGAAGCCGCCAAACGGCTGGACGCCCACGAGGGCACCCGTACACTTCCGATTGAAGTACAGGTTACCGCACATCATGTGTTCACGGGCGTACTCCAGCCGCTCGCGCCGGGCGCTGAAGACTGCGCCGGTGAGTCCATACTCTGTGTCGTTGAAGACGCGAACGCCCTCTTCGAAGCTGGAGACCTTGCAGATGCCGAGGACTGGCCCGAAAATCTCCTCCTGCATGATCCGGGACTGCGGCAACGCCTCGACAAAGATGGTCGGATGGATGAAATAGCCCTCGCGGTCATCGGCGTCGCCACCCAAGGCCAGTCTTGCCTCACTCTTTCCCAGTTCAATGTAACCGGTGATCTTGGCGTACGCCTTCGCGTCGATGACCGGTCCGAGATCCGGATTTTCACTGGCCTGTCCCACCTTAAGGGTGCGGGTCAACTGGATTACCTGTTCCACCACCTGGTCGTACACCGCTTCATGGATGATGGCGCGCGATCCGGCCGAACACTTCTGGCCCTGAAACCCAAACGCGGACGCCACGATGCCGGCGGCGGCGGCGGCCACATCCGCTGTTTCGTCGACGACGATGCCGTCCTTGCCGCCCATCTCCGCGACAACGCGCTTGATCCAGCGCTGTTTCGCGATATTCCGGTGCGCCACCTCGTCAATGTGAATACCCGTCGCCTTTGATCCGGTGAATGACACAAAGCGTACATCAGGATGGCCCACCATGTGATCACCGATGATCTCCGGGGGCCCCGGAACCAAGTTGAGCACGCCTTGGGGAAGCTGTATTTCCCGCATGATCTCCACAAATTTTACGGCCGTCACGGAAGACAGGGGCGATGGCTTCAGCAGCACCGCATTTCCGGTCACGATGGCGGAAGCGGTCATGCCGGTGAGAATGGCGAGTGGAAAGTTCCACGGCGGAATGATAACGCCGACGCCAAGGGGCTGATACGTCAGGCGGTTGTCCTCGCCCGGGTACGGTTCCAGTTCCTTGCCGTCGCCAAGCTCGATCGCGGCCCGCGCGTAGAATTCGAGGAAGTCGATCGCTTCATTCACGTCACCGTCCGCCTCGGACCAGTTCTTGCCGGACTCCCAGATCTGCCAGGCCATCAGCTCCGCCTTGCGCCGGCGCATGATCGCCGCCGCCTTCACAAGAAACAGAGCCCGCTCCCGAAATGAGGTGAGCCGCCAACCTGCAAACGCGGTGTCGGCGGCGCTGATGGATTCATCTATGAGCGCCTGGTCGGCCTGGCAGACAAACCCCACCACCTCTCGGTGAAGGGACGGATTGAACGACGCCAGTCTATCCGCGGTCGTCACCTCCCGACCTCCGATGTAGAGGGGGTAGGTCTTGCCGAACTGCGACTTTACAGACGCGAGCGCCTCCTCCAGCTCCTTTCTGCGATCTGCCTGCGACCAGTCGAGGACCGGTTCATTACGGTATGGCTGCAACGTCAACACCCATCATCTCCTCACGGCGTCGTAAATGTAGTCACTCGTTACACTAAGCAAGTCTTATGCCAAGGAGTCTCAGCGCCGTCATTCAGCCGGGGCGTCCATCCTGTAACGTTTCAGATAGTTGTAGAGAGTGCCGCGCGAAATACCCAACTGCTTGGCGGCAGCGTGTTTGTTCCCGTAGGTTCTGTGCAATGCGGCGCGAATTTCTTCGGCGTCAATGACCCGGCGGCCGCCAACGCGCCACACCGGAGAACCATCGTCGTGCGCCGGATGTGCGGTCAGCGAGGCGCCGGACTGCTTCACTTCCCAAATATCGCGAATCTCCTCGGGCAGATGCCTTCTCGCGGCGTTCCCTCCTTCCGCGAGGATGACGAGCCGCTCCATCGCGTTGCGCAATTGCCGGATATTCCCTGGCCATGAGTAGCCCATCAGTGCGACAATCACCGCCGGCTCCACGACGGGAACCGGTTTGTTGTACTTGAGCGAAAACTCGCGCAAAAAGCGCTGGATCAGCAGAGGAACATCCTCCAACCGTTCGCGCAGCGGCGGAATCCGCAGCGTCACGACATTCAGGCGATAAAACAGATCCTCGCGAAACAGCCCCTCCTCCATCCTTTGGCGCAGGTTCTGGTTCGTTGCGGCCACGATCCGGACGTCCACCCTGATCGGGTTGGAGCCGCCGACGCGATAGAATGACCTGTCTTCGAGAAAGCGCAACAGCTTGACCTGCATCTCCATGGTCAGCTCGCCAATTGCGTCCAAGAAGAGTGTTCCGCCCTGGGCGAGTTCAATCTTTCCGGCCCTGTCCTTGCGGTCCGAGCCGGTGAACGATCCGCCCTGATAGCCGAACAGTTCGCTTTCGAACAACGGTGCGGGTATGGCGCCGCAGTTGATTGTGATAAACGGTCCCCGTTGGCGCAGACTGCCGTTGTGGACGGACTGCGCAAACAGCTCCTTGCCCACACCCGACTCACCCGTGATGAGGATGTTCGCATCCGTTTGCGCCACGCGTCTGGCGGTTTCAACGGTTGCGAGCAGGGTTTGGCTGTTGCCCCAAAGGATCGACCATGGATCGCTTCGTTCCGGGACAGACGGATCCATCGCTGTGCTTCCCGCCCGGCTGGTGGTGTGCATCAGTTCGTTGCCGAGCCGGACAATGTACGAGACATCCTGCTCGGTTGAGATCGCGCCAATCACGCGTCCGCCGTCATCCCTGACAGGCAGCGTGTTGATAATGACGTGCTTGCCTTTTTGCGGCTCATGATAAACCTGGCGGATTGGCGCGCCGTCTTGCAGGACGTGTTCCACCATCAGCGATTTCCACGTGAAGTCAAGGATGCACTGACCGACAATATGCTCGGCGGAAATGCCGTACAGTTTCTCTGCGGCCCGGTTCCAGTGGCGGACAACCGCGTCCCGGTCGACGATGGTGACCGCCTCTTCAAGGGCATCGAGCAGCACGGACAATAAGGGTGGGCCCAGTTCGCCTTCCTGATCGAACAGCATGTGCGTCATCATCTCCGTTTGGTCCCGACACAAAATATTGTATACCACTTTAGACAATCTTGTTGAAGTGTACAAATTGTACACTTTTGTCTTGCGCGTCAGTGGTCTGAATGTTGTCGATCCCATCTCGGTCGGCGCTCTCTCGCACACTTGGCGACGCCGGAGTGCTGGCATGCATATTGCTTATAGATGTGTCGCACGATGAAATTCAAGTACTGTGAGCAGGAGTGGACTTCCCATGGAAATGTTGTTGCGAAACACGCTGCTCTTTCTGGCAAAGAGTCAGGCGGCGAACCGGTGGGCCCAGCGGTACGGTCTGCACTTTGGCGCGCAACGGTTTGTCGCCGGTCAAGAAATTCCGGACGCGCTGGCCGTCACTCGAACGCTCAACGCCGCAGGCATCATGGTGGCTCTCGATCATCTGGGCGAGTCCGTTTTCACAGAGGAAGAGGCAGTGAACGCGACAAGGGATTGCCTCGATACGCTGGACGCCATCGCCGAAGCGGAGGTGAAGTCGCGACTGTCCATCAAGCTCACGCAACTCGGATTGGATATCGACCGCGATCTCTGCCGGCGAAACGTGACGCAGATACTTCAGAAGGCGCAGGCATATGGAAATTTCGTGAGGATCGACATGGAGGACTACGCGCACAACGAGGTGACCCTGGACATATTCCGCGAGTTGCACACGGACTTTCCGGATACGCTCGGACTGGTCATCCAGGCCTACCTGTACAAGAGCGAACGGGATGTTGAACAGCTCGGCGCGGAGGGCGCCAACCTGCGCCTGGTAAAGGGCGCCTATAAGGAACCGAGGACTGTGGCCTTCCCGGAAAAAGCGGATGTGGACCGCAACTTCATCGCACTGATTGAGAGACACCTGGCCAGCGGAAACTTCACGGCAATCGCCACGCACGACGAAGCCGTGATCGACCATGCGAAGCTCTTCATAGAGAAAAACAACATACCCCGCGACCGTTTCGAGTTCCAGATGCTTTACGGCATCCGCACGCATCTGCAGCAGGCGCTTGTTCTCGAAGGCTACGCTGTCCGTGTCTACGTTCCCTTCGGAAGGGATTGGTACGCCTACTTCATGAGACGCCTCGCGGAACGGCCGGCCAATGTCGGATTCATCGTACGCTCGATGGTCAAGGCGTGAATTCCCGCAGGAGACGCCATCGGAACGTCTGACATCGTCGCGTTCACCTGCATTTAGGTGTATTCTGTTAATTCCTCTATTCCCGGACTGTCCGGGCGGTAGCCGCCACATTATGCGCACCAGCGACGCGGCCCAGCGGCGTGAGGGCCGCCGCGTCAACCACGGAAACCGATTCGCTCCGGCGACGCCATCAGTCGGCGCCGCCTGCGTCCGCATCCAATCGGTGCACAAGTCGTCGCAGCAATCCTGAGAACACGCGCAACTCATCCGGGGAAAATCCCTTGAACGTGGCGCCGTTGCTCGCTCTTGTCAAATTGTAGTGTCGTAAATCTGTTCCCATGGAACGCGAACCCAGTTGACAACGGTATCAGCGACATGATGAGAGGCCAGTGCCCGTCCGACTTCACCAATTCACGCATGCCGCAAAAATGGGGCATACCGACCGTATCACGCGCGTGCATTCACTGGCCGCTTGCGAACCAGGAATGCGCTGCCCGACAGTACCACAAGTCACCGGGCCACCCGTTCAGTGGGCGGTTTGATTCTGGGCCTATAAGGGCATGTCGCTTGCCGCGCCTGAAGGCACCGTTTCGCCTGCTTCTTTCCCAGGCTACCCCTGATGGGGCTTATTGACTTGCCTTATGCCTTATCCTCGATGATGTCCGCTTCCTCTGCGGAAAGCGATCAAACACCATCAGCGCACTCTTTCCTTTGAGGTATCCCCCATGAACTCCAAGACGCTGATTTTCGGCGGTACCTTCACGTACATACGCACGTGATCCACCCTGATGCGCGCCTTCACCAACTCGATATCCTTGTACTCGCACGGTGTTTTCGACATCTCCACGACTTCCCTCCGGACCTCTTTGAAGAGGGTCTTTCGGCGAAATTCCGGGATGAACATGATATGATAACTACAATCCCAGCGGGTGTGGAACAGGCTGCTTGCACCCATGGGTATCCTTGTCCTACTTTGCTGGAGAAGTGGCTGGCGAAACCGTTTCTCAGTATAGCAATGGAGGACTTTTGCATCATGCCTCACGGCTCTTCCTGTTCAGTTCTCCCACACATAGCATGGGGCTTAATGTTTGAGTCAAGGTACAAGCCATCCTCACCGAATATCCCCAGGGATATCCCCAGAGTCCCTGGACAGTCATCTTGAGCTGCCAGGCCTTGGCGCTGCGCAAATGGAGCGATGACAGGATCGTCAAGGTATCCTCCCGCTTTTCCAGGCTTGAGAGAAGACGTCGCCATCCCGCGCCTAGACGCCGCCGACATGTCCGAAGTCTACTCCAGAATTATCTCCCCAGTTAGCATTCATGGTGGTGGATGTTTCGACGGCCTGCCAGATTCTCTTGAATTTGTTCCATTTCACCTTCCAATTCAATCCACGACATCGTTTGCAGGTCACATAGGCATTCCTCTGAAATAGAAAACATTTCAGACAGTTCTTGCAGCGATACCGCTGTCGGCATTTTGCGTCGATTAAGTTTCCCGAATTTTACCTTGTTGTAATAGGACCAGAAGAGAGACAACGACAGGACAATTGACGCAACCACCAGTGTAAAGATCACAAGTGTGATCGTCATTGTGTAATATTCTGTGGACACAATAAATCTCTTGATATATTCGATGCCGACCGACCACAGAATCAGCGAAAAGATCACTTGTGTCAAAAACAACAGCACGTACGCCCAGCCGGCTGCAGTCACGAAGTACTCAAGAATTCTTCTTCCTTGTGTCTGCCTGCCATCTATAATCAGTGAACGTTTCACGAGGATATTCCCCGATCCGGGCTGTCCCACACAGCATATTTCTGCCCGTTTTTGACGGCTCTCATATGAGAGACTGCTTTTGGAATCGCACCGATCACCACTAACGAGTTTACATACCAATAGATGCTTGGATACCAAATACTCCATAAAAAGTACTTCAATAGTCCCCGTTCATACTGATGATCCAAGAGCAGGGCAACAAGCACTTGAACCAAGGAGACCACTGCCAAGTATGTCCCTGTCCAAAAAATCGGGACATAATAGTTCCGCGTCACGATCATTTGACCGACGAGCAGAAGGGTAGTTGCCAACCAACAGACCGACCAGGTGATGCTTACCAGCTGTTCGATTAAAATGGGGGTCAATCTGCGATGCCTCCAGTCGAATAAAATCCTCCAGTGGCGCATTAAGACTTCAATACCTCCCTGAGCCCATCGCACCCGTTGCTTCCACAGTCCACCGAGAGTCTCAGGAACAAGCATCCAACACAAAGCGTTGGGTTCATAGCGAATGTCCCAAAATCGCCGTTGAAGCTTCCACGACACGCCAATATCGTCGGTGATCAGGTCAACATCCCACAAGCCGCAATCGATCAAAGCTCGCTTACGAAACGCAACGATCACGCCTGATACGGTCATTATTTTGCCGAGTATTCTCTGCGCCCGTTTGATAAGGCCAATAATACTCGAGTATTCTACCAGTTGGACTTTGGCGAGAAGGGAACTTCGGTTCCTCACGCGGGGATTTCCGGTCACTGCGCCCACACGTTCACCGCCAGGGCGAATGAAATGAGCAACCAGATAATGCAAAGCATCGTGTTCCAGAACAGAGTCCGCGTCGAGAGCGACCAAGAATTCACCCCGTGAAGCAAGCACACCGATTTTCAGGGCATTAGCCTTACCATGATTTTCTCTCAAGGAAATGACCCGTACATTTTCATACATCGAAACTAAAACTCTCATATGATGTAATGACCGATCCATGCTTCCATCGTTTATAACTATAATTTCATAATTCGGATATTCAAGTCCTTGTAATTCGTGAAGAGTGTCAGCAATAGAGTCTTCTTCGTTATAGCTGGGGACTAAAATCGTGATCATTGGATAGTTTTCAAAGGTCTTGTCCGTGGGCTGCCTCTCCCGTCGAATATAGAAAAGAGTGCCAGCCAATATCCACACAATGCTCATGACAAGTGGATAATAAAAAACAAAGCTAACGATGGGAGTAAAAAATAATGGGAAAAGCATCCGGATATCCATAATCATCCTCGC
>JAKACX010000057.1 GCA_021821055.1 Bacillota bacterium
GATGCTTCATTGGACGAGCTTGCACGAGCTTGGCGGGAGGCGATCGGCCAGTGGATGACGTGAAGGATCTGTTCGACCAGATGCATGAGGAGTGCGGCGTGTTCGGCGTCTTCGGGCACGCGGAAGCGGCGCAGCTCACCTATTACGGTCTGTATGCGCTGCAGCACAGGGGCCAGGAGAGCGCAGGGATCGCAACGGTCGACGGCGCGACCATGCACAGCCACCGCGGCATGGGTCTCGTGACGGAGGTGTTCTCCGGCAACAGGCTCGCGGGACTGCCCGGTTACGCGTCGGTCGGTCACGTGCGCTATTCGACGACGGGCGAGAGCCATCTCGCCAACGCTCAGCCGCTGGTGTTCGGATTTCGCCAGGGGCACCTGGCGGTCGCGCACAACGGCAACCTGATCAACGCCCGCGCCATACACGACCGCCTTGAACGGCAGGGGAGCATCTTCCAGTCGACGAGCGACACGGAGGTTATTGCCCATCTTGTGGCGCGCGGAGGGTACGCGACCATCGAGGACAATGTGCGCGACAGCCTGACGATGATCAAGGGCGGGTACGCGCTCGTCCTGCTGACGGACGACCAGCTGATCGCCGTGCGCGATCCGCTCGGTCTCCGGCCGCTTGCGCTGGGTCGCCTCGGGGACGGGTGGGTGGTGGCGTCGGAAACGTGCGCGTTTGACACGATCGGCGCGGTGTTCGAGCGGGACGTGGAGCCCGGGGAGATGCTGGTGATCGATCACGACGGCGTGCGTTCGGAACGGTATTCGGCGCCGATGCGGCGCGCCCTGTGCACATTCGAGTACATCTACTTCGCGCGGCCGGACAGCGACATTGACGGGTACAACGTTCACATGGTCCGCAAGCAACTCGGCAAGGTGTTGGCCCGCACCGCACCGGCCGAGGCCGACGTGGTGATCGGCGTGCCGGATTCGAGCATCTCGGCCGCCATCGGGTACGCCGAGGAGTTGAGCATTCCGTACGAGTTGGGATTGATCAAAAACAAGTACAGCGGCCGGACGTTCATCCAGCCTTCGCAAAAGATGCGCAGTCTTGGCGTCCGTCTGAAGCTGAGCGCGGTGCGCAAGATCGTCGGGGGCCAGCGGATTGTCATGGTGGACGACTCCATCGTGCGGGGCACGACGAGCGCGCGGCTCGTGCAACTCCTGCGGGACGCCGGGGCGACGGAGGTGCACGTGCGCATCTCATCGCCGCCGGTGACGCACTCGTGCTATTACGGGATCGACACGTCGGCGCGCGAGGAACTGATCGCGGCGAATAAATCCGTCGAGGAGATCCGGGCGTTCATCGGCGCGGACAGCCTGGCGTTTCTCGACGAGGCGTCGATGCTGTCCGCTTTCAATGTCTCGGGCGACGTCCACGGCTTTTGCAATGCGTGTTTTACCGGGCGCTATCCCACCGAGACGGTCAGTCCGCCGCTTCGGTCGGATTCCGAAGAGCCTGGCGGACCGGGAGGTTCGGGGAGTCCGGGGGACCACGGCTGGGCGACCGGCCCATCGCGCCCCAGGAGCGGCGCGACCAAGACGGATGAGCACGTGAAATCACTGCAGGTGTAGCGAGGAGGGGCTGTAGTGACCGACAGGCACGATCTGTACCGCGCCGCGGGCGTCGATATTGACGCCGCAAACAACGCAGTCGAACGCATCAAACCGCATGTGGCGCGCACGCTGCGAAAAGAGGTCATCAGCTCGCTCGGCGGGTTTGGCGCGGGGTTTCTGCTCGACAAGGCGCGTTACGAGGAACCCGTTCTGGTCTCGGGCACGGACGGTGTCGGCACCAAGCTCAAGGTGGCGTTTGCGGTCGGCCGGCACGATACGGTAGGCGTCGACGCGGTCGCGATGTGCGTCAACGACATCGCGGCCATGGGTGCGGAACCGCTGTTTTTCCTCGATTATTTTGCCACGGGGAGTCTGTCGCCGACTGTGCTGGAACAGGTGGTCGCGGGCATCGCGCAGGGCTGTGAAGCGTGCGGCGCGGCTCTCGTGGGCGGCGAGACCGCGGAGATGCCCGGCATGTACGCGCCCGGGGAGTACGATATCGCGGGATTTGCCGTGGGCGTCGTGGAACGCCGCAAGTGGGTGGACGGGCGTTCCGTGCAGGTGGGCGACGTCCTGCTCGGACTGCCTTCGAGCGGCGCGCACGCAAACGGGTTCTCGCTCATCCGCAAGCTGGTCGAGGACGCCGGAGTGCGCTATAGCGATCCGTTCCCTGGCGGCGACCGGACGGTCGGCGATGTGCTGCTGACGCCGACAAGGCTGTACACCCGCGCGGCCCGGAGCCTGCAGGAGCGGGTGGAGGTGCGCGCGATGGCGCACATTACGGGCGGGGGACTGCTGGAGAACGTGCCCCGGGTGCTGCCGTCCGGGCTCGGGTGCGAGATCGACCCGGACAGTTGGCCTGCGCCGGCTGTATTTGACTGGCTGCGCACGCTAGCCGTCCTGCCCGACGCCACACTCTACAGGACGTGGAATATGGGCGTCGGCTTCGTGTTTGTCGTGCCCGCGGCACAGCGCGAGGAGGCCCTGGCGGCGCTGGCGGAGTGTGGCGAGGCGGCCTGCGAGATCGGACGCGTCGTGGAGGGATCGGGTGTCCGCCTGATGGGCGGTGCGGGGCAATGAGCAAGCGCCAGGAGGTGCGCATCGCCGTCTTCGCGTCCGGCGCCGGCACGAATTTCCGCCGGCTGTGCGAGGCTGCGCAGGCCGGAGAACTGTCCGGCGGACGGATCGCGCTGCTCGTCAGCGACCAGCCGGGAAGCGGCGCGGTGGCGTACGCGCGCGAATCCGGTTATGCTGTGTTCACGATGACGCACCGCGAAGCGGGCGGCCGGGCGGCGTGGGAAGAACTGGCCCTCGGCGCCCTGCGGGCGGCGGGCGTGGATCTCGTGGTGCTGGCCGGTTACATGCGTCTGGTCGGAGCTGGCCTCCTGGAGCCGTATGCGGGCAGGATGATCAATGTCCACCCGTCCCTGTTGCCGCAGTTCCCCGGCCTGCATGCGGTGAGACAGGCGCTGGCGGCGGGCGTTGCGACGACGGGCGTCACGGTGCACCAGGTGGACGCGGGGCTTGACAGCGGTTCGGTCATCGTGCAGGAGAGCCTGCCGATCCTGGCGGGCGATACGGAAGAGACGCTGTTGCGACGTCTGCACGCGGTGGAGCACCGGCTGCTGCCGCAGGTCGTGCGCTCCTTGTGCGAGCGAGTATATGGACGGAAAGGTGTTGGCATGGTGAAACGGGCGCTGATCAGTGTATGGGACAAGAATGGCCTGGTGGATCTGGCGAGGGCATTGGTGGGGGCGGAAGTTCAACTGGTCTCCACCGGGAACACCTTCAAGTTTCTGCGCGACGCGGGACTCCCGGTGACCGAAGTCTCGACGGTGACCGGGTTTCCCGAGATGATGGACGGGCGTGTGAAAACGCTGCATCCATTGATTCACGGCGGGCTGCTTGCCCTGCGCGACAATCCGGAACACATGGCGGCGGCCGACCGACACGGGATCGGACTTGTCGACTACGTGGTTGTGAACCTGTACCCGTTTGCCGCGACCGTGGCGAGGCCGGACGTGACGCTGGAGGAAGCGGTCGAGAACATCGACATTGGCGGGCCGAGCATGCTGCGCGCCGCCGCGAAGAACCACCGTTTCGTCACGACGATCGTCGACCAGGCGGACTACGAGTGGATCGCCGAGCGGATCCGCGCCCGTCAGGCCCTGACGGATGACGAACGGCTCGTGCTGGCGGCGAAGGTATTCCGCCACACCGCGGCGTACGACGCGCGGGTGGCGGAATACCTCACGGAGCAGACGGGGGAGAAGTATCCGGAGACCCTCACGTTCTCGTACGAATTGGCGCAGACGCTGCGTTACGGGGAAAATCCGCATCAGACGGCGGCGTTTTACCGCACGCCGCACGCGCAGGGCGTGTCGCTCGCAAGGGCACAGCAGCTTCAGGGCAAGGAATTATCCTACAACAACATTCAGGACGCCAGTGCGGCGTTGCAGCTGATTGCCGATTTTTCGGAGCCCGCCGCGGTCGCGGTGAAGCACATGAATCCGTGCGGCGTCGGCGTGGGCGTCGATGCGCAACAGGCCTGGAAAAGGGCGTACGAAGCGGATCCGGTGTCCATTTTCGGCGGGATTGTCGCGTTCAATCGCGCGGTGGACGAGGAGATCGCCGCGGAGTTGGCGGGCATGTTCCTGGAGATTGTCATTGCGCCCGCGTTTTCCACGTCCGCGTTGGAGCGCCTGGGGCGCAAGAAAAACGTGCGCGTGCTGCTCCTGCCGGAAATCCTGGAGCCTGTGGCCCACGGCTGGAACCTCAAGAGTGTGGCGGGCGGGCTGCTGGTGCAGGATGAGGACCGACTGACGCTGCCTGCGGGGCAATGGACCGTCGTGACAAAGACACATCCGTCCGACGAGGATCTCGAACAGTTGCTGTTCGCGTGGCGCGTGGTCAAGCACGTCAAATCGAACGCCATCGTGCTCGCGCGCGACGGGCAGACGGTCGGCGTCGGAGCGGGGCAGATGAACCGCGTCGGCTCGGCGCGCATCGCCATCCTGCAGGCGGGCGAGAAGGCGCAGGGGGCGGTGCTGGCGTCGGACGCGTACTTCCCCATGCCGGACACGGTGGAGGTCGCGGGACAGGCTGGCGTGCGCGCGATCATTCAGCCCGGCGGTTCGATCAAGGACGAGGAATCGATCCGCATGGCCGACAGCCTCGGCATCGCCATGGTGTTCACGGGCATCCGCCATTTCAAGCACTGAGTCTGCCATTTCAAGCACTGAGTCTGCCGTTGCAAACATGGAAGCCTTCGTTGGAAACCTGGAAGCCGCCATGCCCAACATTGGAATGGGGTGTTGTCGTGAGAGTGCTCGTCGTTGGTTCGGGCGGCAGGGAACACGCGCTCGTGCGCAAACTGAGCGATGACGCGCGGCGCCGGGGCAGGGAGTTGGCGCTGCACGCGGCGCCGGGCAATCCGGGCATCGCGCGCATCGCGGAGTGCGCGGACGTCGCCGCGGACGACGTCGACGGGCTGCTTGCGCTGGCCCGCCGGGTGCAGGCAGACTTGACCGTCGTGGGGCCGGAGGTGCCGCTGGCGCTTGGTATTGCCGATGCGTTTGCGGCCGCGGGGCTCCGGGTGTTTGGCCCCGGCGCCGCCGCGGCGCGCCTGGAGAGCAGCAAGTCGTTCGCGAAGGACGTCATGCGCGAGGCGGGAGTGCCGACAGCGCAAAGTGAGGCGTTCTCCAGCCTGGAGGACGCTCTGGCGCATGTCCGCACGATCCGCCCCCCTGTTGTCATCAAGGCGGACGGGCTCGCCGCCGGAAAAGGCGTGACTGTGGCGCTCACGCTGGCCGAGGCGGAGCAGGCGCTCCGCGAGGCGATGGAAGGGCGGGCGTTCGGGACTGCGGGGGAGACGGTGGTGGTTGAACAGTTTCTCGTCGGTACGGAACTCTCGGTCATGGCGTTCGTTGACGGCAGCGGCTACAGGCTGATGCCGGCCGCCAGGGATCACAAGGCGGTGTACGACGGCGACAGGGGGGCGAACACCGGAGGAATGGGCGTGTTTGCGCCGCCCCGGGCGGCCACCGCGGAACTGATGGGACTTGTGCGCGAACGCGTCTTCGACCGGATGCAGGCGTATTTCCGCGCGCATGATACGGTGTACCGCGGCGTGCTGTACGCGGGGCTGATGATCGTGGACGGAGCACCGTTCGTGATCGAGTTCAACTGCCGCTTTGGCGATCCGGAAGCGCAGGTCGTGCTCGAACTGCTGGACAGCGATCTGCTGGACGCCATGCTGGCGGTGGCGGACGACCGCATCGCGTCGCACGGCCTGGTGTGGTCGGACGCCGCCGCGGTGTGTGTCGTGCTGGCCGCAGAGGGTTACCCGGAGGCGTACGGCCGAGGCGAGCGGATCGAGGGCCTGGAGGCGGTCGAGGATTTCGCCCGGGCACAGGAGGCGGCCGGGGCGGGGGCTGTACGCGTCTTGCACGCGGGGACCGCGGAGCCGTCAGCCGGGGTGATCGTCACGAACGGCGGGCGCGTGCTCGGCGTGGTGGCGCGCGCGGACGACCTTGATCGCGCGCGGCGACTGGCGTACGACGGGGTCGAACGCGTGCGGTTTGCGGGGCGACACTACAGGACGGACATCGGTGCGCGCGGATGACCTCGCCGACGACGGGAGCGGGCTGCAGTGATGTCCATGCGGCGAAGCCAACCGGGACGACAGTCATCGGCGGCCGGATGCGCTGCGCGGCGCGGGTTGTGGTCCGCGGTCGGATGCGGGGCGCCGCGCGGGCTGTGGTCGGCGATCCGCGGCGGCGGCCTGCGCGGGATTCGGGGCCGGAGGCATGAGACGGTCGTGGTATGCCCTGTTGGTGGTTTTGGGCGGCGCGAGCTACGGCTTGGTTTCTCCCCTGGTGAAGACGGCGTACGCCAGAGGGTTCAGCGCCGGTGACGTCGCGGCGGGCCAATTCTACTACGCCGCGGCTCTGCTGTGGCTGCTGGCCGTCCTGACGGGCGGCCGCGTGCGCTTCGCGCGCGGGGACGCCGGGCGCATGGCGGCGCTTGGCGTGCTCGGCGCGGTCACGTCCGTGGCGTACTACCGGTCATTGCACGACCTCCCTGTATGGCTGAGCGTGATTCTGCTGTTTCAATTCGCCTGGATCACGCCGCTGATTGATCTGGTTGTCACCCGTCGCGGACTGCCGCGCGTCAAGTGGATGGGTGTGGCCATCATTCTCGTCGGGACCGTGCTGGCGGCTGGCGCGGACGGCGGGGCGGCGGCCCGCACGACGCTTGCGGGCGTGCTGCTCGGACTTGCCTCCGGGGTTTCCTACGCCGCGTTTCTCTACATCAGCGGGTCGGTCCGCGCGCCGCGTTCGCCGTTGGTCCGGGCGGCGATCATCACGACCGTGTCACTCCTTGTCAGTTGGCTGCTGTACCCCCCGACGGGGCGCGTGCTACGCCCCGTGATGCAGGGCGCCGTGCCCATCGGCGCGGTCGGACTGTTCAGCCAGGTTCTGCCGACCACGCTGTTCAGTCTCGGGATTCCCCGCGTCGGCGGCGCTGCCGCGGCGATCCTCGGGAGCGTCGAACTGCCCGTGGCGGTGGTTGCGGCGGCGCTGCTGCTAAGAGAGACCGTGCCGTGGCAGAGTTGGCTGGGCGTGGTCCTGATCCTGTTCGGAATCGCGCTCTCCGAATGGCCGCGCCGCGGCGGCGAGGCCGCCGGCAACACGGGAGGCTGCGTCCAATCGTAGAGTACCTGTCGATGAAGGAGGGGTGCGTGCGTGATCTACCTGGACCATAACGCCACCACGCCGGCCGCGGCCGAGGTCGTGACTGCCATGGCGCCGTATTGGAGTGAATACTACCACAATCCCTCCTCTCCCTATCCTGAAGCGGCCTTGGCTCGAGCGGCGGTGGAGGACGCGCGCGCCGCGGTGGGAGCACTGCTGAATGCCGACAGCCACACGATCACGTTCACCAGTGGGGGTACGGAGAGCGATCATTGGGCGCTGGAAGCGGGGGTCAGGTTCTGGCAAGGGGCGCGCCGCAAGGTGATCACGTCGGCGGTGGAGCATCCGGCGGTGACGGCAACTCTGCGGCGACTGGAAGCAGAAGGGGTAGATGTGGTGCAGGTACCCACGGATGAACGGGGTGTCATCCGCCTGGATGTTCTTTCGCAGCGCCTTGATCTCTCCACCGCCGTGGTCAGCGTCATGCTGGCCAATAACGAAGTCGGCACGATCCAGCCGATCCAGGAGGTGGCCCGGCGGGCACATGCGGCAGGCGCGCTGGTGCATACGGATGCGGCGCAGGCAGTCGGGAAAATTCCGGTTGATGTTCGGGCGCTGGATGTAGATCTCTTGACGGTGGTTGGGCACAAGTTCTATGCCCCCAAAGGAATCGGCGCACTGTACATCCGGCGTGGTCTGGATCTGCCCGCGGGATTGCCGGGTGGAGGCCAGGAAGGCGGACGGCGCAGCGGAACGGAGAATGTGCCGGCCATCGTCGGATTGGGCGAGGCAGCGCGTCTGGCCGCCATATGGCTGGCCGGCGCGGGACCGCACATGCAAGCGGGCCTGCGCGACGAGTTGCAGGCCCGCTTGGCCGCAGCCGTACCAGGGTTGCGCATCCTGGGAGGGGATGCGCCGCGTCTGGGCAACACCCTGGGTCTGCTCGTGCCGGGTCTTCTCGGTGCGCGGGTCCTTGAGGCGTGTACAACCCTGCGCGCCGCCACCGGTTCAGCCTGTCACAGTCACGAGGACGGTGGCTCAGAGACCTTGCAGGCCATGGGGATACCGCCCGACTTGGCCCGGGGGTTGATTCGTCTGAGCCTCGGCCGCGAGACGACAGCGGCCATGGCCGATCAGGCTGCCACGGCCCTGATTGCGGCTGTTCGAGCCCTGCAAGGCGGAAGAGGCGACTCGTGAACCTGTCCGCTGTCGTCCATGCTCCAACCCCTCAATTTTCTTCCCAGTCGGACACCGTTGCCCAGCCTATGCCTGCTTGCACATCCTCGCCATGCATGGCGCCCACAAATACCGAATCTGTTCCTGGGTTCTGAAAGTAGTGCTCCAACATCATCCGGTTACTGTCAGTCATCTGGTAATTCAACACATTCTTTTGCGGAACCCAGCACAGCGTTCCTTCTTCCGTGATTCCGATCTGTGTGGTATCGACCCTGCCAAAATAAACAAACTGCTGGCGCAACTCATGGTGTCTCTGTCTCAAGAGCACATATCCAAGGCGAAGCGTGTGCACGTCATTCCTGCGAAATCCCGTCTCTTCCTCGATTTCCCGCAGACAGGCTGATTTCAAATCTCCGTACTCGCCCGGTTCAACGTGTCCACCGACGCCCGACCAGACTCCGGGAAGGAAGCCTCGGTGCGGCGAGCGTTCCATCAGAAGGACGGAGTCCTCGCACATCAAGTAGGCGGTTGTCATCACGCGCAATGAATTGAGAATACCCATCCACCTCCCCGGCCAAGGGCGCCTGTGCGGGTGATTCGCTCGGGCGTTGCGGGCCATACACCATGACCACCGTAGTGTTGCTGGGCATTCGGCCCCCGCATGTTCAAGACGCTGCGGAAGAACGTCTAAACGTATTCCGTCAGTTTCTTATCAATTTCATTGATGTACCCGATTTCTGATATGCGGTCCCACCAAACAATCTGTCCAGCTTCCTCGTTTTCTTGAAAGTCGGTGATTGTGTCGAGTTGCACTGTGTACAGGGTACCAAATTCAATCCGTTCAGGACCATGAAAGCTTGGCTGTAAATGCAATTTCATGAGTCCCTTGAACAAAATCTCCTTGGCAGTCTGATTCGTTTCTTCATGAAGTTCTCGTACTGCACACTGCCGTGGAGTTTCTCCTGTTTCGATAACCCCACCAGGTAATTCCCTACATTGATTGTATTTATTGAACATCAAAAGGATTCTATCTCGATACGCAACAATTACCAATGCATGAGTTATAGGTGCTTCCAATGTCAGACTATAAATTTCATTTTCACTTACAGACGCCAACTCAAGAAGTTCATTTCCTTTTGTATCCACGGCGATCGGAATATTGATCACTCCAGGTGTTGAGAAATAAAAGCTCATTGATACGTTCGAGTTCCTTTCTGGACTTTCCTGCCCGGGTGTACGCAGGATCGGGGTATCCTAGCCCTACGCACAACTATACACCATGACCGCACGTGACTGTTGCACATTCGCAAGAAGCAGACAAAGCCTCATTTCATTCGCATATGCTTGATAGACCGTCATGTGCGGCGCAACCGCACGAGAGCGGATCATGAATGTTTCCGCCACCGTATAGTGCCCAAGAGTTGATGGCGTAGGGTGTCCGCGAGTTGATCGATAAGTTGACCGAAGTCGCGAATCGGTCAAGGCTTCAAGAGTGCTCATAGGTCCTTGGCTGGAATGTCCATGCTCTGAGGGACCCGTGCAGGCAGCCAAGGTGAGCCTGCCAAGGCACTCCTTCCAGCCATGACAGGCGATGAAGGGCACCCATACTGGTGATGGTGGCTGAATCCACGCACTTGTGGATTCAGCCCCAGGGAACATGTGATAAAGTCCTCTGAGCAGGCGCAGTCACTCCAGATATAGCGTTCGAGGCTTCAATCGGACGCTATATGTACCGTCATGCGCCTGCCGTAATTTGGTTTATCACATGTCCCCTAGCCCACAAGCGGTTGATGCCAAATTCCCATAAGATGTTGCGGTAAGTTTGGCGTCAATGTCCAAGTCGTGTAGTGAAACGGACAAGATAGGTCGTCAACGCCATTTTGGGGGCTAAAAGGCCCTAAGGCCGGACGTTTTAGGTTGTCAAAATCATCGCCAATCATCGAGCGAATAGGGCATTCGGACATGTTTGCCGTCTAAACCAGGATATCTTGCCCCGTCAACCTTTAGACTGTGGATAGCTTATCAGTGACACATGAAAATGCGACTCAATCGGGCGCTGCAGATGGCGCGGTACAGGTGAGCTCGTATTTTCCGGGTAGAAACGCCAACATTTACTTGGGGGATACAGAATCGAATACTTGTACTGGCCCATTCCACCTGTCTTCATTCAGAGTAACTTCGCTGTATGCACCACCGGTGTACGACTGGATTACCCTGTTCCAAAATCGATTTGCTGGAATGTTATTTGGCGTTTGCCTTACTTCCCATCGCCCTGGAAACCGGTCAAAAATGGTGTGCGCTGCTTGTTTCCCGTAACCCTTCCCTCTAAATTTACGCATGACAAAAAAATCCCCGATTACGTTCGTCTCGGCTGCATCACTCACCTTGACAAATTCCCGTGGTAGCCCAAGTACCACTAACGCAAATCCGGCTATTTCCCCATCGACCCTGAACAAAAGTGGACGTCGATACTCCTCGGTCCATTGGTGGTCCAAATACTTGTAAAGGTACACACCATGGTGCGTCAACACGTGTCCGTCAAACTCACTTGAGTCGTATCGGTAGAGCTGTATTAACTGTTGTAGCACTGACTTATCCTCGTAGGGAATTAGCACAGTTTCCAACATCCCGCACATTCACCTCCAGATACGTTATCAGCGTCATATCGTCGCATAACGCCGGTCACGACACCGCTTCCCTGTTAGCGGTTTATCTGATCACCAGTCTTGAAGACGATGCCGATATTGTCGACCACGTCCAAAACAACGATCGTATGAGCGGCTCCGGTATCGATGGACGCACGAGGAATGGGCTTCGACCGGCCACCGTACGTCACCGACACCGAATCGTTGTATGCGCGCCAGCCGCACGGATTGGAATACCGTTCAAAGGCTAGACTTCCGTGGTCTGAGGCTGACAGAGGAGCATCCACGACGTTCCGAACCTGTCCCTCAACTGGGCAAAACGCGCAGCGAAAAAGGTCTCTTGCATCGGAATAAAGACCTCGCCGTCTTCGGACAGCAGGGCGTAGAGTCTCTCAGCCTCTTGCGCACTGTCGACTCTGAGCGTCAGATAGGCACTCCGCATAGGCTCAGCGTGCGGGACGTCGGCTCCCATAAGCACGGTGCCGCCAATTTCCATGCGCGCGTGCAGAATGTCGTTTTCCTTGCCCGCCGGAACCTGCGACTGATCGGGCAACTGCTTGAAAGTCATCGTTGACGTTATCCGTCCCCCGAGATGCTGCTCATAAAACCGAAAGGCCCGTTCGCAAACTCCCCTATAGTTGACGTAGATATCGAGCTTCATGGCAGACGTACTCGTTGGGTTGGCTGTCATGGTATCTCCCCCTGTTCACTTTGGTTGTTGTTAGAGGTAATGTTCATTATAAACTCAGTTTTCCGCGTGGACAAGTGTATATTAACACTGCCTCCGGAAGGGAAGGAGCAGGCGTGCGTTTGACAATCGGACCGGCGCGACTTACTATGTATATGCGAAGGGTTGGTGAGTACTATTAGTTTACTCTCAGCTAAAGATGCGGCGGACCAGATCGCTTCTTTAGGCAATCTGTTTCGGATGACCATGGATCGCCGTCCACGCAAACCGACAGGAAGTATGACGCGATTGCAGGCATTTTTGTTGCTGGCCGTGGCGCGCAAGGGTTCGCTGCCCATGTCCGACGTCGTGCAGCTTTTGGAGGTAGGGCCGACGACAGTGAGTCAATTTGTTTCGGCACTGGAAGAGCGGGGATTGGTCGAACGATGTTTGGACCCTCAAGATCGGCGACGACATCTGGTGCAGATTACCGACAAGGGCCAACAGGTCGCGGAAAAGTTCCAAGAGAACAGGCGCTTGCAGTTGGCGGGCATTTTGGAACATCTCAGCGCGGAAGAACGAACCCAACTGGTGGCCTTGGCCCAACGCGTGGCGGCAGTCGTAGCCGCAAATCCGGGAATTCTGAG
>JAKACX010000012.1 GCA_021821055.1 Bacillota bacterium
GGTCCGCCATCCACTCACCCTGCGCTGGATCGGCGCGGCGCAATGCGGACGCCTGCTCACGGGACGGCGGACGCCGTTTCATAAACCCCTTCATCAATTCTCCGACAATATGGTCCGCGTCCGCCGCGCTCCCGCCGTTGCCGCACACCAGCAGCTTGCCGCCGGCGCGAAAGGTGTCGCGCAAAGCCGCAAACGCGCGGTGCACGTCCTCGCGCACGACCGCGAGGCCGGGGTGGCGTTCGGTCATTGCCTGGAGAAGCGACTCCACCTGCGACAGCATCCTGAAGCACCCCTCTTCACTCGTTCGTACCCCTGCCAAAACCGCCGTCCGCGCGATACAGCGCGACCAGCAGGCTGGCGTAGTCGCCGATCTGTTCGCCGAGTTGCGCCGGCACCACGCGGCACACCGCGCGGGTGCGCTCCAGCGCTTCACGCCGCAACACGGGCTCCGCAGCTTCCCACAGCCACTGCCGCCGACGCGCGAATATGCTGCCGATCACGATGGCCTCCGGATTCAAAATGTCCATCAGCACCGCGAGCCCGTATCCCAGCTTCTCGCCGGACAGCGCAAAAACGCGCCTCGCGAGCGGATCCCCGGCGTCCGCCGCGGCCGCCGTCGCCGCCGCCGTCACAGCCCCAAGGTGGTCGGGCGACGGACAATAGCCGACGGCCTCTCCCCGTTTCCACGCATCCTGCGCCAGGTCCTGCGCAAGGCGCGCGATGCCGCCGCCGCTGCAGAACCCTTCAAAAGAGCCGCGTTTCCCGAAGCCTTCCGGGCCGTCCTCCGCCAGCCGCACGTGACCAACCTCTCCGGCCATGGAATTGGTCCCGGAGTAGAGCCGGCCGTCCAGAATCAGTCCCGCACCCATGCCCGTTCCAAACGTGAGAAAGACCATGTTGCGCAGGCCGCGCCCCGCGCCAAGCCGCCATTCCGCCAGAGCGCCCGCATCCGCGTCGTTTTGCAGCGCCACCGGAACGCCAAACGTCCGCTGCAGCCTGTCCACGATCGGCACGTCATCCCAACCAGGCAGATTGGGCGGCCCGAGGATGCGCCCGGCGCGGCTGTCCAGCGGGCCGCCGCAGCTGACGCCGACGCCTTGAACCAGGCCCCACGGCACGCCGGATTGCGCGAGCACGGCCTCACAGGCGCGCTCCACGTCCTGCAGAATCGGCTCGACGCCCCGCTCCGCGTCTGTGGCAAACGACTCCCTGGCGAGGATCTCGATCGCGTCGCCCTCGACCCGTCCCGCCACCGCCGCGCATTTCGTCCCGCCAATATCGATCCCGACAACATGCGACACAGCCGCGGTCAACGGCCCGTTCTCCCTTCACCAATCATAGTCCTGCGGCCCCTTTGCAACCGATCCGCTGTCGTCAAACGCCATCGGGCGCAACTCGCCGCACACCGTCACGGACGGCAGGGCCGCGAGCGACGGCAGGAGCGCCTCCGACACCCACATGCGGTCCAGTCGCAGCGTGTTTTCCACGCGAACCAGTCGGCACGCGCCGTAATCCAGAATATTGGACGTCTTGACGGCGGCCTTTAGCGCCAGTTCATCCGTGGGAAGGACTGTGGCGAGTTTCGTCGGCGCACAGACCGTCGATGTCAGACCGTTCGCGTACATCGCCGCGAAGTCGATCTTGTCGGCCAGCGCCCGGGTGGTGAAGTCCGCCGTGCCGACTCCGTTCGCGTTGCCTTCAGACGCAGCCGTCAAGTCGAGGACAGCGAGCTTGTTTACCACGGGGCCGCCGCTGGCGTACGGCGTCGGATAGCGCCCCGTGATATTCGGGTCCATGCCGTCCCCGCTGATGTTCTTTCCGATCCAGTCGATCACGAGCACGTCAAGTTCAGGAAATGGGAGAAACGGCATGCGCGCCCGCGCGTCCGCCAGCAGTTCCGGCTCCACCGCCGCGATGTCCGCCGCAGGCACGACCTCGATGCGCGCGATCTCGTCGTACGCGTTCTCGACCGTCGCGACCGCGAAGGCGACGGGCAGACGTTGCATGATCAGGCCGGCCACAGCGGGAACGGCTTGCGCCATGTGCTTGAAGCCGAGTTGGTGGCACGCCTCCGCGCCCTTCTGTTTCCCCAGGCCTATGGCAATCATCTTCATCAGGCCGCTCTCGTACGGACCGCGAAAAGCGGTGTGCGGCTTGACCCGATTAACGACGACAATTGCGTCCGCCGCGGCCGCCGCCCGATCGACGTACACGGGCAACTCGCTTGGCAGGTGGCCCAGCAGCACCACATCAAGCGACGAGACGACGGGAGCGCCGGCCGTTTCCTCCGTCACGCCGAGTTGCGCCAGCACCGCCTGCTGTCCCTCCGCCGTCGCCCCGCCGTGGCTGCCCATGGCGGGCACAATAAACGGCCTGGCGCCGGCCGCCTTGAGCTCTGCGACCAGCGCGGCGACAAGCTCCGGCAGACGGGCCATGCCGCGGCTGCCCACGGCGACGGCCACGCGCGCTCCCGCCGCGACTTGCCCCACGGTGGGTTCCCCCCGCAGCCGGGCGTGCAGTTCACGGACCGGGTCCACCAGGCGTTCCCCGTCAAACTTCTGGCGCACAGGCGCCATGCGCGGCAGCGCAATATCGCGCAAGAGCGATTCGATCACGTCCACAAAGCCCACCGCCCTTCCCGGCGCCCTCAATTCCAGGCGATGTCCGCCTGCGCCAGAAGAGATTTGAGCGCAGACGCCGCCGTCTTGAACAGGCGCGGTCCGCTGAAGCCGGAGAAGTCGCCCCCAGCCGCGAGGTGCGGTTCCAGCGACATGAAGCCGCCGTACCCACGCTCCTTGAGCGCGCCGAGCAACGCCGGCCAGTCGCCGTCCCCCTGACCTGCCGGCACGACCCTGCCGTCGCTGTGATGCGCGTCCTTCACGTGGACGTACTCCACCGTGGCCGCAAGCTTTGGCCAGGCGTTGGAAAACGGTTTCACGCCGCATTGAATGAAATTGGCGGGATCAAACGCGCTGCGCAGTTTTGGATGGTTGACGCTGGTGAGGATGTCCAGGCAGCGGTCGTCCGTGTCGCCGTAGATCCGCCGTTCGTTTTCGTGCACCAGTGTGATTCCCGTCGCCTCCGCCGCGCGCGCAAATTCTGACATCCGGTGCAGCACCGTATCCCGATACTGCGCCGGATCATGCCCGTCCGGTATGTAAAATGAAAACAGCCGGAGATACGGCGCGCCGAATCGCTCGGCAATCTCGAGCGCCCGCAGAAACTCGCGCATGTGCGCGTCAAGGTCCCCTGTGACATCGACCTTGCCGATTGGAGAACCGATGGCCGAAACGCCGAAGCCACGCCGGACAAGCTCCGCGCGTGCCCGTTCCAGTTCCCCTTCATCTAACTGCATGACATTCTTGCCCCAAATCCCACGCAACTCGAGGTGCGAAATCCCTTCCTCTTCCAGCGTATCGAGTTGCACCGTCAAATCCGGCGCGATCTCGTCAGCAAAACCCGTAAGAGTGACCATGCAGACAACCCTCCCCGTCATGTCGCGCCTCCGCGGCATGGAGATCCATTCGCCTTCAGGATACCACAGTCGCCTCGCGCACGGCGCGCCCGGCAACGACAGGCAGCAGCCAGCCGTCGCGGACCTGCCGCACATCCGCGACGGCCAGCGGC
Source organism: Bacillota bacterium (assembly GCA_021821055.1). GTDB lineage: Bacteria > Bacillota > Bacilli > Alicyclobacillales > SLC66 > JAKACX01. The sequence continues at coordinate 3,628 of JAKACX010000012.1, forward strand.
GAGCGCCGCACGGCGTCGACCAGCGCGCGATTGAGGTGACAGCCCCCGCCGACCTTTTTCCACAGCGGCGTCAGCGCATCCTGCAACGCCTGCGGCGCCGCGCGCTCGTGCCGGACGTGTTCGAAGAACAGGTATTGTCCACCCGGGCGCAGCACGCGGGCAATCTCGCGCAACGCAGCGTCAACGTCCTGCACCGAGCACAGGACGAGCGACGACAACACCGTGTCGAATGACGCGTCCGGCGCGTCAATCTGTTCGGCCTGGCTCTCAAGCAGCGGCAGTTCAGGGAAGTGTCTCGTCAATTCGCGGCGCATCGACCGGTCCGGCTCGAGCAGTGTGACTTCCGTGACGCGCGGCCCAAGGGCGTGGACATCCTGGCCCGTCCCCGCGCCGACAATCAGCGTCCGGCCGGCCGCGCGGGTGTTTTGCTCTGCGCGCAGCCCGCCGAGGGCGCGTTCCATCGCCGCCTGATTGCGGATGTACAATGCGGAGAAGAACGGATGATCAACTTTGTCCGGCACGCGGCTCGCCCCTTTCACGTCACGCTGACGGTGCGTCTTCCGACCCCGTTCGCGGTCACGCTCGGCCCCGCCCTCCACACGTTGGGAGGCGTCACGCCTGGTCTCGCGCGGAGACGCCGCGCCCGGCCGCAAACAGCCGCGTCACGCGTTCCGCTGCGGCGCCCGCCAGTTCCGCCGCTCGCTCCACGGCCTCTTCCAGCGCAAGCGGCCCGTCCGCCAGCGCGAACGCGGCGGCGAGCCCCTGCTCATACAGCAACTCGTGCCCTGCGCCGAGCGACCCCGCAAGCGCGACCACGGGCACGCCAGCTGCGCGCGCCGCGCGGGCGACTTCCAGCACCACCTTGCCCTGCAGCGTCTGCCTGTCGCATCGCCCTTCTCCAGTGATCACAAGCGATGCGCCGCGCACAATATCCGAGAATCCCACAGCGTCCTGCACCAGGCGCGCGCCGCTCGCGAGCGAGGCGCCGCAAAACGCCAGCAAGGCCGCTCCAAGTCCGCCGGCCGCACCCGCGCCAGGGTGATCCCGCACGTCGGGTCCCACATCGGCGCGAATCACGTCAGCCAAGCGCGAAAGCGCCGCGTCGAGCTCCGCCGCCGTCTCCTGCGTCGCTCCCTTTTGCGGTCCGTAGACGGCGCTCGCCCCAAACGGCCCGACAAGGGGCGCCACCACATCGCACGCCCCCGTGAACACCGTCTGCGCCACGCGCGCGTCAAAACCCGCCAGGTCAATGTGCGCCAAACGCGACAGCGCCCGCGCACCAAGGGGCAGATCCTCGCCGTGCGCATCCTGCAGCCGCGCCCCGAGTGCCTGCAGGAAGCCTGCACCGCCGTCGTTTGTCGCACTGCCGCCGAGGCAGACAACAATCTCCCGCGCCCCGGCGTCAAGCGCCGCCCGCACAAGCTGCCCGACGCCAAAACTGGTGGCCGACAGCGGGTTTCGCGCCTGCAGTGCGATGCGGGCGAGACCGACCACCTCCGCGACCTCTACCACCGCGCGTCCGCCCGGAAGCAGGCCGAGGCGGGCCGTAACCGGCCCGCCAAACGCGTCAACCGCCGCACACTCGACAAGCTCCCCGTGCAAAGCCGCCCCGAGGATCTCCATCGTGCCCTCGCCGCCGTCCGCCAAGGGCGCCTCGATGACCACCGCCTGTGGAACCGCGCGTCGCACCCCGGCTGCCATGGCCGCACACGCCTGCGCCGCCATCAGACTGCCTTTGAAAGAGTCAGGAGCGACGACGACCCGCATCACCGATCGCCCAGAGCCGCCGCCAACGCCTGATCCAGGTCCGCGATGATGTCTTCGATCGACTCCACGCCGACCGACAGGCGCACCATTTCCGGCGCGACGCCGGACGCCGCCTGATCCTCCGGCGACAGTTGCTGGTGCGTCGTGCTCGCCGGATGGATGACGAGCGACTTGGCGTCGCCCACATTGGCCAGATGGGAAAAGAGTTTGAGACTGTCAATCAACTTCGCGCCTTCGCGCACGCCGCCCTTGATGCCAAACGTCAGCATCGCGCCCTGCCCATGCGGCAGATACTGCTTGGCGAGCGCGTGAAACGGACTGGCGGGAAGCCCCGGGTAGTTCACCCAGGCGACGCCATCGTGCGCCTCGAGATGCCGCGCGACGGCCAATGCATTTTGCGAATGGCGCTCCATCCGCAGGTGCAGCGTCTCCAGACCCTGCAGGAAGAGAAAACTGTGGAACGGAGAGAGCGCCGCCCCCATGTCGCGCAGGAGCTGAACCCGCGCCTTGACGATGTAGGCGAGCGGCCCGAGCGCCTCCGTGTAGGATACGCCGTGGTAGCTCGGGTCCGGCTCGACCAGGTCCGGGAACTTGCCGTTGTCCCAGTTGAAGGATCCGCCGTCGACGATGACGCCGCCGATCGCCGTGCCATGCCCGCCGATGAATTTCGTGGCGGAGTGCACCACGATGTCCGCGCCGTGCTCAAGGGGTCGGCAGAGATACGGCGTGGCAAACGTATTGTCAATAATCAGCGGCACGCCGGCCGCGTGCGCGAGGTCCGCGATGCGCCTGATGTCGATGACGTCGATCCGTGGATTGCCGATGGTCTCCGCATAGAACGCCTTTGTCCGTGCCGTCGCCGCGCGCGAGAAATTCTCCGGATCGGCGGGATCGACAAACTTCACGGTGACGCCCAATTTCTTCAACGTAACGGCAAACAGGTTGAACGTGCCGCCGTACAGGTTCGCCGAAGCGACAATCTCGTCTCCCGCGCCCGCGATATTCAAGATGGAATAGGTGATCGCCGCCTGACCGGACGCCACGGCAAGGCCGCCGACGCCGCCTTCGAGGTCGGCGACGCGCTGTTCAAACACGTCGCTCGTCGGGTTCATGATCCGCGTGTAGATGTTGCCTGTTTCCTTCAAGGCAAACAGGTTCGCGGCGTGTTCCGAATCCCGGAACACGTACGACGTGGTCTGATAGATCGGCACGGCCCGCGATCCCGTTGTCGGATCGGGCTCCTGCCCTGCGTGAACGGCGCGCGTGGCGAATCCGCGTGGCTTTTCTGTCATGATTGATTCCTCCGATGATGTGCCGCCTGTTCCACACTGGCCCTGGGGAAACTGTGATAAAGTCGAAACTGTGATAAAGTCCGCGTGGCAGGCGGAATCATTCTATATTTACCCCTTGGGCCTGACCTGATTTGGATGATCGCAGTTCCTCTGAAGAGTCTTCCATGCGGTCATTGTGGTCCAGAATGCGCTTACCATAGCCCATGCCCGTCGGATTGTCAATCATGATCCGGGAAGCCTGTCACCAGCCGGTGCGGACGCACACCAGCAACGGGCGCCGCGGACGCGCGGCACATGACCGTCTCAATCGAACACGCGCTCGAGCACGCCTTTGCGGCGATGCCTGTCCCGGCGCGACTCGCGGATGCCCACCAGTTCCGAGAGGATCGTGGACTGTCCCTCGGACACCTCGCCAAGCCGCTCTTCAACGTACTGCTTGAGGTCTTCCGTCTGCCTCTGCGCCACGTGTTCGAGGCGGCTCTGGAGGAAATCCGCCAGCAGCAGGGCGGGCGAGGGGCGCGACGCCTCGCGCTCCTCGACGGCCAGATCGCGGTCCGCATAAAAGACGCGCAGCACCTCGCGGACCAGGTGCATGGACAAGCCCCTGTCGCGCAACGCCCGCACCTTCTCCAGGCGCACAAGCGCCTCCTCCGTAAACACGCGCGTCCCCGCCTCGTCGCGCGTCACGCGAATGCTCTCGGGAAACTCTCTCTCCCACTGGCGGATGGTCGTCTGCGAGACCCCCACGCGCCTGGCGACCTCAGAAACCGCATATGCCCGTTCCAAGCAGCCCCACTCCCCGTCAACACTCCGTTTTTTCACTAGTTCTCCGTGCGCCCGCGCGAATCCTTCGGCGAAGCGTGGGAGCTTTTGTCGAACGCGGGGCGAGTTTGCGCGCACCGCCTGTGCGGCCCGGAGGGAAAGTCACCCGGCCCCGGCATCGCAGGGGCCACGATATCACAGACTCGTTCGCGACAGGAGGTGGAGTTTTCAGGCAAAGCGCGTTACATTGTATAGAGACGCTCCGCCACGGCCAGGAGCGCCAAAAGGAGGATCACGATGCAGGAAATCAGGGATCGACAGGACATCGCAGAAGAGTACCAGTGGAACCTCGCTTCCATGTTTGCGACGGACGCCGACTGGGAGTTGGAACTGGCGTCAGTGCAGTCTGCGTTCGAGAGCGATCCGTTCGCCGACATCCGCGGCCGATTGGCGGAAGGTCCCGGGCACGCGCTCGCGTATTTCAGACAGTCGATCGACCTGCAACTGCGCGTCGAAAAATTGTACATATACGCACACACCAAGAGCGACCAGGACACGCGCAACACACTGTACCAGGGCATGCACAGCCGCGCGCACACGCTGCTGGCGGCCTACAGTGAAATGGTCAGCTTCTTTGAACCGGAACTGCTCGCGGTGGATGCGGAGACGCTCGCGTCGTACCTCGACCACCCGGACCTGTCCGAGTTCCGGCACGCGCTCGAAGACATCATGCGCTGGAAGCCCCACGTCCTGTCCGCAGAAACCGAGGCCGCGCTCGCCGCGCTGCACGATCCGCTGGCGGGCGTTTCCCAGGCATACTCCCAATTGACAAACGCGGATTTTGTCCACGGCTCATTCACGGTCGACGACGTGGAATACGTGGTGACAAACGGGCGTTACGGGCTGCTGCTGGAACACAGGGACAGGCGGGTGCGCCAAAAGGCGTATGAACTGCTGATGGATACGTATGTCGCGCACCGCAACGTGCTGGCGGCGCTCTACACCGCCAGCGTGAAAAAGGACATCACGGTGGCGCGCCTGCGCTCGTTTGCCAGTGCGCGCGACGCGGCGCTGTTCCACTACAACATTCCCACCGAAGTCTACGACGCGCTGGTGGAGGGCGTTCACTCGCAGATTGAACACGTTCTCCACTATATGGAAGTCCGGCGCAAGGCTCTGGGCCTGGAACGGGTGGCGCCGTGGGACCGGTACGTGTCGCTGGTCGAGTCGGCCGATACGCGGTACACCTTTGAGGAAGCCATGGACTTGATCAAGGAGGGATTGCGTCCGCTCGGCGACGAGTACGTGTCCATCCTGGACCGCGCCGTAAAGGAGCGCTGGATCGACGTCTTCGAGAACGAAGGCAAGCGCAGCGGCGCATACTCCACCGGGACGTACAACACCCTGCCGTTCATTCTCATGAGTTTTCAGGGCAACTACGACAGTGTCTCGACGCTCGCGCACGAATTGGGACACAGTGTGCACTCCCACCTGTCGCACGGAGCGCAACCACCGCAGTACGCCGGGTACTCGATCTTCCTCGCCGAGATCGCAAGCACGGTCAACGAGACGCTGCTGCTGCGCCACCTGCTCGCCACCGCGCAGGACGCCGGACTGCGCGCCAGGCTTATCAATGAGCAGCTCGACAAGCTCAGCAGCACGATCATCCGGCAGACGCAGTTTGCCGAGTTCGAAGCCGAAACACACCAACTGGCCGAGCGCGGCGAGGCGCTGACGCCGGATTCGCTGGCCGACCTGTTTGCCGGCCTGAGCACATACTACGCCGGAGAGGCGGCGCAGGACGACGAGCGGACGAAGTACGGCTGGTCGCGCATTCCGCATTTCTACCACGCGTTTTACGTGTACCAGTACGCCACGGGGCTCAGTGCGGCGCTGGCGTTCGTCGACCAGATCCTGACCGAAGGGGAACCGGCGGCAAAACGCTACCTCGACTTTCTGCGCAGCGGTTCGAGAGCCGACCCGCTCGCGATCCTCAAGGACGCGGGCGTGGACATGACCGACCCGGCGGTGGTGGGACGCGCCCTGAAGCTGTTTGGCGAACTGGTGGATGAACTGGAGAACGCTCTCATCCACTGACAGCGGGGGAGGGGCACGACGGGCGGGCCTTGCGCATTGTCTGCTTGTCCAAACATGGTGTTCGGCGTATATTCATCGTATGAGCAAAATGCCGAACGCCACGGGGCATGCGCGGGAACACCTGCTCGCCGTCGCCGCGCACCTGTTTGCCCACAAGGGATACGCCGCCGTGAACGTGACTGCCATCGCGCGCGCAGCCAGCCTCACGACCGGCGCCCTGTATCACCACTTCAATTCCAAGGGCGAGTTGTACCTGGCTGTGCGTCTCGACCTCGAGGAGCGCATAGTCGCGCGCATGGAGGAAGCCGCAGCCGCCCATCACAAGCTGCGGCCTTCAGCGCGCGCCGCCCTTGGCGCCGGATTCGAGACCTGCAGCGGCCTCAGCGCCGGGCGCATCCTGAGCGAACCGCTTCCGGAGACGGCGCCGGACGTCATCGGCGACTTCTTTGCGCGCCTCTGCGGGCCGGCGAAAATGTCGCGCGCAGTCCTGCTCACGACACTGTTTCGCGCGTCGGTTGCGGCGCTGGACCACGGCCACACGCCGCAGCAGGTTCAGGCCGCCCTCGAATGGCTCTTCTGATCCGCGCCCGCTAGAGAGCGGACAGGCGGCGCGCCGCGCCTTCGGGATCGGGCGCGTCCATGACCGCGGATATGACGGCCAGTCCAGCCGCCCCCGCCCGCAGGACCGGGGCTGCGTTATCCACCGTGATGCCCCCGATGCCGACAACCGGAATCGTCACGCGCAAAACGATCTCCTCCAGTCCGACAAGGCCGGCCCGGCCCGCATCCGCCTTCGACGTGGTTGGGTACACTGCTCCGACGCCGAGGTAGTCCGCCCCGTCGCGCTCGGCCTGCATGGCCTCTGCGGTTGTTTCGGCGGACACCCCGATCAGGCGGTTGCCGAGCAACCGTCGCGCGTCGGCGCACGGGATGTCGTCCTGGCCCACGTGCACCCCGTCGGCGTCGACGATCTGCGCCACGTCCACGCGGTCATTGACAAAAAAGAGCACCCCGGCGGCGCGCGTCCAATCGCGCAGCGCACGGGCGTATGCGACAAACTCGCGCCCGGTCGCGGTCTTGCGGCGCAACTGCACCGCCGTCGCCCCGCCGCGCCCGGCCGCCGCCAACACGCGCAACAGGTCTGCGAGGTCGGCGCGTTCGTCGGTTATGACGTAGAGACGCAGGCGCCCGATCAACTCCGCGCGCCCGACCGGCGTGTTTTCCATCTCATTTCCTCCCCGCTCCCGCTCAAAGCCGGCGCCAGTCGCCGCCATCCCACAGGTAGGATCCGCCCGCCTCGACGGCGTCGCCCACACAGTCGCCGACCGGCGAAGAGTGATCGAGCGGTCCGGCGCCGCGCCCGAGGTCCCAGTCGACCGCGCCTTCCACCGCGCGCTGCACGAAAGCGCGCGCGCACAATGCCGAGGCGAGCAGCGGCATGCCCAGCGCCAGACACGCGGAGACGGCGGACGCGTACGTGCAGCCGGTGCCGTGCGTGTTTCGCGTGGCGATGCGCGGCGTCGCGAGCGCCGTCACCGTCGGTCCGTCGAACAGCAGGTCGACGGACAATCGCTCATCCGCCCATCCGCCGGTTCCGTGACCGCCCTTGAGCAGCACGGCCCCGGCCCCGGCCGCGAGCAGGTCAGCCGCCGCCCGTTCACCGTCTTCACGCGTGACCACCGGATAGCCGCACAGTGCCGCAGCCTCCGGGAGGTTCGGCATGACCACCGTGGTCAGAGGCAGCAATTCGCCCACAAGGACCGCCACCGCGTCCGCGTCAAGCAGCCGGCCGCCGCCAGACGCCGCCATAACCGGATCCACGACCACCGCCGGGGCGCCAAATCCGCGCAGGACGGCGGCCGCGGCGTGCACGGTCGCGGCGCTTCCGAGCATGCCGGTCTTGACGACGTCCGCCCCGATATCCGCCAGAACCGACCGCATCTGCGCCGCGACCAGCGCCGGGTCCGCGTGGACGGCCTGCAGGACACCGTCGGTGTCCTGCACGGTGAGCGCCGTCACCGCACTGGCGCCGTACACGCCGAACGCGGCGAAGGTCTTCAGGTCTGCCTGGATTCCCGCCCCGCCGCCGCTGTCAGAACCTGCGACTGTCAACACGCGGGCGATGCGCCCCGCTGGGGTCCTGTTCATGGAGGTCCACATCTCCTCAACGCGTGATTCGCGTTCGGCTGGCTACTCCGTGCGCGGCAACGGCGCTTGCGGGCGTCCCACGATGCGTGCCACAGGCCACACCTGCCGCACAGGCAACACGATCCACGCCGCCAAAAACGCCTTGACGGCGTCGACCGGCAGGTACGGATAACAGCCGAGGGCGAGCGCCTTGCCCAGCCCCACGTGCGTGACGTGCGCCAGCCACGGCACGCCCGTGACGTACAGCAGCAGGGATCCGCCGACCTCGAGCACGGCGAACATGGCGACGAACGACAGGACCGATCTCCCTTTGATCCGCGCCGTGGCAAAGCCGATGAACCACGCCGCCGCCGGGTACATCCAGACAAATCCGCCAGTGTAGCCGAGCAGCAGGGCCATGCCGCCCGCTCCGTGCAGGAGGGGCAGGCCGAGAGCGACCAGCGCCACGAGCAGCAACATGCTGAGCAGGCCATAGAGCGGCCCGAGCACAGCGCCAGCGAGCATCACCATGAGATTCTCCAGGGAAATGGGCACCGGCGTGAAGCCCAGCGAGATATTGAGCAGGCTGGAAACCGAAACGAGCGCCGTGAACATGGCGCAAAACACCAGACCGCGCACCGTGAGTCCCCGCACCATTGCCACAACCCCTCTTCGTTTGCTAGTTTGAATGAGTGCTCTGCCCAACAACATGCAGATCATAGCACAGTCGAAACGCCTTGAAAACTTCCATGCCACCTGTTATATATTCGATTGAACGCCTGTATGAGGCCGGGAGATGACGCACTTTGAAAGTCAACGCAAGCCCCTCCGGCTCCCTTGCGCACGCGCCGCAAGTGCCCGCCGCCGACTGTTCGCTGGCCCTGGGGGGCGTCTGGGTGCACGTCGCGGACGCAGCGGAGGCGGACGCGCCGCCGCGGGCGGTCCTGCAGGACGTCACGCTGCGGATCAGGCGCGGCGAGTGGCTGTCCGTGATCGGACCGAACGGCGGCGGCAAAAGCACGCTCGCGCGCGTCCTGTGCGGCCTGTCCCCCGTGACGCGCGGGGTCGTTGAGCGGTCGGGACGGACCGCCATGGTGTTTCAGAATCCCGACGCCCAACTGGTCGGCGACACCGTGCGCGAAGAAATCTGTTTCGCCCTGGAGGAAGAGTCTGTTTCGACACAGGAGATCGAGCACCGGCTTCACCGTGCCCTGACGGCGTCTGGACTCGGACCCGCGCGGGACAGCGCGACCGGCCACCTTTCCGGCGGCCAGAAACAACTGCTCGCGAGCGCCGCGGCCATGGCGCTCGCGCCTGACACGATCATTTTCGACGAGGCGACGTCCATGCTCGATCCGCTCTCGCGACAGCGTGTGCTGGCCCTCGCCCGGAGCCTGCAGCGAAGTGGCGCTACAATTGTGTGGGTGACGCAGTGGCTAGAGGAGATCCCGCAGTCTGACCGCGTCGTGACCTTGGCGGACGGCCGGATCCTGTACGACGGGCCGGCGCGGGCGTTTTTTTACGGCGACCCTCCCGGCGCCGGTCGCGCTCCCTGCGACAGCCTGGGCTTCCCACCGCCATTCGTCGTGCAGACGGCCCGCGAACTTGCCGCACGGCTGGGACCGCTGCCTCTCTGGCCGCAGACCGCGGAAGAATTGGCCGAGTGTGTGGCGGCCCTATGAGCATTCGACTGGAAGATGTATCCGCCACGGCGCCAGGGCAACCGCGGGTGCTGCTTGCCCGGGTGAACTGTACGTTGCGCGATGGCGGAATCACCCTGCTGGTCGGAGCGGCCGGCGCCGGAAAGTCCACCCTGCTCGGTCTGCTCGCGGGGCTGCACGCCCCCGCCTCCGGCCGCATTGTTCAGAATCGGGGGGACGAAGCCGGACAGGCGGAGCGCACGCTGTCTCCGCGCGACTTGCGCAGCCTGACCACGCTGGCGTTCCAGTCACCCGAAGAGCAGTTGTTCGCGTCGACCGTCGGCCACGAACTGGCGTACACGCTGCGCCCGTTTCGCATGCGGCCGGAAGAACGGCGCGAGCGCAGCGACGCGGCCCTGGCGCACGCCGGGATTTCACGTGCGTGGTTCGATCGAAGTCCCCTGCTGCAGAGCACGGGACAAAGACGCCGGATCGCGCTCGCGTGCGCCTTTGCCCCGCCGACCCCGTGGCTGCTGCTCGACGAACCGACCGCGGGCCTCGACCCGGCGGCCCGCAGCCGCTTCGTACAGCAATTGACGGCGTGGCGCGACGGCGGCGGTGGCAGTGTCGTCATTGCCACGCACGACCTGTCGACGCTGCTGCCCGCGGCCACCCGCGTCGTCATTCTGGCGCTCGGGCGGATGACGGCGGATCTGGACGCATCCGACCTGATGGCGGACCCGACTCCGCTAGAGGAAGCGAGAGTCGGCCTGCCTCCGGAATCTGCCGCGCGGCGCCTGCTTGCAGCGGCGGGAGTGCCTTTGCCGGGTCCGGACAGCCCCGGTTTGTGGGCGGACGCCATCTGCGCGCACGTCGGCGCCGGACGGTGCCCGCCGCGTGCGGAGGGCCACCGCGCAGCCGCGCGGCGGCAGCCCGCCCCGCCACGGCCGTCGGCAGCCTCCGATGCTGACGGCGACGCATCTGCAGCTGACCCACAGGCCACCGCCGACGCGGTCGCCGGGGAACCTTCCGTGACCGCGCCGAGCCTGCGCACCGCCGTCCAGGGCCTCGACGTCCGCGCCAAATGGCTCGTCTACATCCTGCTCACCGCGGGGGTCCTGATGCAGCACACGTGGCCGGGAGCGCTCGCCGGCGCACTGCTCAGTCTCGGGCTGCTGCTCTACGCGAAGCCGCCGTGGTCCGCACTGTGGCGCACCGCGCGCGCCTACCTCCCGTTCATCCTGGTCGCGGCGCTGTTTGCCGGCGCACAGTTTGGCCCCGGCCCAGACAGCCGCCTGCCCGTCCATTTCGCCCTGGCGCACGCCTTGGTGACGCTCCGCCAGTTGTCCGTCATCCTGATCGCGCTCGTGTGGGGGCGCGCGCTCACCATCGCCGCCACGGCCGGCGAGTTGCGCCGCGGCCTGTCCGAAACGGCGGCGACGCTTCCGTTTGGCCGGCGCGCCGGAGCCATCTTCGCGTTTGGCGCCGGTCTGGTCCTGCGCATGACCGCACAGACGCTCGTGCAGTGGCGGCGCTTCTCCAGGATCGTGCGCACACGCGCCAAGTCATCCGTCAAAGAGGGGAAAATCGCCGTGCGCGACGTTCCTGCGCTGGTCATTCCCCTGATCCTCGCCATGCTGCAGTACGCGGAAGACCTGACGGTTGCCCTTGAGGCGCGCGGATATCACACGGTCGGAACGCACCCCGTGGCAAGGCGCAAGGCGCGACCCCTGCAGCGCAGCGACATGGTCGCCGTGTGCGTGGGCGCGGCGTGCTGCGCGCTCCTGGCATGGATCGCGGCACAGCCCTGAGTTCGCCGCCGAGACGGCCCATTTGAAGGGGGCACGAACATGATCACCCAATTGCGCGGTCACCACCTGCTGTGCCTTCTCGGGTTCCAAGGGATGGGCTATTCGCCGGAATTTGCAGCCAATATGGCCCGAATCCACGCCAGGCTGCGCGCGCACCCCGAAACCGGAGTGGAGATCGTGACGGGAGCCGACTCCCTTTGCGCCTGCTTCCCGAAAGACCAGGTCAACCACTGCGGCGAATCGCCCGTGTCGGAACGCGACGCCCGCGTCCTCGAGCGACTTGGCCTCGCGCCCGGCGCCCGATTGCCATGGCGGGACATCTGGAAGCGCCTGCAGGAATCCGTCGAACCCGCCGACATCGACGCGTGGTGCCTCAGCTGCCCATGGAGGCCCTACGGCGTGTGCGCAGCCGGCGTCGCACGGATGAAGATCGACGCCCGCCTGTCGGCGCCGGAGACGCGTCCGTTTCAAAGTAGAGGTGGCGATGCCGCTCACAGCCGGGATTGAACGCGGCTGCGCACGCCGGACACGTGGCATGGCAATCCAGGTACTGCCACACGCTGAATTCCGCCCCGCACGCGCCGCACAACACTGCTGGTTCGGAGAACCGCGTCTTCGGCCACGTCTGTACGGGGTGGTCCGCCGTCTCATCGTGGCAGAGACGGCATGCGTAATAGTGCCCGCAGCACGCAAACCGGAGTGCGACAATGTCGCGCTCTGTCGCGTAGTGCGCGCAGCGCGAGGCTCCGTCGACCCCGACCCCGCGCACCGGAACCCCACGAATGTACGTCACGGCAGGGGACATGTGATCAGCTCCCCGGAGCAGGCGCCGGCGTCGTCACAGTTCCCCCAGGTCCACCGTCTCAAGCCACGCCCGCGCGATCAGCGCGTGTCCGCCAGCGGTCGGGTGCACGCCGTCCGCCGCCCAGTCCTGCGGCGGCCGCCGTGTGCTCGCCCGTGCGAAGAGACCGTCGAGCGGGATGTACGACGCGCCGTACTCACGCGCCAGCGCGCGAACCGTCTGGATCTTCGGATCGAGGTCCTCGCGCCACGCCTCCCTGTCCGGCGGCACGGGCAGCACAAACGGCTCGAGCAGCACCAGCTTCGCGCTCGTCCTGCTCCTGGCCCGTTCCAGCAGATCGCGGTAGCCCCGCGCAAAGTCGGCCAGCGGCGTCGGATCGTTCGCATCGTAGCGACGCCACACGTCATTTACGCCGATCAAGACGGACAGCACATCGGGCGCCAGGGCCAGGCAGTCCTGCTCCCAGCGCTCCTGCAGGTCGCGCACCCGGTTTCCCGAAATGCCGCGATTCACAAAGCGGGCATGGCTGTCCGGATGGGCCGCCGTGTGCCAGCCGGCAACCATGGCGGCATAGCCATTGCCAAGTGCGGCCGGGTCCTGGCGTTCACGACCGCAGTCCGTCACGCTGTCGCCCTGAAACAGCACGAGCAATTCGTCGTCCCTTTTCACCGATAATTCCTCCATGTCTGTACATTGACGGACGCACCGTCTCTGACTGATTACTACGGGCAACAAAATCTGTCTGAAGAATACCACAAAACCGGTCGCGACGAATCCATTTGCACCGCCCGGCGGGTTGCGGAGTTGCTTGAGGCGCTTGTGCCACAATTCTGAGCCCCGTACGCAAGTTGAGGAACACTCCTGCCGCAACCTTCCACCCATGCTCAACGTCGTTCTGCGGCAAGGACATTGAGTCATGGTATAGAAATTCCCTGAATTTCAGTCAGACCGCCATGTGCGGCGCAACCGCGCTGTGTGAGCAGGAGCAAAGGGACACGAGCGACCCAGCGAGCCTCCATTCCCCGCTGGACCATTGCTGGCCCACGGCTCGACAGGCGTGCGACCGTGACGCGGAGAATTTTCATCCTCCGCTCCCGGCGCGCCCGCGCCATGCGAGTCTATCTTGAAAATGCTCGTATTGCAGGCTGCCTTTTGGGCAGGGGCAAACAGGCCCTGCGTTTGAGCAAGGATCTTCGTTCCTCCGACCGAGTGATGAGGAGGTCGACTGGGTTAGGAGGCGACGTCCTCAATCGAGACCTTGTAGCCTGACGATTCGAGTTTGCGGATCGTTTGCCTCGCCACCGTAACCCTGCGGCGCTGCTCGCAGTAAAGCGGCCCCAATTCTCGACGCGGCTCCCGGCGTTTGATCATGTGGTACATGATGGTCAGAATGCTGTGCGCCACCGCAACCGCCGCTCGATTGGCGCCTCGTCTGCCTGCGATGCGGTGATGCTGCGAGGACAGGTACGTGTCTTTCGTCCGCCCGGCCGCCCTCGCCGCGGCCACCAACGCCAGTCACAGCTTCTGGTTCCCTTTGCGCGTCTTGCCCGGCTTGCGCTTGCCCGCACTCTCGTTGTTCCCTGGAGCCACCCCCGCCCAGGAACACAAATGGGCGGCAGACGCAAGCTGATTCATATCGACGCCAATTTCCACCAGGACCTGTTCCGCCGTGCGCCGGCCCACACCCGGAATCGTATCGAGCAACTCCAGTTCACGGTCAAAAGGGAACATCCGCTTCTTGACCTCCTCATCCGGGCGAACGATCTCTTCCTCCAGGTGGGATGCGGTTCTTCCGAGAGAACAGGAAAAGCCACATTTGTGATGATTATCACATTCCCGATCCAGCATCAAGCTAAGATGATCCTGATGCAGTTGAGAGGGGTCTTCTTGCGATGCGCCCTGCCCACCGCTTCTTTGAGCGGCAACACCGTCGCGGCGGTCTGTTTCCGCTCGCCGCCGTGCTGGTCGCGTTTGGCGCCGTCCTCTCCGGATGCGGCACCCATTCGGCGCCAACCGCCGCCGGCGTCCCGTCCGCACCCGGAAACACAGCCGCGGCAGGTCATTCCCCGGGAAACGCCAGCCCGATGGCGGCAGGACGGACCGACGCGCACGCGATCAACCAGAAACCGCGGCCCCTGCAGTTCGTCCGGCGCGGGACGCATGTCGCGATCCAGATCTACGCCGAGGAGACGACAGTCCACGTGGCGCCAGGCACTCCGTTTCACGCCTGGACGTTTGACGGTTCCGTCCCCGGTCCGACGATCCTGCTCAAGCAGGGCGACCATGTGGCCCTGACCCTGCACAACCTCGACCCGATGATGGCGCACAGCATTGATCTCCACGCGGCCCTGGTGGCGCCGAACATGAACTTTGTCGACGTGCCAGCTGGCCGGTCCAGAACGATCCATTTTGTGGCTTCCGTCCCAGGCGTCTTTCTCTACCACTGCGAGAGCGAGCCCATGCTCCAGCACATCGCGATGGGCATGTACGGCGCTGTGGTGGTCACGCCAAAGACGGCGCCGGCGCCGCAGGCGGTGGTCGTGCAGAGTGAGTTTTACCTGCCGCCGACGTATGAAAACATGCTGAACGACCAGCCGACCTACGTCGTATTTGACGGGGCGCTGGACTGTCTGGTGACGCATCCGTTGCGGGCGACGGTCGGGAAGCCCTTCATGCTCGCATTCGTGAACGCCGGACCGAACCAGTCGTCCGCCTTCCATGTCGTGGGCGGCACTCTCGGCACAGTCGACCAGAGCGGCAATCCCGCCGACGCGCTGCACGACGTGCAGACGGTCGACGTTCCGCCAGGAGACGGCATCCTCGTGACGCTGAAGTTCGCGCAACCGGGCGTGTACCCCTTTGTGTCGCACGACATGGCGCAGTTCGCCCGCGGCGCCGTGGGCCACATCGCCGTCGCAGCCGCCGCCAAAGGGTGATCCACGGGGCTGAAGCAGAGTCGCCGTCGCGGAGAATGAAGCGCGCGGGCACATGCAGCGCCTTCGGGCAGCACGAGCCACCGCCCGCGAAACGAGGAGGGAGCGTGTAAAATGTCCACCCACGCGCATGCGCCGCACGCAAAAGTATTGGGACTTGTCCTGCTCACATCGCTCGTCCTCACCGGATGCTCCCCGCTCCAGCCGTCCGGCCGATCAAGCCAGGCGGACCATGCGGCGGCCAGTGTGGCGCAGTTCCTTGCCAGTCGCCCCGCATCCAGGACCGCCGTGCTCAAACTCGCCGCGGCGGACGGGAACGACAACAGCGGTTACAACTTCGACGGCTACGCCAACGGCCAGTTGGTCTTCACCGTGCCGGTGGGCTGGACGGTCGAGGGCGTATTGACCAACTCCGGAATGATGCCGCACAGCGCGATCATCATCAGCCAGCAGGCGCAGCAGACGTACGATGTGTCGACTCCCGTCTTCCCTGGAGCGGAAACGCCCGACCCCAGCCAGGGAGCAGGCATGGGCCAAGCCCAACACTTCTCCTTTGTCGCGGCAAAGCCCGGCGTCTATGTCATCGCGTGCGGGATCTCGGGCCATGACGCCGACGGTATGTGGGATACGCTGGTGGTGTCTGCGGCGGCGAAAGCGCCGGGCGTGACCCGTCCGTGAATCAGCCCTGTCCGACCGCCGCGCCCTGTCCGACAAACTGGCTGTTGTACAGTTCCGCGTAGAATCCATCCGCGTCCAGCAGTTCCTGGTGCCTGCCCTGCTCCACGACGCGCCCGCGGTTCATCACCAGGATGACATCCGCCTCGCGGATCGTGGACAGCCTGTGCGCAATCACAAAACTGGTCCGCCCGCGCATCAACTCGCGCATCGCGTGTTGAATGTGCGCCTCGGTCCGCGTGTCGACGCTGCTCGTCGCCTCGTCGAGAATCAGAATCGCCGGATCGGCCAGGATGGCACGCGCAATCGTCAACAACTGGCGCTGTCCCTGCGACAGATTGGACGACTCCTCATTGAGCAGCGTCGCGTACCCATCCGGCATCGTGCGGATGAAGTGGTCGGCGTTGGCGGCGCGCGCCGCCCGGACGATCGCCTCCTCATCCGCGTCCTCCCTGCCATAGGCGATATTGTCCCGGATCGTGCCGTGAAACAGCCACGTGTCTTGCAACACCATGCCGAACAGGGCGCGCAGGGCGCTGCGGGGAAAGTCCCTCACATCCCTGCCGTCAACGGTGACGGCCCCGCCGCTGACGTCGTAGAAGCGCATCAACAGGTTCACGACCGTCGTCTTTCCAGCGCCGGTCGGTCCGACGATCGCCACCGTCTGCCCCGGGCGCACGTCGATGTTCATGTCCTCAATCAAGAGGGAGTCCAGATCATACCCGAAATCGACGTGCAAAAAGCGCACGGCCCCAAGTGTCGGCCCGCCGACGGCCATATCGGTCCGCCGGGCGGCCCCCGAGCCCCGCGTCCGCCCCGAGCCCCGTCTCTGCCGCGAGCCCCGCATCCGAGCGCGCACCGTCTGCGGACCACGTGGGATCGGGCGGCTCCTCCTCTTCATCGAGCAGGTCGAACACCCGCTCGGCCGACGCCAACGTCGACTGGATCACGTTGGCGATGCTCGAAAGCTGCGAGATCGGCTGCGAGAACTGACGCGCATACTGGATGAACGCGAGGATGTCGCCGACCTGTAGAGCGCGCCGCGTCACGAGCACCCCGCCGATCACACTCACGAGCACGTAACCGATGTTGCCGATAAAGTTCATCAAGGGCATGATGATGCCGGTCACAAACTGCGCTTTCCAACTATAGACGTACAACTCCCCGTTCACGCGGTTGAACGTCGCGATCGCGTCTGCCTCATGGCCGAACGCCTTGACGATCGCGTGTCCCGTGTACATCTCCTCGACGTGCCCATTGAGGTCTCCCAGAGCCGCCTGACGGTTCACGAAGTACCCCTGCGAACGCTTCGCGATCAGCGCCGTGACGACAAAACTCAGCGGCAGTGTGACGACCACGACAACCGTCATCAACCAGCTGATGGAGAGCATCATGACGATGACGCCGACGAACGTGACCAGGGCGGTGATCAGTTGCGTCAGACTCTCCTGCAGTGTGCTGCCGATATTGTCAAAATCGTTGACAAACCGGCTCAGGATCTCGCCGTGCGACCTCCCGTCGTAGAAGCGGATGGGCAGACGCGCCAATTTGTCCATGGCGTCGGCCCGCAGCGCGTAGACCGTCCGTTGCGCGACGCCCGCCATGACGTACTGCTGCACGTAGCTGAAAGCGGAACTGAAGACGTACAGGCTGGCCAGCACGCCAAGGGACTGCAGGATGACGTGAAAGTCCACTCCTTGGCCGGGCGCGCCCAGGCCGGGGATGACCCCGCGCGCGATCACGTTGATGATATGCGCGAGGATTTTCGGACTGAGGATGGAGAACCACGTGCTGGCCACCGCGGCCGCGAACACGACCGTCAACCGTCCGGAATGCGGCCCGAAACGCCTCACGAGACGCCAGAATGTACCCTTGGCGTCCTTCGCTTTCTGCACGGGGGCGCCGACGCCGCCCGGAGGAGTCCAGCGCATCGGCCCGGAGAGCGGCCCGGCCGGCCTTGCGTCGCCCTTATTTTCGCGGCTCAAGCGATCTCCTCCTCCGACAGTTGCAGGGCCGCGATCTCCCGGTACACGGCGCACGTGTCGAGCAACTCCGCGTGCCGGCCCATGCCGGCGATGCGACCGTCTTCGAGCACGACGATGCGGTCCGCATTCTTCACCGCCGTGACGCGCTGCGCCACGATGATCACGCAGGCGTCGGCGATTTCGTTTTCGAGCGCCGCCCGCAAGCGCGCGTCCGTGCGGTAGTCCAGCGCGGAGAAGCTGTCGTCAAACAGGTAGATTTCCGGTTTGCGAACAACCGCGCGCGCGATGGCGAGACGCTGCTTCTGCCCGCCCGACAGGTTCGCCCCGCCCTGCGCGATGACCGACGAGAAGCCGGCTCCAAGGTCCGCGATGAACTCCGTCGCCTGGGCCACCTGCGCCGCGCGCTCCACCTCGCCGTCGGTCGCGTCGGGCCGGCCGAAACGGATGTTCTCTGCAATGGTCCCCGTGAACAGGACCGCCTGTTGCGGAGCGAAGCCGATCTTCGCGCGCAGGCTCTCCTGCGTCTGCTCGCGCACATCGACGCCGTCCACCAGAATGCTGCCGGTCTCGACGTCGTAAAAGCGCGCGATGAGGTTCAGCAGAGTCGATTTGCCCGCGCCCGTCCCGCCAATCACGGCAGTGACCTCCCCAGGATGGACGTCGAACGCGATGTCGGACAGGGCGGGTTCCTGCGCCCCCGGATAGCGGAACGACACCCCGCGAAACGCGATCCCTCCGCGCCCCGCCCCGGCTGCCGAACGGGCCTGCGGCGGATCCACAATCTCCGGCCGCATCGCGAGCACCTCATTGATCCGGAGCGCCGACGCCTGCGCCCGTGGAATCATGAAGGACATCATCGACACCATCATCACGGCGAACATGATCTGCATCACGTATTGGATGAACGCCATCAGATTCCCGATCTGCATGCTGCCCGCGCTGATCATGACGCCGCCAAACCAGATGATGGCGAGCGTCGAGAGGTTGATAATCAACATCATCACCGGCATGAGCGCCGCCATCATCTGATACACGCGCACGGACGTGCCGGTCAGGTCGAGACTCGCCCGGTCCAGTCGCGCCTGCTCATACGCCTGGCGATGAAAGGCCCGGATCACGCGCACCCCGGCCATGTTCTCCCGCAGCACGCGGTTCAGACGGTCGACCTTTGCCTGAATCACCTGAAACAGCCGGATGCCCCGTCCGAGCAGCCAGTACACCGCAAGGCCCAGCACCGGCATGGCGACCACAATCACCAGCGACAGGCGGGCGTTCGTGTAGACCGCCATGATGATGCCGCCGATGGCGGTCAGCGGCGCCATGACCATCATGCGCAGCATCATGTTGACAAACTGCTGCACCTGCATCACGTCGTTTGTCGTGCGCACAATCAGGGACGACGTTCCCAACTGGTCGAACTCGCGCATGGTGAAGTGCTCCACGTGCTCGAACACGCGGCTGCGCACCCCCGTGCCGAAGCCGGCCGCGGCGCGCGATGCAAACAGACTGGCAAACACGGCGCAGACGACGCCAAGCACGGCGACGGACAGCATGTACCCGCCGACTTTCACGATGTAGGCCACATTGCCCTGCATGACGCCGGTGTCAATGATGTCGGACATCAGGCGCGGCAGGTAGAGGGTCGCGAGGGACTGCAGGAAGATCAGGATGAGGACCATCCACACCGCCGCGCGGTACGGGCGCAAAAACGGCGCCAGTTTCAGCATTCAGCCACCCCTTTTCGCGCGGAAGAAAGGCCCGGCGCAGACACCTCGCGCGATCACTTGTACGGATAGCGGTACTGCCGCCGGTTGCGCGCCGATCTGCGGCGCAGCTGCACCAGCCGCAATTGCGCGAAAGCGGTGACCGCCGCCAGACCGACGATCGTGAACCATACCCAGTTTGGGTGTTCCCATCCCGGAATGGTCTGAACACGCGTCATCGTCTCCGTCGGAAACGCCTTGAATCTCAGCGACACCAGGTGAACCGACTGGCGCCCCTGCCAGCCCGCGACCGTGTACACGCCGTTGCGCAAATCGGCCATCGACGTGCCAAACGGCAGCCGGACTTGCGATACGCCAAACTGCTGCGCCAGACCGCCCAGCGACAGATACGTGGTCCCCTGCATCCACCGGGGTTCACGAAACAGATAGACGATGAGCGCCACCGCAAACAATACCGAAATCGTGCGCAGCAGTCGCAATCTTCGTCGCCTCCCCACACCCGTTCCCTCCGCTTCGAGATGGTCCCTGCCCGATCGCCGCCCTCCGGCCACCCAAGCAACACCAAAAGCCGCGGACAGCCCGCCGCCCGCTCAGCCCTTCACAACGCCTTCGCGCGTGAGGAACTCCAGACTTGCCGCGGCGCTGTCGAGCGAATCGCGCCTGCAGACATCCTGTTCGACGAACAGGTAGTGCGCTCCCGCGCGTCTGGCGGCGGCCGCGATCTCCACAATCGGCAGGATGCCGGCTCCCAGCACCTCGAATTCGCGCCCGGCGCCCCTGGCCATGTCCTTGAGATGGACCAACGGGCAACGCCCGGACATCTTGCCGAGGTACTCAATCGCATTCAGTCCCGCCCGCTCGACCCAGTATGTATCGAGTTCCGCCTGCAGATTTTCCGGCGCCGCGGC
This sequence comes from Bacillota bacterium, assembly GCA_021821055.1. GTDB lineage: Bacteria > Bacillota > Bacilli > Alicyclobacillales > SLC66 > JAKACX01. Next base: position 24,151 of record JAKACX010000012.1, read on the forward strand.
CGCGTACAGCAGATCGAAGCCGAATTCTCCGGACTGGGTGACCGCCTCGAATTCAAAATCGTGGTTGTGGTAACACAGCGTGATGCCGTGCGCCGCGCACTTGGCGCCCGCGGCGTTGAGCCGCTCACCCAGAACCCTGTATTCGTCCACGTTTTTGCGCAGTTCCGGCGGAAGCCACGGCATCACGAGATACGACACGCCAAGTTCCTCAGCATACTCGATTTCGGGCGCCGCGTCCTGCAGCACACCGCCGGCGTGCGCCGAGACTGCCCGCAGTCCGAGATCGTCCAACGCCTTGCGCAATTCTCGGGCGGACAGGTTGCCGTAGCCCGCAAATTCGAGATTGCGATAACCGATCTCGCTTACCTTCTCCAGTGTTCCAAGAAAATCACGCTGCAGATGATCCCTCACCGTATACAACTGTAAACCGATATCCGCCATCCCGCTCACCCTTCCGCCTGAATATAGCCCGTGGAACGGCCCGTTTCGCACGCTGCTCCCGCACACACAGCCGGGCGCCGGTCCAGCCCCCACCACACTTTTTACTATAACACCGCGCGCAACCAGATACGAGAAAAGCGGCGCGTGCATCCGCCTTGCGACGGCCCACGCGCCACTTCGCCAGTCTGCCCGCATCCCTGTCCGCTTCGGTCAAGCCGCCGCTGGGGGTTCGCTCACCAGCCGGACGAAGCCTTGCCGGAAGTCGACCCCGACTTCGAACCCGATTTCGCAGCCGCACCCGACTTGACGCCGGTCGCCGCGCCACCCGCTTTCCATCCGTTTGCCGCGGCGGCGTTCGCCTGACCGTAACTCGCCAGGAAATCTGTGGCCGCAAACCATCCAAGCATTTTCTTTCCGCTCATCGGACCGATCAAGATCACGGGGTCGGCATGATGCGGCGGCAATGTGACGTTTGCGTTGATCGCAAAACCGCCCGCCGGCGTGAGTTTGACCGGCGCCGTGACAACCGACCGGCCGTTGGCAAAGGTGATCTCAGCGCCCACCTGGACGAAGCCCGCCGTGGTACCCTGGATCGCCCTGGGGATGGGCGTCCCCGTGTTCATGAAGCCCTGTTTCGGGATCAGCAGCCATTTCCCCGTGACAGACAGATGGTTCGCCGTAAGGACCGCGTGGCCCGACACCACCCACGGGGCCTTGGCAGCGGCCACGCCACGCACAGATACGTTGGGTATGTTGCCGTAGATCGGACCGGACAGAAGATCAGGACTCTGCGCGGCGGCGAAAACGGAACCGACCCCGGCAAACAGGGCGACGGCCGCCGCCAGGATGAGAAGACGCCGCGCCTTGCCAATGATCGCCATGTGATGCACCTCCCGCCGAATTGTCTTCGCGCCCCGGCGCGCGCCCGTCGCGCGAAGACCGCTGTTACACCAAGATGAACGACACAGACGGACAGACGGTTTTGCCGGGGCGCAGACAGGGGCGTCAACTTCGGCGACGCACCGCGCGCCGCGACAGCCTCAGTTGAGAGTCGCCGCCGGAGCGCCGCTGTGCTCCGCCAAGCGCTCCGAACGGTCGAACAGCATCGCGTCCAGGACCAGCGAAGCGGCGCCCACGGCGACGGAATTCACATTTGCGATCGTGATCGGGATCGACCTGTTGGCAGAGAGTGCCCGGTACTTCATGATGCGCTCGATCTCCGGCAGGATGAACGTCGCGGCGCGCGACAGCGTCCCCCCGACACTGATGCGGTCGGGGGTCAGGGCGTTGGCGATATTCGCGATGCCGATGCCCAAATGCTGGCCCAGCGTGTTGAACGCGCGAATGTAGGCGCGGTTGTCCGCGTGCGCCCCATCCAGGATGCGTTGGACAAAATCGTGTTCATGCTCGAGTTCGAGCGTGTCTCCGCCAGCCTCGATGATGTAGCGCAAGAGACTGCGTTCCGAGGCGTACTCTTCCCAACAGCCGTAGTTGCCGCACGAGCAACGCTGGCCCATGGGCATGACGGTCGTATGGCCAAATTCACCCGCGCGGCCGTCACGGCCTCTGTACAGGCGCCCGGCCATGACGACGCCGGTGCCGATGCTGGTTCCCGCGTTGATGTAGACGACATTGCTGTCCTGTCCCGGGGCGCGGGCGAGTTCGCTCCAGGCGCCGCAGTTCGCGTTGTTGTCACAGAAAACCGGGATCGGCACGCGCTGTGCGACGGCCGACCGCACATCCCAGTTCGTAAAGTCCAGACCGGGAAAGCGCGAGACGGTGCCGTCATTCGCGTTCACCAGCCCGGGCAGGCCCAGTCCGACGCCCACCAGGCCATGCGGACTGGCGGGCGTGGCGGTCATGGCGGCACGCGCCTGTTCTTCAATAACCTCCAGCAGTCTCTCATGCGACGGCTGCGATACATGGACAATCTCCGAGTCGCGTTTGTAAACCGGTTCACCCCGGGCGTTGCAGATCACCGTTTTCAATGAATGGAGTTGGACATCCATGCCAATCGCGTATGCGCCGTTCGCGTTGAACCGCAGCAGAACCGGCTTTCTCCCGCCGCTGGACGAGCCGAACCCAATCTCGTGCACCCACTTTTCGTTGATCAGTTCATCGACAATATAGGAGACAGTTGCCTTGTTCAGGCCCGTCATCTGGGCAATGTCAATCCGCGAGGTGGTGCGATGGCTGCGAATCAGCCCCAGAACCGTGGCCTTGTTCATCCTGCGCATGGCGGTCGAATCGACATTACGCAACGTGTCCGTCACCTCATTGCCACAAAGATAACCTATTTGCAGGGATCATGATATGATAGGTGCAGTACGTCTGCCAGTCTCAGGACTATTGAACTCACTGTACCATGTTATGCATTTCCATACCATGCGCCGCTTGCCGGACCCCCGCTCGCAACAGCGCAACTGGCCGATCCCATATAAGTCTGGAGGGATATTCGTGTCCCTATACAAGAAATTGGCGCTTCTGTTTATAGCGACGGCAACGATTCTGTTGATGGCCGCTCTCGGCATCGTCTACACCCAGAGTCGGGCGCTCATCGAGGCGCAGGCCAAGCAGAAGACCGTTCTGCTCGTCCAGACGATAAATTCGGCCCTGGAGGCGGGAATACCCGACTTCAATTTCGAGGCCATCCTCCTGCACTTGCGCCAGCAGAATCCGAATATACGCTCCTTCGATATCTACAAGCTCAACGGGTACTTTTACGACATCGCGTCCACCAATCCGGACAACATCGGCAAACATGCGCCCGTCGCACTCCAAAGGACGCTGCAACACGGGGTCACGACGACCACGATGCACAACGACGTGCTGCACGTCATCTCGCCCATCCTCATCGACGGGAACACCTTGTACAGCACGGACGTCCAATACTCGATGGCAGCGGACCTTGGTTCCGTCGGCGTCCTGCTCTCGCGCTTCCTCGAGATTGGCGCGGCGGCCGCACTGCTGATGATCGTTCTGCTCTGGGCGTTCATCCACCGCCTGTTGTCCCGACCGCTCATCTCCATCACCGCCGCGGCCAATGACATTGCCGGCGGCAATTTCCAGGTCGACCTGGCAGAACTGGAGCGGCGCAAGGATGAGATCGGCATGCTGGCGAGGAGTTTTTCCCACATGGTTGAACAACTCACGGAAATGCTGCGCAGAATCTCCCTGACCGCAGACGAACTCAACACGACTTTTCAGACGCTGGTGGCTGGCGGGGACCGGGCGGCGCGCGGCGCGCTGCACGTCTCGGATGTCATGGGGCGCGTGGAACACGAACTCAAGGATCAGAAGGCACTGACGGAGACGATGACGCGATTGACCGTCGAACTCGGCGAAATGGAGGCCTTCCTGCCTCCGCTTCATGAACTCGGCGCCACGTCGCAAGCGATTTCACGCAAAATGGGCGACCTCGCCGAGGAACTGGGCAGCGTCGCCTCCACCACGAATGGACAGCTTGCCTGGATACACGAGGCCAACCGATCGATCACCAAGTTGAGGGAACTCGCGTCAGAACTGCAGGAACTCACATCGGTCTTCGATTAGACCGCCATATGCGGCACGAGACCGCCATGTGCGGCGCCGTCCGCACCAGAGCGGATCATGAAAATGTGACTCCATCGGGCGCCGCAGATGGCGCCGTACAGGTGAGCTCGTATTTTCTGGGTGGTGCACGTGGCGTCCGATGGAGTCCTCGGACGCCACGTGGCCGTTGATTCCGAGTACGCCGCGGACCGTTTGACCGTTCCCCCGGGAATCGACGGAGGTCGGCTGCGGTGCGTCATCCCTTGACCGAGCCCGCGAGCAAGCCACGCACAAAGTACTTGCCAAGCAGGATATACACGATGAGCGTGGGGATGGAGACCAACAGGGCGCTCGCCATTTGCACGTTCCACTGCACCGTCTGGCTGCCGGCAATATTGACCAGGGCGACCGTCACGGGCTGGTTTGGAGGGTTTGTCAAAGCTACGGCGAAGAGAAAGTTGTTCCAGACCTGAGTGAACTGCCAGATGGCGGCGACCACAAACCCCGGAATGGAGAGCGGCAGGATGATGTGCCGAAAGATACCCCAGTAGCCAGTCCCGTCGATTTTCCCGGATTCAATGATCTCATCCGGTATCGCCATGTAGAAATTGCGAAAGATGAGCGTGGTGATGGGAATCCCGTAGACGACGTGGACGAGAATAAGGCCGACGATCGTGTTGTACAGGCCGATGGTGTCGAGCACCCGCAGGAGCGGGATCAGCACGCTTTGATACGGGATGAACATCCCAAACAAGATAAGGAAAAAGACGACCGAAGACCCCCTGAATCTCCACTTGGAGAGAGCGTATCCATTGAGAGAGCCGAGCAGCGCGGACACAAGCGTTGCGGGGACGGCCAGTTCAAAACTGTTGAGAAAGTTCGGTCCAAGCTGGCCCCACGCGGCAGCCACGCTGGACAGGCTGATACTGGATGGCAGATTCCACATCTGCGACAGACTGATCGCGGAATTCACCTTCAGGCTCGTGACCAGCACGACGTACACCGGCACGAGATAGAGCAGGGCCAGGATGATCAGTGCGCCATACACCATGGCGCGGTTGAGACGTCGCAGGGCCAACATGTATTTCGCACTCCTTTCTGGAGACCGCCTGCACTGCGGAGGCCTCTAGCGACATGGTTGGACAGATTGCGTGAATACCTTCTGCACAACCGGCGGGTCCGACCCGCCGCCAGACGTGGGGGATCAGGAAGCACGGCCCTGGCGCAGGGTGGAAATCAGGTAGGGAACGATGAAAATCGCCATGAGCAGCAGGATGACGATCGCGATGGCCGCCCCTTGCGCGAATTGATCCCCCTGAAATGTGGTCTGAAACATGTTGAGACTCGGCATGTCTGTCACGAATTCCTGCCCCGGTCCCGTCATGGCGTAGACGAGCCCAAATACCTTCAGAGACGCGGCGGTCAGGATGATGACGATCGTCGTCGTGGTCGAGCGCAGTTGCGGCAGGATGATAGACCAGAACATGCGCCAGCCACCGGACCCGTCGATGCGCGCGGCCTCCTTGATATCCTCCGAAATGGCGCGCAGACCCGCGAGATAGACCGCCATGGCAAAACCGGACATCTGCCAGACCGCCGCGAGCAGGACGGCGAAGAGCGCGAGCGGGATTCCGATCTGGATCTGGCCCAGCGTGATATTGGGGACGATGGTGGTGCTGAGAAACCACGTCGGGAGCGTCTTTACGCCGAAGGCCTTCAGGATCAGGTTCACGCCAGTCTGGGGATTCAGGATCCAGGACCAGATGACGCCTGTGACAACGAACGATATCGCCATTGGGAAGATAAAGATGCTGCGAAACAGACTCTCGGCGCGAATTCGCTGGTCGATCAACAGGGCCAGCGCCATCCCCACCACGAGGCACCCGAGGATGAACAGCACCGTAAATACGACGATGTTGCGCAGGTCCGACTGAAAGCGAAACGTATTGAATACACTGATGTAATTCTGCCAACCGGCGAACGAGAAAGTCGGGATGAAGCTGTTCCAGTTCGTGAACGAGACGTATCCGGTCCACGCGATAAAGCCATACACAAATACACCCAGCAGCAAAAGCGAGGGCGCCAGCGTCGCAACGGCAGAGAACTGGTCCCAGGAAACTCTGCGCCTCTTCACTCTCGCGCCGCCCTGCTTTGTGGATATCCACGGCGCCGGCTCCGCCGGGTTGTGGGGCAGTTCCGTCCCGTTTCCCATAACCATCCTCCTAGAACAAAAACCGTCCGCACCCCCCGCGCACGCTCACGTGCCCACGCGGGGGGTGCGGCGACTCGATGCCCGTCAAACATGCGTCCGGCCAGAGGGGCCGATCAACTGAGCGGATTCGACTGGGCCGCGCTTGTGAGGGCAGAGACGAACTGGCTCACATTGTGGTTCGTCACGAAAATCTCCATCGCGTTGTTGAACGAGTTCGTGAACCCGGGATTCACGGCGCCCTGACCGATGACGAGCACCAGCCGATCCCGCTTGAAGGACTTCATGGCCGCTTGGGAATACGCGTCATAGAGCTTCGGATTGGCGTCAAGCCGCGGCGAGAAGGTGCCTTTGAGTGGATTGAAGACATCCTGGCCCTGCTTCGAGCCCAGCACCTTGAGAAAATTCAGGGTCGGCGTCTTGTCTTTCAATTTGGACGGCAGTCCAAACACGTCGGACACGACACCAAACGTCCCCTTCGTTCCCGGAGTGGGCGCCCAGCCGAACCCGACGCCCGGCTTCTTGTGCAACGCGGTCGTGAAGTAGCCCTGCGCCCAGTCGCCCATGACGTTCATTCCGGCCTTGCCCTCAGCGACCAACTGGTCAGCCTGCTGCCAGTGCAGCGCGGAGTAGTCGGAGTTCGTGTACGACATCATGCGGTTGAAGAGGTTTGCCGCCTCCTTGACCCCAGGGCTGTTCCAGGACGCCTTGCCGGTCAGAAGCTGATCGTACTTCGCGGGACCGACCGCACCGAGCAGAACGTCGCTAAAAAGCAGCGTGGCTTCCCAGTTTCCGTGGTTGGCGAGAGCGAGAGGCGTGACGCCGTGGCTCTTGAGCACGGCCGCATCCTTGAAGAACACCGGGAACGTGGTCGGCGGCGCGAGGTGATATTTCTTGAAGAGACCCGGGTTGTACCATGTCACATTGCCGCGCTGCATATCCACCGGAACGGCGTAGATTTTCCCCTTTACCGTAAGAAGATTCAGGAGCGATTTCGGAAACACCTTGTACCAGCCCTGCGACTGGTAAAGCGCATTCAGAGGCTGCATGTCTCCAGCCTGCACCCAAGACAACAGCGAACCGCCGCCGGCGTGCACCTGGAACGTCCCAGGAGGATTGCCCGCTTCCATGCGGCTCGCAAGAACCGCCTTGGCGTTCGAACCGGCTCCGCCTGCGACAGCCTCATTGGTGACTTTGACGCCCCGGTATTCGTGGTTGAAGACGCCGATCATGCTGCGCAGAGCCTTGCTGCTGGCGACCCCCGTCCACCAGCTGAAAATCTGCAGATCACTTGACTGCGCCGCAAAAGCGGCGGGTGCGGCGGATGCGGCGGTCAGGCTGAGCGCCACGGCGAGCGCTGAACCCGCTTTCAGGACATTTGCAAGCTTCATGCGGAAACCTTCCTCCTTCTGATGATTGCCGGGGCGGACCCCTTATTTTGGTCGCGTCGCCCAACCGTCGCGCGTCGCGGCGCCTGCAGGGGTTGGCTGGTCACGGCTCCTCGGGGCCACGTCTCACATGGTCCCCGCCCCGCGAAGGGGAACGAGCAGTAAGTTGCTTCTAACAACCAACCCAGAGGCCAGAGTGCTCGGAACGCGAACGGCGGAGCACCGCCACAATGTACAACGGCCTTATAGTTTGGATGATAAACTATGTGTGCCGATTTTGCAATGACGAGAATCGCGGCAAGCGACGGAACAGACGTCCTCTTTCTGCGATTCCGCAAAGGATTATTGGCGCAACACTTAGAAACTTCGGCATCGATCTGTCCCGAGTATTCCGAACCCATGTTGACGATCGCCCGAAAGGTGATTTACTGGACAAACAAAGAGATGTCATCATAACGAGCACGGATTTCACATCGGTGTTTCCGCATAGTGATAGTTTTTTTATACACCCAACATCCCCGTGGCATTGGGCGCCTATATTGCAGACCATGGAGTGCGATTCCGCCCCATCAATATGACAGAGTTCGAGCGCTAAGCGTATTGCCCTTGCGCGTTATAATTTCGACCGTGTCTGTACTCCGGTCTATGATCCAGACAGACCCACCCACCGCAACGACGTAGTTGCGCTGGGCCACAGACATTGTACCGCCCGGAACGGATATGGCGGAACTTGATTCATTGTTTGCGAGCACGCCAATTTGCCTGATAAGAGCAAGAAACAACACGGTTATCCATACCATCGCCACTATATACATCAGCATCTTGTTTGATATCACTGTGTCGATCCCCCTGAATCTTCATGTCCAGCGACTTCGCTTACCCCAAGGAATACTCTCCTTTGAGGAACTGTGAAATTCGATCGGTCCGTCGCAGCCCTGTCCATCTACAGCGTTTGACTGAAGACTCAAACGCTATAGATGCCCGCTTTGGATTCCGCTCCGGACTTTTTCACAGTTCCCTTAGGGGGCCGCCCGGGAAATGGGTCTGTGCCAGCCTCCGGGCCTGTGCCAGCCGCCCGTATCCCTTTGCTCCTGCTCGACAACGCTGTCGCGAAACTCACGACGAGCAAACGGATACGGACGACCCAGCAAGCCTTCCTTCACCGCGGGCCCATTGCTGGCTTGCGCGCGGCCGTGACGCGGCGAATTTTCATCCTTCGTCGGCGTGCGGATGCGCCATGTGGGTCTGACCCACCGTGAACGTCCACAGAACGGGACGTCGTTCGGACTCCCACCCCGACATGATCGCTCATGCAGGCTCACACCCTGGAAGGGCGGAGACGTACAGTGTATCGTAGTTGTCAGGATGAGGATCATCATTCCAACCTTGGGTTAGATAATACCAAAAGCTAATCTTATCATCAATTGGTACAACCAGATTGCCGAAATTATTGCTGATGACCATCCCCGGATCGTATTCGTATGAGCTTTCGGCAGCTCCTGAATTAAACTGGTATTCGTGTTCCCACGTCGCCGTCGCATAACCACTCCAAGTGTGATAGACGTAGACTGCCGGAAGGGTATAGCTCCAAGAAGTCCCAAACGAAATCAACCCTCCTCCACCCTCCTCAGGACTAAGATTAACAGATGCGTCGGCAGAGAGCGTATAGGCCGTGTTAGTCGTAGAGGGGCACTCTGCAGGATCTCTTGGCTACCCGTGTAGTTCGAGTTGTCAAACCCCAGGTATGTTGTATCCACCTCGGAATCCAGTCCATTATTGTAGTTGGCTTGAGTCTCTACGGCGTCTTTCACTTCCCACTGACTGTAGCCCGGGGCGGTGTAAGTTCGAGGATGTTCTTCCAAGAGGAATCTATGTGAGCGTTGGAGGCACCCATGTGCCGAATGGGTGCGCGCCCGAGAGGACGAGAACCAAAGAGGCGGCACCCAGCGAAACAGTGAACCAGTTCCATTGTCTCATCGTCGCTCATTCACCTCCCTTCCTTAGCACGATCACCATAACATTGTTTCTATTTGGCTGCATGCCTAATATAATGTGAATATACCACCGCCGTTGAAGATGGCGACCCACCACCGTCTCTCCTTTGCCTTTTCTGAGCCGATGTGAATTATACTCACATTCCGAGGGGCCTGGATATGATCGGGGAACGTATTAGAGATGTCCGGATCAGACTTGGGATCTCACAACGCGCTGCGTGCGAGGGGATCTGTCACCGTAGCCTGCTCAGCCAAATCGAGAATGAGCGTGTTGCACCCTCATTGGACACGCTTGAGGCAATATGCGCTCGTCTCAGGGTTTCGATTTCGGATATTCTGCGCGATCAAGAGATAGACGAGGATGGACGCCACGCGTTGGACTACATGAATGATTTGATGAGCGAAGACAATTTCGATGAAGTAGTTCGTTATGGAAAGCAGGCTTTGCAACGAAGGGCAGTTCGTTCAAACCCTACCGCCTACGCCGAATGCCTGAGACTCGTCGGCGCGGCACATCACGGCACTGGTGAATACGGACAGGCGCTGATCGCGGCCAGGCAGGCGTACGAGGCATCCGAGACGTGCCGATCCGTGACCCGCGTGGTATGCGCCAACACGTATGCCGCAGTGCTGATCGAGACAGGCGAGTACGAAGAGTCGTTCAGGATTCTGGCTGGGGCGCATGATCTTTGCGAAGTGGTGACGACACGGGATCAGACGCGAATTCGCCTCCTGTACAATCTGGCCAAGGCAGCTCGCACATTGGGACATGCTCAAGAGGCATGGAAATGCGTTCGGGATGGCCTGGACCTGTGTAGGAGAGCAGGCATTGTGGACGGCCTCGGACACCTGGAGACGATGAAAGGAGTCCTGCTTCTTGACCTTGGCGACACTTTCCGGGCAAAACCAGCATTTGAACGCGCCCTTCTGGTCTACGAACTGCTGGGCAACCGCCAAGGGGTCGCGGGATCGCAGCAAAATCTGGCTGAATGCGCGGCGCGGAGCAGCGATCATGCAACAAACTCGGCCCAATCCGCTCGACACCTACCTCTCGAATAGACCCCGCATGATCGTCTGCTTCCGATCGCCCTTTCATCCTTGCGACCCGCCCCCGGCGACCCGACGCTCAGAACAGGCGCGCGACGGCCCGATAGAGGGCCTGGTAGGTACTATGCAGGGCGTCATAATGGCCTCGGTAGGTTTCATCTGGAACGTACCGCGCGACACACGGCTTCTCGGAAATCATGTCCATGTCATAAAGTCCCAGCGAACATCCGGCCAGAAAGGCGATGCCTTCGGCCGCCTCCTGATGGACGGGCACGCACAGCTCCGCCCCCAACACATCCGACACGATCTGGCACCAAGTCGCGTCGCGGATCACTTCGCCCGTCAGTCTCAGATCGTCCACCGAAACGTCGGACTGTTGAATGACCTGCATACAGTCGCGCATGCTGAATGCCACGCCTTCCATGACCGCACGGATCATATGGCGGGCGTCGTGCTTGAAATTCAGCCCGAAAAAGACGCCGCGCGCTTTTGGATCGATGTGTGGCGTTCTCTCGCCGCCGAGATACGGCAAAAACAGGAGACCGTCGTCCAGCGAGCGCGCCGCGAGCGCCTGTCCGGCCATGGCGGCATAGTTCTCAAGCAATTCTGGCGCATCCACAGTCAACGCGTCGTAGAACCAGTGCAGGGCGAGCTGCGCAGACAGCGTGGTCCCCATGGAGATCCACGTGTTGGCAACGGCGTGGCAGAAATTGTGGACACTCGACGTCTGGTCCACGGAATAGCGAAACATGGTCGGATCGTCCGTCGTGACCAATACGGCGCCGGAGGATCCGATGCGCACAAGTCCCTGGCCCTGACCCACGATACCGGCGCCGACCGCGGCGGCCGAATTGTCACCCGCTCCGGCGATGACAGGTATCCCCGGCGTCAGCCCCAGCATGCGGGCGCTCTCACGGCTCACCCGGCTCACGATGGATGAACTCTCGTACGCGTCGGGAAACCAGTTGCGGCGAAAGCCGAACGCCTCTATGAGTTCATCCGACCAGGTCCGCTCCTCCACGCAAAACACCGCCGTACCGCTCCCGTCCGTTACGTCGGTGGCAAGCACACCCGTGAGCCGATAGCGAATATAGTCTTTAGGAAGCAATACCTTGTCAATCCGCATAAAGATGTCAGGCTCACATTCCTTGATCCATTGCAATTTGGCCGCCGAGAAGGCTGGCATCAACCGATTGCCTGTAATCTCCCTGATGCGCCCCGCCTCCACCGTCTGCTCAAGACGCAGCGCGGAACCGCTGGAACGGTTGTCGTTCCAGAGCAAGGACTTCGTCAGCACATCGCCGTGACGGTCGAGCAGGACGGTGGAATGCATCTGTCCTGTCAATCCCATGCCGACCACGGACGTGAGATCCGTTTGCGCCTGCAGTCGCCGGCACGCCTCGACAAATGCGTTCCACCAGACGGCCGGATCCTGCTCTGTCCACCCGGGGCGCGGCACATCAATGCGGTAGTGCGCCTGCGCCCTCCCTGTGACGCGGCCGCCCGACCCGAGCGCCACGACGGTCAGCGTCTCCGAATTTACATCGACACCCAGAAATTTCGACTTTTCTACGACCATCTCTCGTTGTCTTCCTTCCTGTGACCCGACCTCCGGAGTCCCGAACGCCGCCTGTCACCAGTCATCACCTCGCGACGGGTCGTTCGGGAGCAGGGACGATTCCCGCACAATCAACTGTGCGGCCGTCTGCGACGATGCGGCCGGCGCCCGCCCCGCCAGCAGGTCCAGCAGAATCCGGGCGGCGCGGCGGCCAATCAATTCGGGATCCGTCCGGACAGCCGAGATCGTCGGTTGCGACAGGAGCATCCAGTCGGAATCATCATACCCGATCACGCCCACGTCCGAACCGATCTCGACTCCCTCCGCCTTGAGCAGGGAGACGCAACCGATCGCGGCCGCATTGGTCGTGCAAAATACGCCGAGCGTGCCGCTGCGTTTGCGCAACAGGCACTCCATCTGCGTGCGGCCCGCGTTGCGTCTCGTCTCTTGCGCGGAAAAGCAGGTCAGGGGAGTCACGCCGCCCCTGATGGCAGCGGACATGAACCCGGCGAGGCGTTCCTGTACGACCCCCTGCGCCGGATACGGGGAGATCGCGGCCAACTGTTCGTATCGTCGCTGCAAATGCTGGAACACCGCCGCGCCCGCGCTCTCATTGTCGCTGGTCACATAGGGCGCGAGGTCCACCGGAGACGGCTTGCGATCCACGAAGACAAGCGGCCGGCTCGTCCTCTCCCAGTCAGCCAACAGCCTCGACGTGGCCGGTTCGGCCGGCGCGACGATCAGTCCTTCCATCTGATGTGTGAGCGAAGCCAAAAACCGTTCTTCGCGCTCCAGGATCCCCTGGGAACTGCAGACCAGCATCTGATACCCGGCTTGGTACAACGCGTCCTCGACGTTTAGCAGCAGGTGAGAAAAATAGGAACTGTACAAATCCGGGATCAGGACGCCCACCATGCCGGTCTTGTTCGTCTTTAGGCCACGGGCCATCAGGTTGGGACGGTAATGCAACTCCTTGACCGCCTGCAGAACCCGCTCGCGGGTGGCTTGTGCGACAGGCTGTGTCCCATTCAGGACATACGACACCGTGGCGACCGATACGCCGGACAACTTGGCGACTTCCTTCATCCCCGGGGTTTCCTTGGACAACATCAACACTCCTACTCGAACCACGTTCAAAATGCGATCTGCACCTTCATGATATCAGGGTTTCTCGCATTGGCGAAGAACGCTGGCGCCTCGGCGAGAGAAATCACCCGCGATATCAGCGGATCGACCCGGAACCGCCCGGCCTCCATCCACTGCAGAGCCGCCCTGTACGTGTGATTGACAGCCATCGAACCGATCAGGCGCCAGTCCATCCGGTAGATGTCAAACGGGCAGATGGGCACGGTCGCGCCGGTCGGCGCCACACCAAACTGCATGTGCGTTCCTCTTGGGGCCAGGTACGAATACTCCGACTGGATGATGGCGGGAATCCCCGTCACGTCAATCACGACATCGAAGCCGCTGGACCCCTTGCGATGGCCGAGCGTCGCGTCCAGATCATGCGGGAGATAGCCGACGGTCGCCCCGCTCTCTCTGGCCAGGGCCAGTTTTGCGGGAGACAGATCCACAATCGCCAGTTCTCCGGCGCCAACGTGCGCCAACGCCTGCGTCAGCAATTGTCCCATACTTCCCGCGCCAAACATCAACACGCTCTGTCCGGCGCGGACATTCAGGCGATTCATCCCATGCACCACGCAGGCGACCGGTTCGATGAAGGCGCCCTGCGCGAACGTCATGGCATCCGGCAGGTGAAAGACTGTGCGCACAGGCGTCCTTACATACTCCGCCATGGCGCCGTCGACCGTATTGCCGAGGGCGCCCCACCGCACGCAGTGATTGCCGCGTCCGCTCAGGCAAAATTCACACTCGCCGCAGAACAGGGACGGGTCGACCGCCACGCGGTCGCCAGGCGCGAATCCTCTTACGTTCGCCCCCACCGCATGCACCAGTCCGGCAAATTCGTGTCCCGGAACCAGCGGATAAGGGGAGATGAAGTCACCCTGAAAGATGTGCGCATCCGTGCCGCAGATCCCGCAGCGCTTCACGGCCACCGTCACCTCATCCGGCCCCGGGACGGGATAGTCGACTTCGCGCACAGCCGCTCGTCCAGGCCCGTCCACAACCAAAGCCTTCACCCTGTCCACCCTCCTCCGCACTGCCTATTTCACGGCTCCGAAAGTCATTCCGCGCACAAACTGTTTGTGTACCATCCACCCCACCACAAGAATGGGCAGAATCGCCATCACGCCGGAGGCGGACATCTTCGCCCAAAAGAGCCCTTCTGAGGACATGTAGCCCGAGATCAGAATCGGCAGCGTGGCGGCGTGAACATACGTCAAGTTGACCGCGACGAAAAACTCATTCCAATTCAATACGAGCATGATCAGCAGGGAGGATGTGATGCCCGTGCGCAGGAGCGGGACGACTAGCCGGGTCAATATCCCGACGGACCCCAGGCCGTCAAGCGAAGCAGCCTCCCAGATCTCCGTCGGCACCTCTTTGAAAAACGAATACATCATCCAGGTGACCATCGGCACGCCCATGCCGGCGTAGATCAGCAGCAGCGCCCAGATGTTGTCCAGCAGTTGCAGGTTGCGGGCGATCACGTACAGCGGAACGATGATCCCGGCCATCGGCATCATCTTCGTCGAGAGCAGCCAAAACAGGATATTGCCGTCCTTCCTGCTCGGGTAAAGCGTGAGCGCAAACGCCGCCGGCACGCCGAACAAGAGCGCCAGCAGGGCGCCGCCGCCCGCCGCAATAATCGAGTTGCCGAGCGAATGCAGATAGCCGCCGCCATTGACATTGAAGAAAACGCTCGCGTAATTTGCCAACTTGGGTACAAAGAGCCACTGTGGCGGCAGTGCAACCGCCTGGTTTTCCGACTTCAGACTGGCGAGCAGCAGCCAGACAACGGGAAACACATACAGGACCGCAACAACGTACGCCACAGGACCGTAAATCCGCCTCGCCATCCGTCCTTTCAATCAACCTCGCCTCCCTTTTTGCGCCCCCGGTCTCACTCCAGGGAGAAGCGCATGATCAGGCGAAACAGGAGCGTCGCCATCAGCGTCGTGACAATGACCGCCAGGATCCCCACGCCGGCGGCTTCACCGACATTCCATTGCGAAAACGCCTGCCGGTACGCGTAGTATGCCAGGTTCGTCGTCTGATTCCCCGGTCCGCCCTGCGTGGAGATGTAAATGCGGCCAAACATCTGAATCTGCATGATGATCCCGAGAAACAGCTCGATCTCCAGGTACTTGCGCAGGTGCGGGAGCATGATGTGAACGAATTCCTTCCACTTTGTCGCCCCGTCGACCCGCGCCGCTTCTAGTGATTCGATCGGCATGGACTGCAATCCGGCGAGCGTGATGAGCATCATGAAAGGGGACCACTGCCAGACGGTCATGAAGATGATCGACTGCTGCGGGTACTGCGTCATGAAATCGATCGGCGCGACGCCGATCAATTTGAGCAGCCAATCAATCAGGCCGAAGTTCGGGTCAAACATCAGGTCTTTCCAGAGCACGGCGTTGACGGCAGACATGACGAAAAACGGTGTGATCATGAGCAGGCGCAGCACCTGTTTCCCTGGGATGTCCAGGTCCATCAGAAATGCGAGCGGCAGACCCACCAGAATGGCCACGACGACAGAGCCGCCCGTCAGTGTGACCGTGTTCAGGATGGCCTGGGTGAACGTCGGGTCGGCAAAGATGTACTGGTAGTTTCTCAGTCCCGTGAAAAAGATGTTGGAAGGATTGAGAAAATTCCAGTTCAGCAGGCTGTACCAGAGCGCCACCGCAAAGGGTACCTGCGTCATGACTGCTACAAAGAGCAGCGCCGGCAAGAGCAGCGACCACTTGCTCCGCGCGCGCCACCCCAGGAGACGCCTTGTGGGGCGCGCTCCGGTCGCCAGTGCAGAGACTTTCAACGCCAAGACAAGCACCCCCCAAAAGGGAGCGGAGGAGTCGGTCGCTCCTCCACGCCCTCTTACTGTTTCAGATGGTCCCTCGCGCAGTCAGGTCCCCCGTCCGGTTGGATGGCCCCTCGCCCGGTTGGACGGTCCTCGTCCGCGGTCGCTATTTTAGATAACCGTTTTGCTGCATGGTCAGCGTCGCCTGCTGCTGGGCTTTCGAGAGGGCGCTCTTAACGGAAGTGCTCCCTGTGATGGCGGCGGCGAAGTCCTGGCTGACCTGCGTGCCCAGTCCTTCAAACGGCGTGATGTCCACGTACTGAACCCCCGTGTAGGGGACAGGATGCAACGTCGGGTGCAACGGGTCGGCCGTGTCGATGGAGTTCACTTCGATCCGGGTCCAGGGCGCCACCTTTTGCAGTGCAGGATTGTTCAGGATCGAGTAGCGTGTTCCCGGGGGAGACTGCGCCAGGCCATAGTGCTGCACGACCAGCTTGGCGTACTGCTTGCTGGTCGCCCACATGATGAACTTCGTCGCGGCCGACTGGTTCTTGCCTGCGGCGTCGAGCGCCAGCGCCCACGACCACAGCCAGTGGCTGCCGCGCGACGTCACCTGGGTAGGCGCGTAGGCATATCCGGTCTTGGCGGCCACGGGACTGTTCGCGAAATCCGGAGCGGCGGACGTCGCATCCACCCACATGGCCCCCTTGCCTTGCGACCACAGGGTCTCGCATTCGACAAACCCGTCGGCAGCGGCGCCGGGTTCTCCATACTTGCGCAACATATTTACATAAAATGCGACCGCTTTCTTTGTGGCCGGATTATTGAACTGCGGCTGCCAGTTCATATTGAACCACTCCCCGCCGAACGCGTTGATCACCGTGTCAAGCGGGGCCAGTTGCTCACCCCAGCCCGGCAGGCCGCGGAGCACCATCGGGGTAATGCCTTTGTTGTCCTTCTTGATGACCGCGGCAAAATGTTGGACCTGGGTCCATGTCGGGTGCAGCGGCATGACCAGGTGATCCTGTTTGAAGATGTCCTTGCGGTACATCATCATCGAGCTCTCGCCATAAAACGGCAAGGCATACAGGGACTTCTGATAGCTCAGCGCGGATCGGATCGGTTTGAGCAAATCGTTGACATTGTACGACTTGACGGCAGCGGCGCCTTGCGACTTCATGGCGGTCGACAGGTTCACCAGCCATCCGTTCTTGGCCCATAGCGGCACCTCGTACGATCCAATCGTGACAATGTCAAACTTTCCGGCGCCCGTCGCCACGTCCTCCGTGACCTTGCTGCGCAGCACGTTCTCGGGCATGACGTCGTACCTGACGGTGATGTTCGGATTTGCCTTCTCAAAATACTTCGTAAGATGCTCCATCTGGATCATCTGCGGGTTGTTGACGGTGGCGATGGTGAGCGTCACCTTGCCTTGCGCCGCACTCTTGCCGGAAGCGTGCGTCAATGAGATCGCGACTGCCGTCACACCCGCCACAACTACGACTGCGAGTACGACAAGCGCAACATTTCTCCTGGCGTTTGTACCGTTGAAAGCCATTTGCGCAACCGCCCCTCCAAAGTTTCATGGGAAAACAGCCATTCGGCCGTTTTCGTGACAATCTTGTACCCCGCAGGGGCATGGGTGTTTCGGGCATAGGTGTTTCGTTTTTCTATGGGATCAGGCCGTAACCGCCATCCACGCCATCCCGCTTGGCCGCTCCTTCCCCTTTCAAGACACAATCCAGGGCCTTCTTAAACGTTTATGCTAAACGTTTAAGTGAAACGTCTGGGCCACGACCAAAAAGAAACCCTTTTCACGGCGATTTTAAGCGATGGATCAATTGAGTGTCAATAGCCCCCGTGTGATCGTCTTCTTCCGATCGCCAGCGACGCCGCGGCGCGCCAGCACAGCAACGCAGCGCTCGACGAGGCGTTTTTCCATTTCCGCCGTCAACGCATGAAGGCGATGTCTGAAGGGAAAAATCCATTCCAATGAACGCTTGTCTTCAGTCCGAATGGCAGCGAAGTCTTCCAAGTCCCCTTCGCACCCCCGATCGGAACCTCCACCGACTCACCGCCAAACGTGACACACCACACATGATCCCCGACAACGACAGCGCCCGAAGACTCGGGGACCTTCATATTCACAGTACGCCCGGTCGCCGGGAAGGTTCGCACCCCATAGGGAAGTGGCAGAGTGGCGTGCGGATAATATTTGAGGACAAGAATGGAATGCCCGTCAGGCAATGCCAGTATTTCATTTGGCACCAGCCCCACGGCATATTGGGTAACGGGTTTCAGTGTTCGCGAGTCCAAAACGGTAACCGTGGTCCCATAGCCTTTCTGACTCATGTCGCCTCCGTTTGCGACAAATAGGCGACCGTGCCAATACAACAAGGAGTTTGGACCAGGCGGGCCATTTGAGACGCGAAGCAGTTTCGTCGGCAGATTGTTCCCGTCAATCGCGTAATAGGCCGTGGTCATGAGGGGCTTCCCCGGATTGATGAAGTCTCCGGCGACATACACGATCCCGTTTGGACCACTCGTTACTGCGGTCAACATACCTCTTAGAGCCCGAGAACGGACGACCCGTTTGGTCTTCGGATCAATCTTGTCCAGCTCTCCGATCAAACCGTTTCCTTGTGAAATGACAAAGACACCCATCTTGTTGGAGATGATCCTGGTCGGTCCCCTTCCCTTGATCGGTATCTTGGTCGTCTGTCCCGTGGAGAGTGACATACACAGCACGTAGTGGTTCTGCGTGTCCATAAAGATGCCGTATGGAGCTACCCAGGCGTTCCGGTGGTTGTACCCCTCCACAACACTCTGAAGTCCCTGGGATCCGACCGGAATCTTTGACATTGTGTGCGTCACCGGATTCACGCTGTATAAGAACGAGGAATTGGCCGTGTTGGAATCGGCTGTAATCAACAGCGTGCCGTGAAGGTTTATCGCGCGATCTGCCGCATGGGAGAGACTCGTTACCCACAGTACGACGGCTGCCACGGTTGCCAAGAGAAAAAAGGCGATGGCGCCAATGACGGTTTTTGCCCGCGTTCCGTTAATGATGGATCCCCCTCATTCCTTTTGGCCCTTCTGCGCATTCCGTCCCGCACGCGCAGAAGGACGCCGCAAATCTTCTATCGGGTTCCCATGTTGTAGTTGAAGTAGGTCTTGGGCAGTGCGGTGGTGTTGTCCCATATCTGTTTTGGCGCGATGTAGGGATACCCCGGATCGAGATTGAGCCCCACATCGAAGAAACCGCGCCAGACCAGCTGACTGCAGTAGAATGCGCCCGTGGTCCATTTATCCCAAAAGGCGTAGTTGTACCCAACGCCGAGGTAGTGTTTGTCGAGCAGATCGTTTACGGCCGCCTGCCCTTTCCCGGATCCACCGACAATCCCCACGCTGCTGTAGCTGGACCAAGCGGAATTAGGATAGTAAGTCGCACCGCCACTGGGGAAAGATGATAAATTGTAAGCAGCATTGTCGACGATGGCCGCATGACCCAAACTCCCCAACGAAGACACGGCCGCGTCGGCCGTGATCAAGGCTTCACCTTCCCACAAGCCAGGAAGGGAAACCTGCGCTGCCGCCGAATTGACCGAATTGGGTGTTGTGGCGCGTTGCCTAAACTCCCATTTACTGATTCCAGGGAGCTGGCCCAGATTATTTTGAATGATTTGTTCGGGCGAAAGGCCCGAGGCCGCCAGTGCTTGATTTTGGGTAGCTGCGGTCGTTGAAGCAGTTGTGTTCGTGTCCGCAAACGCAGTGCCAACCAACGAGACTGCTCTCTTCATTCTACCATCTCCCGTTCCGTATAACATCGGTCATTGCGTGAGGTTCCCCCACCATGGCGAACCCGCAGCGACTGGTTCCAATACAACAATGGCTCGTTCCAATACCCGTCCACTTTCACCGCCCCCTCTTGCTCAAACTCAAAGTATCCTCATCAGTATTTTATCTACTTCTTCAGGTAAATATCGGTAGTAACTAATAGATTTCGGAAGAATAACTTCCCATCAATCCCTCTCTACTACCAAGGCAAATGACTTACAATACTAGCAGAAATCGCTGGTGACAACATACGCCGTGAAGGAGAATTATACTCGTGAGAACGTTGATCAGGGCCCTGTTCCTCGGTTTGCTTCTTGCATTCATTACCCTGTCCGCAACCGCTGCAATAACCAATTCAAGCAAAACATCAGCGACGGGCAGCCTGCCCCAACCAATACCCCCGACAGCCAAAATCGTGTCGGGAAGCATCGCTCTGTAGCATCCCGCAGCGCAGAGACATGCTTCGCCTCCACATCGTGTTCGTCACCAAGTACCGTCGCAAGGCCATCACGCCTTTGATGCTGATGGACCTTCGAGAAGCCTTTGCGGAGCTATCTTGCAAATGCGATCAGATCTGTACCTCGCCATCTGCGCCGCCTGATTCAGTCGCATTTTCATGGTTTGCTGGTGTGCGGATGCGCCGCACATGGCGGTCTCTTGCCAGGGCGGCGCTGCTCACTATTGGGGTTTGGCGGCGAGGCGCATCATGTGCATTGGCTGATTGACATTCATCCGCCCTTGCCGAGGTCAGTGCTCATCAACCACCTGAAGATGGCCAGTTCGCGGCGCATGGGTTGCGCAGGGATGGACTCCTGCAGGCCGTTACTTGTGCACGTTACTGGAATACGTCCACTGAAAATCTGCAAGGTTGAATTTTCCCGCTGTCCCCGTTGAAGAGTGAAAACGCACCACCCTGCCCGCGTCGGCAAACCCACTGACAGAGATGGCTCCAACTGCTCTCGGACTCACGAACTGGTAGGTATAGTCCGCGGCCCGCCTGTCCGCGAACGGCACGGAGACCCCGATGTAGCCTCCGCCTCCCGCGATTTGCGACTTCCCGGACTCGACGTACAATGGCCACCATTTTCCTGCCGAATGAACCTGGCCGTCCTGCCAGACGGTGGTCAAATGAGTGGACCAACGCCACGGCAGTTTCCCGACCTCTCCTGGCGACAGCAACCGTTCTGGCAACACGGTCATGGGCGCTACCCCGCCATTGACCGGAAACTGCAGGGTCCATGTGCGGCCGCCGTCTGTCGTGTGGAGGATTTGCCCGCGATTTTCCGCATCGTTGGACACGAGCCACCCCTGCTGCGCGGTGGGAAAGGAAAGCGCGGCGACACTGTGAATACCTGGGATTGTCGCCGTCCGTGAGCCTGCTCGCGAAGCGACGGTGAGCGCGGCCGTTCCCATCCCGCAGGCTGGACAGGCCCCGGAAAATGCGGCTCTGCCGCCGGGTCCGACCGCGAACGGACCCGGATACGAGCCGATCAACGGGGCAGTGACCGCACCGGGATAGAGCACCGTCGCAAATGCGTCCTCGGCAAATGCGGCGCGCCAGGTCTTTCCTGCGTCCTTGGTCGCGTAGATTATGTAGGCGGATTGACTCGCGGCAGCAACGTTCGCGTCATAGTAGACCCAGGCGTAACTGCCGCTTGCGCGAACGGTCGGATACCAGACCGTACCCTGCCTCATGGAGATAGGCGCGTGAAAAACCCGCCGCCACTTCCGGCCCTGCGAATCGCACACCCAGACGCTCCGCCGCGCGGCCGCCCATAAACGGCCGCCCGCATAGGAAATCGAATAAACCCCTGAGGGGCCGCCCGCGCCCGACCACTCTCTCCCGCCGCTCCTCGTCCGAACGACAAGCCCTCGAGAGATGCCGAAACCGACGTTTCCGCTCGTGAAATCGACTTGAGACAGGGGTCGCGTGTTCGGAACCTGGGTCCATTTCTGCCCGCTAAGCCGCAGTAGGCGGTCCGCCGACGCCCGCCCGCCCTGCGACGTCCCGCCGGCCTGCAGCGTCCCGCCGACTTGGGACGCCCGACTGTCCTGCAGCGCCCAGCCCGTCCCAGCGCCCGTCATGTCAATCTGCACCACCGCACCCGGCTGTGAGTACACGCGATACCACATCCTGCCCCCGTCCCTTGTGGCAAGAATAGTCCCCGTTCCAGCCGCCCACCCATCCTGCGCGTTCACAAAGTCCACACTTCCGAGAGCGGCATTCGTCGTCCGCACGAAGACGCCCGCCGTCTCCTTCGCGGTCGCGCGCCCTGCGGGAACTGCGGCGCTTAACCCACCCCAGCCCGTGGCGACGGCCAACAGTGCCATCATTGCGCCAAAGCCCAAGATCCGCATACGAGTCACATCAAGACCACCTTTCAAGACAATAGACGAAGCACCCCGCGTCAAGGTTACAGATTCCGTCTCGGGGACACGTGATAAAGTCCTCGCGGCCGCGGCTAAAGAAATGCAGGCGGATGGACTGGACACGGAGCGCACTGTGCGTTATACGGGGTTGAGTATCGAGCAAGTGGAGCACCTGCGCCAGGAAATGGCGAACTGAGGTCGGCGGGGTTGGATTATCACTGCTGAACTCTGGACAAAACGAACATCGAGACGGTCTGTATTTTTATGCCCGCCAACGCATGAAGGCGATGTCTGAAGGGAAAAATCCATTCCAATGAACACCTCGCTTTAGCCCGAATGGCAGCGAAGTCTTCCAAGTCCCCTTTGCACCCCCAATCGGAACCTCCACCAACTCACCGCCAAACGTGACACACCACACATGATCCCCCACAACGACAGCGCCCGAAGACTCGGGAACCTTCATAGTCTCAGTACGCCCCGTCGCCGGGAAGATTCGCACTCCGTAGGGAAGTGGCAGAGTAGCGTGCGGAAATATTTGCGGGCAAGAATGGAACGCCCATCAGGCAGCGCGGCAATGACAGCCCTCTCACCCGCATGCCTCGATGATAGCGCGCCGCGGATCGTGTCCACCCTGGCATGAGCGTGTACCATAACAATTACATGGACTGATTCGCTTGACCGTGCGCCATTCTTGTAACCTTTCCTGCGAATACCGCGTCTAAATAGATGCTTTCGAACGACGAGGGAGTGAATCGTCTATGCATCCGACGCGATTCGTGTTACCCACTTCTCTGTTGTTGACCGCCAGCATGCTCGGTGGGTGGGGTCCTGCATCGACTTTGACTCACCATGCTTCCTCACCGCAGGCCATAAGCGCAGTTCACGCTGCACCTGTTCTAAGTTCCAGAGACATACAGGGCATTGAGTCAATGCATTTTCTTTCTTCTCGAACCGGATGGATAACGGAAATCAGCAATGGTCAATGTTCTGTCCTCAGCACATCAAATGGAGGTATGACATGGTCGCGTATTCTGCAATTCCGGCTCACCGGAGGGATGGCTGACGGGACCGTCCAGTTGTTCAATGTTCGGGATGGGTTTGTCCTTGATGCCGGAGCAAAGCGGTTATATGTGACACATAACGATGGAGTTTCGTGGAGTCATTACGCACTCCCGACTGTTGCAGAACCCGGCATGATAAGTTTCCCCAACATGAAGTCAGGCTGGATCTTGGGAAATATCCGCGGCGCATCCGGCAACGAATCCGCCTTGCTGTATCATTCTTCTGATGGTGGTGCTTCATGGAGCGTGATCTCTCGAACCAGTCCCACAAACAAACCTCACCTTCTCCCCGTGTACGGAGACAAATTCGCCATTGTTTTTAAGAACGCATACACGGGATGGGTAGCCGGCAGTGTGAACGCGTTAGGATTCACATGGCTATACGTGACCCACGACGGGGGTTACCATTGGAATCCACAGATGGTTAATGAACACCACAGCGGCATTGCACACAACTCACAGATCCAACTCTCAACGCCGATGTTCACATCATCGGCCTACGGCTTCCTGCCGGTGCAGGTAGATACCGCTTTGGAAATCTTTAAAACCGTCGACGGCGGCAAGCAATGGACGTATGCGGGGAAATTACCCGACACATCCCTTGGAAACTCGTCGATTGAATTTCTGAATTCAGAGACAGGGTGGATCGCAACAGGGAATCTTCTAATGTCGACCAAGAATGGCGGCAAGAGCTGGACGCCGCTCTCGAGCTTCAGAAACATGGAACAACGTCATATCGATTTCATCAATGGAAAAATCGGTTGGATGAGAACAGGTCCAAATGGACAATCTTACCTCGAAAAAACAACGGACGGCGGGTATCACTGGAATTTCCGCTGATACCCCCTAATCGTCCTCCGGGGCCGCGAGTTCAGCTCCGAACTCGGCGGGCAATTCCTCCACAGACCGCAGCGCCCGGTTGATGACGCGCGTCCTTCGCTCGACCTGGTCGAATTCATTCCCCGCCGCTTCAATTTTCTTTCGCACGCGGTCCACCGTGTCGGCGAACTTGGAAAACTCCGCCTTGACCGCGCCGAGCGTCCGCCATACCTCCGACGAGCGCTGTTCGATCTCCAGGGTGCGAAATCCCATCTGCAGGCTGTTCAGGATCGCGGCGATCGTCATCGGCCCGGTCAATACCACGCGCTCCTCGCGCTGCAACCGATCCGCGAGACCCGGGCGCCGCAGCAGTTCGGCGTACAGGCCTTCGGTCGGCAGGTACAGCAGCGCAAAGTCGGTCGTGTACGGCGGCTGGATGTACTTCGAGCGAATGGCGGCGGCCTCGGTGCGCACGCGCCGCTCCAGCGCACGCCCCGCCTCGTCCGCCGCAGCCGCGTCGCCCGCGTCTTGGGCCGCGGTGAGCCGCTGGTAGTCCTCGAGCGGAAACTTGGCGTCGATCGGCAGCCAGACGGCGCCTTCATCCTGACGCGCGCCGGGCAGCCGGATGGCGAATTCCACGCGCTCGGCCGAGCCCGGCAGCACCGCCACGTTCGTGTCATACTGCTCTGCGACCAGAATCTGTTCAAGCAGGCTGCCCAGTTGCACCTCGCCCCAGGTGCCGCGCGCGCGCACATTGCTCATGATCCGCTTCAGGTCCCCGACGCCGCCGGCCAGTTCGCGCATCTCGCCCAGTCCCTTGTGCACCTGTTCAAGGCGTTCGGACACCAGCCGAAAGGATTCTCCCAAGCGCTGTTCGAGCGTCGCCTGCAGCTTCTCGTCGACCGTACGGCGCATCTGCTCCAGCTTCTTTTCATTGTTCTCCTGCAGGAGTTCCAACCTGCGTTCGACGGTTGCCCGCAGATTCTCCATCCTGCCTTCGGTGGTCTGCAGCATGCGATCGAGCCGCTGGCTGGACTCCTGCCGATGGCTGGAGAGCAGCGCCGCCAATTCCTCGCGTCCGCGACCGGCCTCGCGCGCCGCCTCTTCACGGGTGCGGCCAAGTTCACCCTGCAGCTGGGTTGTCACGCGGTGCAACGCCTGATTGACCAGTTCCACGGTGGCC
Organism: Bacillota bacterium; assembly: GCA_021821055.1. Classification (GTDB taxonomy): domain Bacteria; phylum Bacillota; class Bacilli; order Alicyclobacillales; family SLC66; genus JAKACX01. Next base: position 49,511 of record JAKACX010000012.1, read on the forward strand.
GCGCTGACCGCGTTTGAACCGCCGCGCCGCAGGAGCAGCAGCGTGAGGACCAGCAAAACGACGACGCCGGCCAGCGCGAGCCCCGCCAGCAGTGTCGTCACGGTGCGCCGCCTCCCGCCCGCTCCGCCTCGAACAGATCATCAAACTGCCGCGCCAGAGCAAAGTCGAGCGCCGTCAGTCCACCGGCGCTCCACGTGGTCAGGCGCAGCGTCACGTGCCTGTAGTCGATGCTGATAAACGGGTGGTGCCGCCGTTCTTCCGCCAGAGCCGCCACGCGGTTCACAAACTCCACGGCGTCCAGGAACGAGACGAAGCCGTAGCGGCGCATGATCTCACGGCCACCGTGCTCCGCACCGTTCGCTCCGTCCGCACCGGCGGCACCGTCCGCAGCGCCCGCACCATCGATTCCGCCGGGCCGCAGAGCCCGTCCGGCGCGCCGCCAATCCGTCAACGCGGCCAAACCGGCCTCGATCTCGTGCTCCGACAACCTGTCCATCGCTCCACCCCCTGCTCTTTCGCGGGTCCGCGCCGCCCGTACGCCACTCTCACTCCGGCGCGGCCAGGCTGGCCTCCAGCCAATACGCCTGCTCCCGGCACTCCCGCAACTCCCGCTCGATCTGCCCGCCGTCCCAGCCGCGCAACACGCCCATCTCCCGGGCGATCAGCGGCAGTCCGCGCATGGCGGCCACGCCCCCGAACCACGCCAGGGCCGTGCGCCGGACGATCACATCTGCCAGTTGCACCGCGCCTTCGCACTCGATCAGGTACGACAGTTCGCCGTACAGCAGCGGCACGTCGGAGACAATGCGTTCCAGCGCGAGGCCGCGCTCCCTGGCGTGAAAGACGACGCGCTCCGCCTCGTCGCCGTAGCGCAGGCACAACCACGTCGCATCGTCCACGGACAATCCGGCCGTACGGACGAGGCGGGCGGCTTCCGTGCGCGTCCACTCGTCCCTGCCGCGCGGCGGGATGGACATGCCCCCCGGAAGCGGCAACACCGGGGACAGTTCGCCCGCCCGGGCGCGCAGCCACGGAGAGGCGCCGCCTCCCATGCGCTCGAGCGCACCGTGCACATGCTCCATGACCTCCTCGGCCATCTTGCGCCACGCCGTCAGTTTTCCTCCCGCGATCGTGATCAATTGGCTGTCCGACACGTACACCTGGTCGCGCCGCGACACGTCTTTCGTCGATCTCCCCGGCTCCAGCACGAGCGGCCGCACCCCGGACCACTGTCCGGCAATATCCGCGCGGACGATGTTCGCCTGCGGAAAGACGCCATTGACCAGATCGAGCAGGTACAACACGTCGCGCTCCTCAATCGGCGGGTGGTACAAATCCCCTTCGTACGCCTCGTCCGTCGTCCCGACGAATGTCATGTCCCCGCGCGGTATGATGAACAGCAGCCGCCCGTCCGGCGTCTGCAACGCGAACGCCTGTTTCACCGGCAGCCGCTCGCGCGCGACGGCGACGTGTACGCCGCGGCTGTGCAAAACCATCGGCTGGCGCGGCCCGGTCTTCGCATGCTCGTCGTCATGCCGCACGATGCTCTCGATCCACGGGCCGGCCGCATTGACAACCGTCCTGCCGCGCACTTCGATGCTGCGTCCGGACAATTCATCGATCGCCGTCACGCCGGTCACGCGCTGCGCGCCGGATGCCGTTTCGCCAAGCGCCGCAAGCTCCTCCCCCGCGCCGTAGAGCAGTCCCGTGACGCGGGTGTAGTTCAGCGTGAGCGCTCCCAACTGTTCCGCGGCGCGCGCGATGGTCACGACACAGCGGGCGTCGTCCGTCAGGTACTCGTGATAGAGTACGCCGCCCGTCAATCCGTCCGTATTCACGTCCGGTTCAAGCGCCAGAACCTCATCGCGCGTGAGGACCACGCGCTGCTCATCCTGCGTCACGTTGGCCAGGCGGTCGTACAGCCACACTGCCGTTCCCATGACAAAGCGGCCATACTTCATCGAGCGGTATACCGGCAATAAAAACGGCAACGGCGTAACCAGGTGCGGCGCCAAGCGCTGCATCCCCTCCCGTTCACGACCGCCCTCCCGCACGAGCAGGAACTCGGCGCGTTCCAAATAGCGCAATCCCCCATGAAACAGCTTCGTCGACCGACTGCTCGTGCCCGAAGCGAAGTCCTGCGCCTCCAGCAGAGCCACGCGCAGCCCCGCCAGGGACGCCTCGCGCGCGACTCCGACTCCGGTGATCCCGCCGCCTATGATGACGACATCGAATATATGGTCCTGCAGATAATTGAGGCGCGAGCTCCGCGCTGACGCCGCCAGAGGAATACTGTGCACTCCCCACTCCCGCCTTTCATGGTATCAACCCATATCTGCCGTCAGACCCGCATGGCGGCTGGCGCAGACCTGTTTCCCGGGTAGACTCCAACGCCATTATACCGGATTCAGCCGCCCGTGCGCGCCGCGGTCGGCGCGTGGTCTATCGGGCTTTGCGAAAGGCATGGTATCATGGAGCGACAATACCATGGAGGTAGGGCCACTATGAGCGATTCACTGGCGCGCGACCTTGTCGCTTGGCGACGGCACCTGCACAGCCATCCCGAGCTGAGCTTCCACGAATTCGAAACCGCTGCCTACATCGAGCAGCAGCTGCGCGACATGGGACTCAGTCCCCGACGCATCGCGAAAACGGGCGTCTACGTCGATATTGCGCTGCAACCGGGCGACTCCATGGTGGCGGTGCGCGCGGACATCGACGCGCTGCCCCTGACCGAAGCGACGGACCTTGCCTACAAATCACAGAACCCGGGCGTCATGCACGCCTGTGGGCACGACGGCCACACGGCCATTGCGCTCGGCGTCGTCCGCCGGCTGCTCGCCCTCTGCGCCTCC
>JAKACX010000013.1 GCA_021821055.1 Bacillota bacterium
GCTCACGCCAAGGGCTTCTCCCAGTTCCTGCTGCGTCATCGCCTGTTTCACGCGAAGCGCCCGAACCCGTTCACCAAACACCTGCATATCCATCCTGCCCATCTCCCCGCATCGTTTGGATTGGTACCGCGTCGCCCGGACCGTACCTTCAGCGTGGCACGGAGGAGCGCGACACTGCAAGCGCTGATTGGTTGAATGGAGAGATTCAACCCACGGTTGCACGCGGCGGCGCCGCAACCGCCGAACGCGCCGGCCGCGACCAGAAGGTTGCCAGCCTTCAACCGGTGGTTGAGCTGCGCCGTGAGCGGCCCATGCGGCGCCTTGGCGGGAGAACTCGCAGGCATGGCCGGGTGAGCGCGTCGCCGGAGTCGCCGGAGTCGCCGGAGTCGCCGGAGTCGCCGAGAACAGCGAGGCAGGCGAGGCATCCCTCAGCCCGTCTGCAGCGCGATCAGTCGGGCGTACGCGCCGCCCTGCCGCATAAGCTCGCTGTGCGTTCCGTCCTCCACGACGGCCCCGCGCTCGAACACGATGATGCGGTCCGCACGCCGGATGGTGGACAGCCGATGGGCGATAATGACCAGCGTCTTTTTGTGCGCGAGGTCGTCCAGCGAGACCTGGACCGCGCGCTCGGTCTCGCTGTCGAGCGCCGAAGTAGGTTCGTCGAGGATAAGCACTGGTGTATCGCGCAGCAGGGCGCGCGCGATCGCGATCCGCTGTCGCTGCCCGCCCGAGAGTTTGTAGCCCTGTTCGCCGACCACCGTCTCGTAGCCGTGCTCCAGACCCACGGCAAAGTCGTGGATCTGGGCGCGCCGCGCCGCTGCCTCGACCGCTTCGTCCGTGGCGTCGTCCATGCCAAACGCGATGTTCTCCCTGATGGTGCCGCTAAAGAGGTGAGGATTCTGCGGCACCGTTGTGAGCAGGCGGCGGGCGCGCTCCGGTTCAGCCAGCATGGACACGCCGCCGATCAGCACGTCCCCCGAGAGAGGCCGGTAGAGTCCGCACATCAGCCGCGCGACTGACGTTTTTCCCGCGCCGCTCGCGCCGACGAGCGCGACGGTCTCATGCGTCCGCACGGTCAGGCGCAGGTCGCGAAAGAGCGGCTCGGACGGCGCGTCCGTGTCGTGGAGCACCGACGGATCGGTCCAATGGGCCATACCCGGCTCCCGGCCGGGCGTGAACGTCACGTCGCGGATTTCGATGGCGTGGTCGCCAACGGCGACAGCCTGGGCGCCAGGATCCGGGGAGCCAGCCGCCGCGACGGGACCCTGGCCGTCGACGGCCGCACCGCCCGCCGCAGTCACACCGCCGGATACGATTGGGCTGCGTTCCCCGGCGTGGGACGCCAGCGGCACGGCGTCAAGGCTGCGCGCCCCGGGGCCGGACTCCAGCGGCACGGCGTCCAGACAGTGCAGACGGTCGCCCGCGCCGAGCGCCTTCTGGATGTCGCTCCACACCTGCGACATGCGCATGAACGGCTGCTGCACATTGCCCATGAGAAACACGAAGGTCATCACTTGGCCGGGCGAGATGGTCCCGTGCAGGGCACGCTGCGCAACCAGTACAGCCGACACGATCTGCGCGCAGCCCTGGACCAGATTTACCAATTGCCACATGGACGACTGCATCCACGCCCGCCGCAGCTTGAGGCGGTTCTGCCCGGTGCGCGCGGCGGAGTAATCGCTGGCCGTGCGCGTCTCGAGACCATACGCGCGGATCGCGGTCATCTCCTGCATGGCCTCCTGGACGCGCGCGCGGATGTCGGAGTCCTGCTCCTGGATGCGCTCGGAGATGCGGCGGACGCGGCCGTCAAAGAACCGGCCGAGCGCGAACAGCGCGGGCCCGACAAGTATGGCGACGAGCGCGGCGACGGCGTTTATGCGCAGCAGGTACCACAGGGCGACGGCGCCCATGACGATCTGGTACAGCACGTCATAGACCAGTGAGGAGAGGAGATTGTTGGCCAGACCGGTGTCGTTGGTGAGGCGCGACACCAGGTCTGCCGAGTGGAACCGTTGCAGCCAGGCAAACGGGAAGTGGTGCACCTTTTGCAGCGTGTCGGCGTTCAGCGCGCGCCCCGCGTACGAACTGGCGAAGTAGCGGCAGAAGTGCTGGACGGCGGACAGAATGACGAGTCCAAGACCGACGGCGGCGCTGTCGCGCGTCAGGGTCAGCAGCGCCGCGATGCGGTGTGAGGACATGTCGGCGAAAAAGTACTGTTGGACGACGCCGATGCCGATTTCAAACAAGAGGGTGGCTCCCATCAGCAGGACGCCGAAGGAAAACGGCAGCCAGTACCGCCGCTGATAGGGCCAGAGCATGCGCAGCGTCGACCACCAGGTGGCCCGTTTTGTCGTGGCGGGCGCAACATTGAATTCGATCATGCAGTCTCCCCCTCTCTTTCCAGAGGCTCGGCGCACGCCGAGTGTCCATGCCCGGCGCTCCCCGCGCGGCCCGCCTCGTCGAGCGCGAAGTACTCCCCGCGCAAAGCGAGCAGCGCCTCGTGCGTGCCGCTCTCCACCACTCTTCCCGCGCGGACAAACGCGATCTGCTGCGCGTGGCGGATGGTCGAGAGGCGGTGGGCGACGACGATCGTGGTCCGTCCGCGCATGGCGCGATCCAGAGCAGTCTGGAGCAGCGCCTCGTTTTCACTGTCCAGAGCGGACGTCGGTTCGTCGAGCAGGAGGATGGCCGGATCGCGCAACACGGCGCGCGCCAGGGCCACCCGCTGCCGTTCGCCGCCGGACAACAGCAGGCCGCGCTCGCCGATCTGCGTCTCGTAACCCTGCGGCAGGCGCTCGGCGAAGTCGTCGACGCGCGCAAGGCCCGCGGCGTGGAGCACGTCTGCGCGGGAGGCGCCGGGGCGGCCGCAGAGGATATTGTCATAGACCGTGCCGGAGAACACGAGCGTCTCCTGGGGCACGTATCCCATATGGCTGCGCCAGGAGACCGCATCCAGGTTGCGCAGGTCGCGATCGCCCAGCAGCAGACGGCCGCCGTCCGGATCGTAGAACCGCAGCAGCAACTGGATGAGGGTGCTCTTGCCGCCGCCGCTCGGTCCGACGAGGGCTGTTGTCAGTCCCGCAGGGACGTGCAGGGTCAGACCGTTGAGGATCGGCAGTCCCGGCTGGTAGTGAAAGCACACGTCGTGCAGGTGCAGGTCAGATTCGGCCACCGCGGAGTGGGAGGCCAGGGCGCGGGGCGCGCCGCCCGGAGCCTCCGGTTCGTCCGGCTGATCCAGGATCTCGAACACGCGGTTCGATTGCACGATTGCGTCCTGGAACTGAGGCCAGAGCCGCGACATCTCGGCAAGGGGCTGCATCAGGTTTCCGAAGGCGACGAGGAAGCCCGCGACCGCGCCCATGTCGAGAACACCCCGCGCGACCAGATAGCCGCCGAATCCGAGGGAGTACAGGAGGCCAATGACAAAGACGAGCATCTGCGCCCGCCACATGACCGCCTCGCCGACAAGCACCTTCTTCTGCCAGCCGAGCGCCGTGTCGGAGAGCGCCATGTACCGCTTGGCAATGGCGGGCAGCAGGGACAGGCTCTTGACGATCTCGGCGGCCTGGACGCTCTCCTGCACGAACGCCTGCTCCGCGGCGTACGCCTCCTGGCGGCGCGTGTAAAGCGTGGACATGCGCTTGCCGAGGGGCGCCATGGCCAGCGGCACGACGATCGCGATCAGAACGGCGCCCGCGGCAAGCAGCGGGTTTATGTACACGAGGTAGGCGAGCGTCATGAGAACGGTGGTCACGTTGCGAAACAGCGTGATTCCCTGCTGGTTGAGCGCGGACTGGGCAAGATTCGCCGAGTCGTGCAGGCGGTTTTGCAGGTCGGCGCTGTGATACTTCCGCAGTTGCGCCATCGGCATGCGCATGACCTTCTTCAGCAGGGTGTCCTGCAGCCAGAGAACGGACCGGTTGTCGACCACGGCGCTGATCCAGGCAGACGCAAATTGGCTTGCGGCGATGACGGTGACGACGGCGAGCCCGAGTATCAGCGACTGGATCAGCAATGCCGGGTGCTTTTCAACAGCGGCGTTGACGATCAGTCGCAACATCTGGGCGACCAGCGTGATGGCCGCAGAGGAAACCAGCGCCAGCAGGCACAGGACGCCATAGAGCGGGAGGTACCGCTTGCCAAGGCGAAGCAGGCGCAAGAGGCCGACTTTGAAGGGAACATTCGCTGCTGTGGGCGGTGTTGTGGCCATCGGGGCACCACTGCCTTCTATAGAAATGGTTGGGCAGTGATATTGTAGCAAATGGAAGCGGCGCGCGGCATCCGCCCCGAGACGGATATTGGCAGGCGACTGACGCGAGGCGCACGTTGAACATAACCGGGGCGCCCGGAAAATGGTCCCGCGCCAGCCGCCCGCATCCCTTTGCTCCTGTTCAGACGTGTGCGCGGGCGTCCGGGCTGTGCGGGTAGATCATCACTTTGACGCTGAGGTCCTTTTGCGTGCGCGCCACCTCGCACGCGGTCGCGATCTCGTCGAGCGCGAAGCGGTGCGTGACAATGCGCTCGATCGGGTGGTCGTCGTGCAGCAGGGCGTCGATGGCCGCAGGGTATGTGTTCGCGTAGCGAAACACGCCGAGGACATCGAGTTCCTTGTCGACGAGTTGTGTCACGTCAAGCGGGATCTCCCGGCTGGTCGGCAGGCCGATGAGCACGACCTTGCCCCCGCGCCGGACGTTGCCGATCGTGTCGGCGACAGCGCGGGCGTTGCCCGAGCTCTCGATGACGGCCGTAACGCCGCGGCCGCCCGTGAGCTCGGCGAGCCGGTCGGCCACGGATTCGTCGGCGGGGTCCAGCACGGCGTCCGCACCGAGTTCACGCGCCATCTCCCGCCGCAGCGGGAGCACGTCGCCGCCGATGATCCGGCTGACGCCGTGCATGCGCGCGGCCGTGACGGCGAGCAGTCCCACGGGGCCGAGGCCGCTGATGTAGATGCGGTCGCTCGGACCGAGGCCTGCGCGGCGCATGGCGTGAAAGCCGACGGACAGGGGCTCGAGCAGGGCTCCTTCTTCATAGCTCAGTTCATCGGGCAGCCTGTGCAAGAAGTCGCTGCGCACCGCCACGTATTCGGCCCACGCGCCGTCGATCGGAGGTGTTGCCATGAAACGGACGTCCGGGCAGAGGTTGTAGCGGCCCGCTTTGCAATAGTCGCAGCGGTCGCACGGGATGCCCGGTTCCACGGCGACGCGGTCGCCGGGTTCGATGTTGCGCACGTTTGCGCCGACTTCAACCACTTGGCCGGCCAGTTCATGGCCGAGGATGAGGGGGGAATCCACGACGTAGCGTCCGATGCGTCCATGTTCGTAGTAGTGGATGTCCGAACCGCAGACACCGATGCAGTGCACGCGGATGAGCGCCTCATCCGGGCGCGGAACAGGCATGTCGACCTCGTGCACGCCAATGGACATGATTCCGTCGAGCACGGCTCCCTGCATTTTCTTGGTCATGGAATCCTCTCCTGTCGGGACGCGATTGGATCAAGTGTACAACACTCGTGAAAATTTTGCGGAAAAATATCGATTGCGCGGTTGATTAGCAATTTGTGCTCCTGGCTGACACGACGGATACGTGCCTTCGTGCACGTGCGGATAATGGCCTCAATTTCGAATGGAGACGGTTACGTATAAGCTGCGTGTCTTTTCGCGGCTGCCCGGTCCATTGTCCCACCGCAGTCCCCGCTGTCTACGTATGACGGGGTGCGTAGATCACGACTTGTGGTGGATTGGAGGGCACAGTCAAAGCAATTTCTTCTTTAGGACTAATTCCAGGCACTGAATAGACTGGTTCAGTAGTGCCGGTCTGCCAGGCGATCTTTCCAATGGGAGGGCCCAGAGTTATGTCTTTCAGTGGCTCCGCCTGCGTAAATGCCCAAACCTGATTATCCCACTTAATAGTCGGGTTCCACCCATAGGTTACACTCCCAGTTGTGCCCGTTTTGCGCGGTAAGGGAGCAGGGTTTGTGGAACCAGACGGAAAAAACGTAAACAAGACGGCAGCGACTATCGCAACTCCTGCAGTCAAACTCCACTTGATTGGCGACCGGGGCGAACGTCGTTGGTGAGGTTGGGAATTTTGTAGGACGGAAAGAATTCTGTCACGATCCGTGGTCGGCATGTCTTCTTGCGACAACCCTCTCAACGATCCAATCAGGGATTTGTCGTCATTTCTCATCAATGGTCGCCCCTTCCAACGGTGTATTGGACGATTCATCGGCCCGGTCGTTGTCCTCACGGAACATTACGTCACCTCCCGTCCTCCCTGTATAAAGTTAGACGTATGGGAAGATGATTTGTCACAGTCGACTTCATCACTACTCGTCCAAAGAGTTGACCCACTATAGGTTTCCCCAGCGTGGGGAGACACACCAGAACAGACGTGTTAAGATCACTTTAATCCTCGCGCCGTAGTTTGATAATGTATATGATAGGCCGCAATGCTGGCATAGGACGGGAAGGGACGCGATGCAGGTGGTCAAGAGCTATTTTATGGCGGGGGCGTGGCGGGAGAAGCCCTTGGAGGCGTCTTCGGTCACGATCCGCAATCCGTACGACGGCGCCGAGATCTTTCAGTATACGGAGCCGACCGCGGCGGAAGTGGCGGAGGCGGTCGGGGACGCGTACGACACGGTGATGCACCGGGTGCTGGATCCACGGGAGCGGGCGGACATCCTTTTGCGCACCTCGGAGTTGCTGGAAAAGCGCTCCGAGGCGATGGCGAACACGATTGTCGCGGAGACAGGGAAGCCGATCCGCGACGCGCGCGCGGAGGTTGCGCGGGCGGTGCGCAATTTTCGCGTGGCCTCGGAGGAAGCCGCGCGTCTGCACGGCTTCACGGAGCAGCAGGACCCGGTCGGGGAAGACGGCGTGCTCTCGCTGACCATCCGCGAGCCGCTCGGCGTCGTGTGCGCGATCACGCCGTTCAACTTCCCGCTCAATGTGGTGGCGCTCAAGATTGCGCCAGCCTTGGCCGCGGGCAATGCTGTCGTGCTAAAGCCGGCGGACTTCACGCCGCTCACGGCGGTGCGGCTGACCGAGATCATCACGGAGGCTGGTCTGCCCGCCGGGTACCTGAACGTCCTGCTCGGCACGGGACTGGTGGGACAAGCCCTGGTGCAGGATCCGCGGATCGCGCTGTACACGTTCACAGGCAGCGTCGGCGTGGGCAAGCGGATCAAGGAACAGTCCGGATTGCGCCCCGTGATCCTGGAACTCGGGTCCAACGCGCCGAACATTGTCCACGGCGATGCGAATCTGGAACTGGCCGTGGAAGCGCTCGTGAAGGCGTCCTTCGCGTACGCGGGGCAGGTTTGCATTTCGGCGCAGCGCATCTACGTGCACGAGCGGGTATGGGACGATTTCGTGGAGCGTTTTACCGCGCGCGTGCGGACGCTGTCTGTGGGCGATCCGCGGGATGAGGCGACGGACATCGGACCGCTGATCCACGAACAGGCTGTCGTGCGGGTGTCGTCGTGGATCGATGAAGCGGTGACGGGCGGCGCGACCCTGCTGACGGGCGGACGGCGCGAAGGCAATGCGCTCGATCCGGTGGTGCTGGTCGATGTGCAGCCGGACATGGCGGTGATGCGCAAGGAGGTGTTCGGTCCTGTCGTCAGCATCGTGCGGTACCGGACGGTCGCGGAGGTGATTGACTACGCGAATGACAGTGACTTTGGACTGCAGGCGGCCATTTTCACGAACGACCTGAGCGTGGCGCTGGCCCTGGCGCGCGGGCTGCGCGTGGGCAGTGTGAACGTCAATCAGGCGTCGAACGTGCGCATGGACACGATGCCGTACGGCGGAATCAAGGACAGCGGCATCGGGAAGGAAGGCGCGCGCGCCTCCATGGAGTATATGACAACCGCCAAGGTGATCACACTGCGTTATGGGCGCCCCGATTTGCAGGGCGAGTGAGGACGGCCGGGGCGGTCGCGCTTGTGTGGCGCAGCGGCCGCGCGTCGCGGGGCGGGTCGCAGCCGGAGAAAAAGGGGGAGTCTGTGTGATTGATGAGCGGCAGGGTGGCCTGCGGCAGGAGATTTTCGCGAATGACCGCAGGCACGTGTGGCACGCGCTGGCGCCGCATCAGGACGGGCAACCGTGGGTGGTGGAGAGCGCCCAAGGGGTGCGGGTGACCGACATGGACGGCAATGAGTACCTGGACGCCATGTCCGGGCTGTGGTGCGTGAACGCGGGCTATGGGCAGGAGCGGCTGGCGCGCGCGGCGTACGACCAGATGGTGCGCATGCCGTACTACCCGCTCTCGGCCTCGCACATCCCTGCGGCGCAACTGGCCGGGCGCCTGAACGAGTGGCTCGGGGGCGAATACAGGCTGTTCTTCGGCAACGGCGGCTCTGAAGCCAATGAGACCGCGTTCAAGATTGCCCGCCAGTACCACGTTCAAAGCGGCCAGCCGCTGCGCCACAAGGTGATCTCGCGCTACCGCGCCTACCACGGCGCGACGGCGGCGGCCCTGGCGGCGACGGGGCAGAATCAGCGCAAGTACGCTTATGAGCCGCTGCCCCAGGGCTTTTTGCACATCCAGCCGCCCGATCTCTACCGCGGGCGGGGCGACCTCGACGAGCAGGCGTACGCCGGACAGTGCGCGGATGAACTGGAGCGGGTCATCCTGTGGGAGGGCGTCGAGACGGTTTCTGCATTCATCATGGAGCCCATCATCACGGGCGGCGGGGTGCTGATGCCCCCGGCCGGCTACCTGGACCGGGTCGCGGCCGTGTGCCGCAGGCACGGCGTGCTCTTGATCGTCGACGAGGTGATCTGCGGCTTCGGGCGCACAGGCAAGCGCTTTGGCTTTCAGCACAACGACGTCCTTCCGGACATCGTGACGATGGCAAAGGGCATCACGAGCGGGTACGCACCGCTGTCGGCCACCGCGGTGCGCGCGGAATTGTACGGCGCGTTCACGGACGCGGCGGATCCGCAGGCGCATTTTCGCCATGTGAACACGTTTGGCGGGCATCCGGTGAGTTGCGCGGTGGCCTTGGAGAACCTGGACCTGTTTGAGGAACAGGAACTCGTCTCGCGCGCGGCCGAGTACGGCGAACTCCTGCAGCGCGAACTGCAGTCGCTGTACGAATATGACATCGTCGGCGACGTCCGGGGGCGCGGGCTGCTTGCCGGCGTCGAGTTCGTGGCCGACCGCGCGGACAAGCGCCCGCTGTCGGCTGACGCGGTGCGCGCGGTGATCGGGCGCTGCAAGGCGCGGGGATTGATCGTCGGGCGCAACGGCGACACGGTCGCGGATCTGAACAATGTGCTGGCGATTGCGCCGCCGCTGGTGATCGGGGAGCGGGACATCCGGTGGATCGCGCAGGTGCTGCACGACAGCATCGGCGAGCACGTGCAGGAGGCCGCGCGCGGCTGAGGCCACGCGCGGTTCGGGCTGTGCGGGCGCACGACTCGCGCGTGAGGATGTGCGGCGTACGCGGCGCGGATTAGGATGTGCGGGCGTGCGGCGCGCGCGCTGGCGGCGAAAGGCAACGCCCGCTTTCGGGGGGAGAATTCCACCATTTAATTTATCTACATCGGTGTATTCCTCCGAATAATGCTATATTCTATTACCGTACACCATCCTGTTACGTGAGGTGACGGTCTATGCAACGCAGGAAGCTTGCCCCCACCCTGGCTGCCACGGCCATCCTGACCCTGTTGCCCATCGCGGTGGAACCGGCGTACGCCGCACAGTCGACGGGCAGTTCATCGGGCAGTTCCACATCCTCCCCGTCGAGCGCCGCGACCGGTTCCGCGCAGCAGCAGCCAAACCAGCCGCCAGGCCACGACGCGGGTCTGCGTCCCGGGGCCAATCCCGCCGATCCGGGCAGCCATCCGTTCGTGCCGAGCGGACAGACGCCGGCGCCCGTCGGCGTGCGCGGCGCCGCTCCAACGGCCCCGCCGCTCCCGCCCGGCCAGTCGCCGCCGAACGCGCAGGCGACGCTGACCGACCTCGCGCAGGGAATGCCGTACACCGTGGCCACGCAGTGGCCCGACCAGGCGTTTGCCAACACGCAGAACACCGCGTTTCCCGACAAGGGTCAATTGACCAACGGCCAGTTTGCTTCACTGAACTTTCAAGACCCGCAGTGGGTCGGGTTCTATCGCCAGAATGACCGCAGCATTGTCGTGAATCTGGGGGCGAGCCAGAATATCCGTTCTCTGTCGCTTGATTTTTTGCAAAATTCTGGAGACGGTATCTTTTTCCCGCAACAGGTGACGTACTACGTCTCGCAGACGGGAGCCGCATGGCACCCTGTCGGCAGCGTGGCGACGCAGGTGGGAACGTGGAGCGCGACGCCGCAGACGCAGGCCTTCACACTGGCGGGTCTGAATGTGCACGCGCGCTACGTGGAGGCCGTATTCGACGCGCGCGTCTGGGCATTTGCCGACCAGTTTTCAGTGTATGGCTACAGTTCCGGACAGCCAGCGGGAAGCGGCGGACAGCAGGGCGCCCAGGGGGCGGGCGGCGTGACCGCCGCGCCCAGTTTTGGCCAGGGCCAGATCAATCAGCCTGTGGGGCCGCCCGGGTTCCTCACGTCCGCGCAGCCTAACAGCGGCGGCGTCGCGAATATGATGCTCGCCTACACGGACGGCTACGGCACGCTCGGGACATGGACAGAGTCGGACTTCCTGCCCATGGTCGCCAACATATCGCCGAGCGGCGCGGCCACGGGATGGCTGTTCAACTCCGTGCTGATGCTCAACTACGGCAACCTGCCTGCAACCGCGAGCGGTTGGTCGGGTTACATGCAGAACCTCTTTTCGCCAAACATTCAGTTGTCAGCCCTGAACCAGGCGGTGGGCGCTGCGAAGACCCAGTTGAGCGACCCGGCGTACAAGGAAAATGTCGTCATCGGCATTCCGTCCACGGACGCCAATCCCACGAATTTCGGCAGCATCGCCCCGTCCGGTCCGAATCTGGACATGAATCCGGCCGTGAATGGACAAATGGGTGCGTATCAAGCGAAGTCGGCCGCCATTTCGTGGTACATCAGCACCGTGTTGCAGGACTGGAAACAGGCGGGCTACACGAATCTCCATCTGGCGGGGTTCTACTGGCTGCCCGAGTCGATCGACCTGAACGTCCAGTACGACACCGCGTTGATTCAGCAGACCGCACAGGATATCCACCAGGCGCACAGACTCTTCTACTGGATTCCATTCTACGGAGCGGCAGGCATCCGGGAGTGGAAGAATCTCGGATTTGACGCCGCGATCCTGCAGCCCAACGTGTCGTTCTTCTGGAATCTGGTCCCGCAGGAGCGGCTGCAAAACGTGGCGCAACTGACGCAGTTTTACCATATGGGGGTGGAAATCGAGGCAAACTGGGCCGTGCTGTCCGCCAACGAGACGCTGGCGCAGACCGCTCAGAACAAGTACCTCGACTATTTCACGGGGGGCAATGTCTACGGCTATGAAGGCGCCGCCGTCAAGGCGTACTACCTGAACTCAAAGACGCTCCTTGAAGCCTACCAGAACGCCAATCCGTTCTACAATCGCCTGTACGGCGACACGGCCCAGTTTATCAATGGGGCGTGGACGCAGACCCACTTTTACTGAGGACGTTGGCGGAATCACTGTAAATACAGCGTCCGGAGCCTTGGCCGGACGCTGTATTTACCTCGAGGCGCCCACGGGCGCTCAGGCGAGCAGCGCGCCGCCCTGTTCGAGAACGCGCGCGATGCCCACGAGGGTGGCCGTCGACGGGGGCGTGGCGCGGCCCGCGGCCACGTCGACGATGGCCTGCGACAGACCAAGGTAGTACTCGCGCGCGTCGTCGATCACCCACGATTCCGTCCGGTCGCCGTATTCCGCCCGCAGGATGAAATGGGGCTGATGGGCCCCGCCGAACGCGATCGAGGCCGTCATGCCGTCCGGCCAGCGCAGCAGCGCCGCTCCCCGCGCTTCCTTGCCGACCGCGCAGACTTCGACGCCTCCAAGGCCGAAGACCGTCTCGAGCACCTCGACCGTGTGGCAGGCGTAGTTGAACCAGTGTCCCGGCCCCGAAACAGCCACGCTCCCGGGACGCTGTACGGTGAGGGCGTGACGGGCCGCCGCGACGCTGGGGCTGTGGCGCAGCGCGGATCCACCCATGAGCCGCGCGCCGTGGCGCCGCGCCGCCGCCTCCAGGGTTCGGGCTGCGGCGAGGCTCACGGCGGCGGGCTTGTCGATGAAGACGAACTTGCCCGCCCGGAGAAACGGCAGGGCGAGTTCCGGATGTTTGGCGCCGTCGTCTTCGAGGATCAGCACGCCGTCGACGCTGTCCGGGTCGAGGTCGGCGATCCGCGGGTGTACGGCGTCGATGCGGCAGGCGGCGGCGATCCGCTCCGCCCGCTCGCCGTCGGTCGAGGCGATCGCCGTGATGCGCACATCCGGATCCAGCGGGTCGCCGCTCCGTCCGGCGTGCATATCGTTCATCCAGCCGCCAAAGGAGCTCATTTCCGGGGCGGAAAAGCCGTTGATATGACCGGGATAGATAAATGCGTGAATCAGGGTTTCACCGATTACGCCCAGGCGCACCATCATGCAACTCCCTTTCGCGTTGTGCTTGTCAATCAGACGGCGTGGTCCCGGACCCGCTCGATCAGGCGCTGGATTTCATACGCCCGCACCAGGTCTGGCGTCGCGGGACGACCGGTCTCTATGGCGTCGAGCAAGGCGCCGAGCTGCGCCTCAAACGGACCCGACGGCGAGAAGTCCGGCAGTGCGACGGCCTCTCCTTGCGACTGGTAGAGGCGGAGGTCGAGTTCCGCATTCTGCCGCAGGTCGAAATGCGCGTGGCCCAACGACCCCATGACGTCCACCTGGTACAGCCCCGGTCCGACGCGGCTGTCCATCAGCGACGCGATGGCGCCAGACGCGAAGCGGCCCGTCACGACGCTCAGGTCGTCGTTTTGCGGGTAGCGCCCGTCGCGTTTCACGAATGTTCCGAGCATCCCCGTGAGACTGTGCAGCGGTCCGCACGAATCAGCCAAGAGCCAGGTCGCCATGTCGAGCGAATGGACGCCGAAGTCCGCGACGGCGCCGCCGCCCGCGTCCCAGTCGCGCATGCGCCACTCCATGCCGATAGATGGATTGACCAGGCGGGCCCCCGAGGACAGTTCACGGTAGGCGAAGATGGTTCCGAGCAGTCCGGATTCCATCGCGTAACGGAGTTTGCGGATGCCTGGCTGGTAGCGATTGGTGAAGCCAACCATCGTGACGACGCCCGTCCGCCTGGCGATCTGCGCCATCGCGTGTGCAGCGCCCAGCGTGTTTGCGGCCGGTTTTTCGCACAGAATGGCTAGCCCGTGTTCTGCCGCCTGCTGGACGTACTCCAGGTGGAGGTGGTTCGGCGTACAGATGATCACGGCGTCGAGCCGCCGCGCGAACAATTCGTCGGCACTGGCCGCGGCGGCCGGTCCGAGGTCGGCGAAGCGCTCGCAAAAGGCGGCGGCCGCCGTATCGTCCGCGTCGTAGACTGCGTCCAACCTGCATCGTCCGGTCTGCGCGCGGATCGCTCCGGCGTGCGCGGACGCGATGCCCCCTGCGCCAATGATGCCGATCGAGACCATCCCATCACCCCATAAGATAGTGGACTCTGGACGGTGGACGCCGCGCGTCGCGGAGCCAGTCTGCGCGAGCCGTCCTGCCGGAGCCGTTGCTGTCTGATGGATTATACCAAAATATTTGTGCAAGTAGGGAGGAATATTCCGCCCGACCGCGAATTATTTATACTGTTCGATCAAAAGGGGGAGAGGTGCAGGCGAATGAAGAAGGTGGGTCGGATTGTCGCTCCTGTGACCATGGCGGCAGTCATGGCGCTTTCTATGGCAGGGTACTCGCAGGCGGCCAGCGCCGCCAGTTCGTCCGGCAGCGGCGTATTTACGTTCTACACGATCGATGACGGGGCCGGGTTTGATCCGGCGCTGTTCACCTGGGACGCCCGGCAGTCGCAGATCGGCATCTTCGAGGGCCTCGTCCACTTCGGCCCGAACTTCTCGATCGCGCAGGGCATCGCCACCAGTTGGAAGGCAAACGGGACAACCTGGACGTTTTATCTCAGGCACAACGCCCGCTTTTCAAATGGAGATCCGGTCACGGCCCAGGACTTTGTCTATTCGATCCGCCGCGCCGTGAATCCCCAAACGGCCGCGATGGCGCACAAGGCGAGCAGTTTTCAGGGCGATGTGCCCATCAAGAACGCCCAGAAGATCATTGAGGGCGCCGCGCCCGTCTCCAGTCTCGGGGTCAAGGCGATCGGCAACTATACGCTACAATTTACTCTGGACAGGCCGGATCCAACGCTCCTGTCGCAACTCGCCACCGACATGTGGCAACTGCCGGTCGATCCGCGCGTGGTGCAGGGGAAACCGGAATCCATCTGGACGAATCCGCAGACCATCGTCTCCGACGGCCCTTACATGGTTTCGTCGTACGTCCAGGGAACCCAGGAGATACTCAAGCCCAACCCGTATTACTACGCGAAGGTGCCGCTGCAAGAGATCAAGATCCTGCCGTTTTCAGCGAACGCCAACGAGTATCTGACCTACCAGAACCATCAGTCCGACACCGCGATCCTGACGCCGCAGGATGTGCCGGCCGTCAAAAACAATCCGACGCTGAGCAAGCAACTGCACTGGGTACAGACCGCGGTCAGCTACACGCTGCAGGTTTCGCCGAGCATGAACCCGGCGTTCTCCAAACTCGCCGTCCGCCAGGCGTTTGCCGAGGCCGTGAACAAGCAGGTGATCGCAAACAACGTCCTGCTTGGAACCGGCGTTCCCGCGTATGACGGAAAGGTGACATCCTGGATGGCCCCGTGGATCGCAAAAGGCGCGCTGCAGTACAACCCCACGCAGGCGCAGCACCTGCTCGCCGCGGCCGGTTATCCCGGCGGCAAAGGATTTCCGACCGTTCGCATTCTGACGGGCAGCAACCCCGACCCGATCGCGGAAGCCGTCGCGCAGATGTGGCAGCAGACGCTCGGCGTGAACGTCCAGGTGGACTCGGAAAACTGGGGGACGTACCTCGCGGACATGACCAAGGTGCTTCCGAGCAACGAGGTCGGGTTCACCCAGTTTGGCCAGAGCGCGGCCTTCCCGGACTGGAAGACCACCATGCCGCTCAATATCTCGGGCTGGCAACGCACGAACGTGCCTATCTGGTCCATGAGCGGCGGTTACCAGGCGCAATACGAGAAATTGCAGTCGTACACGATGGCTCCCGGACAGAAGAACCTGGAGAGCAGGATGTTGATCGCCAAACACGAATCGCCGCAGGTGCGCGCGGTCATGGCGCTCGGAGTCAAGGCGCAGGCGACAAACAACGCGGCGCTCATGCAGAAGTACGTGATCGCAAAGAATCACCTCGCGTATGTGATACCGATCTATACGGTGAACAACGCGGTCCTGATCAATCCGCAGGTGCACGGCTACTACCCGATGCGCATGTGGCTCGTGACGCCGCCGGTGTGGCTTGGTTACATCACCATGAACTGAAGCGGGAAACGGGCGGATGGCTCCGCCCGTTTCGACCGTCTTGCGCCACCGCCCCGCTCCGGCTGCTGCGGCGCGCGGGGTGCGAGTCGGGGAAGCCGGGGAAAGCCGACAGGCACAGCGGGGGGCGGGCCGGCGCGGTGGCGGGCGGACCGGATTCGCCCGAATAGCGGCGGCGGGGAGGCTACAGCGATGGTTCGCTTTTTGGCGAGGCGACTCGCCTATATGTTTATCGCCTTTCTGTGTATTTCGCTCGTTACCTTCATGCTGATGAAAATGGCGCCGGGCAGTTTCTTCAACGCCAACTTCCAGGTCAACGGCGTCAGCGCGGTCGCCGGCAGCTACGGCGTCTCGCCGCAGGTCATGGACGCGCTCATCAAGTACTACCACCTGAACGATCCGTGGTACGTCCAGTGGTGGTACTACGTGCACGGATTTCTCACATGGCACATGGGGACGTCGTTTGAATACCCCGGCACGCGCACGGTCACCATCATCGATACCGCGTTTCCCTTCTCGGTCCGCCTTGCGCTGATGGCCGTGGCGACCGGCGTCATCATCGCCATCCCGATCGGCGTGACGGCGGCCATGCGCGAGAACGGCTGGATGGACGTCGGCCTGATGTTTTTCGCGATGCTGGGCACTTCGCTCCCGGCCTACCTCGTGGCCGTGCTGCTGATCGTCCTGTTCGCGCTGTGGCTGCACCTCCTGCCGGTGATCGGCTTCACGCACCCGCAAGACTTCATCCTTCCCGTGCTGTCGCTCGCGCTCCCCATGGTCGGGGCGCTGTCGCGCTACCTGCGCAACAGCCTGATCGACAGCCTGCACAGTGAATACGTGACCGGTGTCATCGCCAAGGGCGGATCGCTCTCGCGCGCTGTGTGGCGGCACGCGCTGCGCAATTCCCTGCTGCCCATGATCACGGTCGTCGGGCCGCAACTGGCGGGGCTCATGACGGGCACGGTGTTTATTGAAGAGATATTCGACCTTCCGGGGCTCGGACACTACTTTGTCGGGGCGGCCAATGTGCGCGACTACCCGCTGATTATGGACTCGGCGCTGCTGTACGCCACGGTCATTCTCGCCATGAACCTGCTGGTCGACCTGACGTACGGACTGTTTGACCCACGCATAAGGCGCGCGGGCGATCTGGGGTAGCCGGTTTTGGGGAGGCAAGCAAAGTGTCCATGCCGACGCTGAAAAAACGCACCATGGCGACCCTGATGTGGGGTCGGTTTCGTCGGAACCGGGCGGCGGTGTTGGGCGGTGCATTCGTTCTTTTCCTGATCCTGTGCGCCATCCTCGCTCCGGTCATTGCACCCTACTCATACATGCAGTCCAATTTCCTCGCCACCTACCAGAGCCCATCCTGGCAGCACTGGTTTGGCACGGACGAACTCGGCCGGGATATGCTCAGCCGGCTGTTGTTCAGCCTGCGCACCGCGTCCCTGATCGGCTTTGGCGCGGAGGCGGTCGAACTGACCCTGGGCCTCCTTGTGGGGGCGATCGCCGGCTACCTCGGCGGCGCTGCGGACACCATCCTGATGCGCGTGGTGGACGTGGTGTACGGTTTCCCCAGCCTGTTGTTCGCCATCATCCTCGTGGTCATGCTCGGGCACTCCCTGTTCGCCATCCTGATCGCCGTCGCGGCCACCAGTTGGGTGACCATGGCGCGGATCGTGCGCAGCCAGGTCATCGTGGTCAAGCAGTCGGACTACATCGCCGCCGCGCGGGGGATGGGCGCAAACTGGTGGCAGATCCTGAGGCGCTACGTACTGCCAAATTCCCTAGGCCCGATCGCCGTCACGGTCACGTTCGGCATCCCGGCCAACATGATGGTCGAATCGGCGCTCAGCCTGCTCGGACTCGGCGTGCAGCCGCCGACGCCCAGCTGGGGCGCACTGATTGCAAACGGTGAACAGGCGATGTTCTCTTTCCCCTATCTGCTCGCCTTTCCGGCGGTCACCTTTGCCATGACGCTCCTGGCTTTCACGTTTTTTGGCGACGGTTTGCGCAATGTGTTTGACAGCAAGAGCATGCACTGACCGCACCGGGCGGCCGCGCGGGAAGCGTCGAAGTCCGGAATGGCAAGAGAGACCCCCGGGACAGGATGTGACGGTATGGCGGCGTTGCTGGAAGTGAGGAACCTGGCTGTGGAGTTTCATCGCGACAGGGCGGTGTCGCGCGCCGTAAACGGCGTGACGCTGTCGGTGGAGCGGGGCAAGTCGCTCGGCATCGTCGGCGAGAGCGGCAGCGGCAAGAGCGTGACGGTCAAGGCGATCATGCGGCTGCTGCCGCGATACGCGCGTTCCGCATCCGGCGCCGTCTTGCTTGAAGGGCAGGATGTCATGAGGCTCAGTGAGGGCAGAATGCGCCATCTGCGCGGTCGTCGCATGGCGATGGTATTCCAGGACCCGCACGCGTATCTCAATCCCACCAAGACCGTAGGGTCGCAACTGGTCGAGCCGTTGATCCTCCATCGGCTCGCCGCGGGGGCGGAAGCGAAGCGGCGCGCCGTGGATCTGTTGCGCCTGGTGGGCATCCCAAGTCCGGAGGTGCGCTTCACGCAGTATCCTTTCGAGTTCAGCGGGGGCATGCTGCAGCGCGTGATGATTGCCATGGCGCTGATCGCCGACCCGGACCTGCTGATCGCCGACGAGCCCACGACCGCGCTCGACGTGACCGTGCAGGCGCAGATCCTCAGACTCCTGCGCAAATTGAAAGAAGACAGAGGGATGGCCATGATCCTCGTGACGCACGATCTGGTGGTCGCGGCGCAGACGTGCGACGAAGTGGTCGTCATGTACGGCGGCACCGTCGTGGAACGCGTGCCGTCGCACAAACTGCTGACGGCGAGCGCGCATCCGTACGCCCGCGGGCTGATCGCCTGCACGCCGCGCATCAGCAACGCGGACACCATCCCGACGCCGATTGCGGGGCAACCCCTCAACCTGCGCGAGCCGCTCCCCGGCGGCTGCCTGTTCGCCGCCCGTTGCCCGGACCGCGTGGCGCAGTGCACGGAGGTCCGGCCGCAGCTCGAGGACGTCGCGCCGGACCACCAGGTCGCCTGTTTTGTCGCGGCCGGCGCAGCGAAGGAGGGTGCCGTACATGAGTGAGACGCCGCTGCTCGAAGCAAGTGAACTCACCAGGCGGTTTCGCAGCCGCCAGGGTGTCATGAGCGCGGTTGACCGCGTGTCGTTTCGCCTGATGCGGGGCGAGCATCTCGGTATCGTGGGGGCGAGCGGAAGCGGCAAGTCCACGGTCGCGAAACTTGTGCAGCGGCTGCTGCCTGCGACCGAAGGACACATATACTACTCGGGCAGGGACGTGACGAATCTCGGGGAGCGCGCCCTGCGGCCCCTGCGCCGGCGGATCCAGTCCGTCTCGCAAAACCCGTACGCGTCGCTTTTCCCGAACAAGTCGATCGGGCAGAATATCGTCGAACCCATGCTCCTGCACCGCATGGGTTCGCCAAAAGAGCGGATGGACAGCGCGATGCGGCTCATGCGGCAGGTGGGCGTGCCGTCCGAACAGTTCTACGCCTTTCCGCATGAAATCAGCGGGGGCCAGCAGCAACGCATCGCCATCGCTCGCGCCCTGGCGTTGCATCCGGAACTCCTGATTCTGGATGAGGCGGTGTCCAGCCTGGACGTGTCGATTCAGGCGCAGATTCTGCACCTGCTGGTGGAGTTGCAGGGACAATACTCGCTGACATACCTCTTTGTGTCGCACAATCTCGCCGTCGTGCGCATGATCTGCACGCAGGTGGCCGTCATGTTCCTCGGGCGCATCGTCGAACTCGGGCCCGTCAGCGAGATTTTCTCACACCCGGCCCATCCGTACACGCAGGCGCTGCTCGCCGCGGTGCCGGATTTCTCGTCGGCGAGGCCAGCTGGCGCGGACGTCCCGCAGGAGGTTGATTCCGAACCGGAACCGCCGTCTCCGTACCGACTGCCGTCGGGATGCCGATATCGGACGCTGTGCCCCATTGCGACGCAGCGCTGTGAGAGCGAGGAGCCGCAACTCCGCACGGTTGGGGCGGGCCAGCACGCGGCGTGCCACTATTCCGGCGGCGCGGAGGCTGAGCCGGATCCGGCGCGTACCGAGAGGGAGGGTGTTCGATGAGCAGGGGCGTTCACGAATCGATGCACGGCGGTCTCGTCGTATCTTGCCAGGCATTTCCTGGGGAACCGCTGTACGGCGCCCCGACGATGGCGCAGATGGCGATGGCGGCGGAGATCGGCGGAGCGGTCGGGATTCGCGCGAACGGTCCGGACGACATCCGCGCCATCCGCGCCGTCACGCAGCTTCCGGTGATCGGCATCTACAAGCGGATGTACGAGAACTCTTTCGTATACATTACGCCCACCATGAAGGAGGTCGACGAGGTGGTGGCGGCCGGAGCGGATATTGTCGCCGTGGACGCCACGGCGCGGCGGCGCCCGGACGGGCAGGGGACGGTGGATTTCCTGCGCGCGATCCGCGCGCGCCACCCGGTTTTGGTGATGGGGGACGTGGCCACACTGGAGGAGGGTGTGCTCGCCGCCGGCGCCGGAGCGGACATCGTCTCCACGACGCTGTCAGGCTACACCGCTCAGAGCGAGGCGCACGACGGTCCGGATTTCAATCTCCTCGCGCAACTGGTCCGCACGCTTGCGGTCCCGGTGGTGGCGGAGGGGCGCATCTCCACGCCCCAGGAATGCGCGCGCGCGTTCGCGCTCGGCGCATTTGCCGTCGTGGTGGGCAGCGCCATCACGAGACCGCAGGACATCACGCGCAGGTTTGCGGCGGCCACGCCCCGCGGGGCGGTCGCGCCGCCGGGAAACGGAGTCGGGGCGCAGATCATGGCGCAGCACGAGGTGTCGGGCGGTTGATGGACGAATCGGCGCAGGGGGCGGGGGAATGGCGTGACCTATATCATCGGGGTCGACATCGGAGGGACGAAGACGCGCGCGGGAATCGTGTCGCAAGCCGGGAAGGTGGCGCGCAGTGTGCAGTTGGAGACACCGGCCGGCGCGGGTCCGGACGCGGTGCTCACAACGTGCTGCGAAGCGGTGCGCAGCCTCCGGACGTCCGCGCCGGGAGCCGTCGTGGGGGTGGGCGTGGCCAGTGCGGGACGGATTGACCATAGCGGAGTGGTCGCGTTTAGCACGGCGACCTTCCACGACTGGCAGGGGGTGGATCTGCGTCGGACCGTCGCCGGGCGTACCGGACTGCCGGTGACGGTCGAGAATGACGCCAACGCGGCCGCTTTCGGCGAGGCCTGGATCGGTGCGGGAGCAGGCTGCGGGTCGGTCGCGCTCATCACGCTGGGAACGGGCGTGGGGGGCGGACTGGTGGAGCGCGGACGGCTGATTCACGGGCAGTCGGGAGGCGCGGCGGAGATCGGCCATCTGCTGTACCGCGCTGGAGGACGGCGTTGCCCCTGTGGCTACGCGGGATGCTTTGAGCCTTATCTGTCGGTGCGGGCGCTGGCGGACGAGTACGCGCGCATCGCCGGAGGAGCCGCGGACGGCAAGGTGGTCTTCGCCGCCTACCGCGCGGGTAATGCGACCGCCCGCGATCTCGTCGGGGATTGGATGCGG
The DNA here is from genome assembly GCA_021821055.1 of Bacillota bacterium. Classification (GTDB taxonomy): domain Bacteria; phylum Bacillota; class Bacilli; order Alicyclobacillales; family SLC66; genus JAKACX01. The sequence continues at coordinate 21,085 of JAKACX010000013.1, forward strand.
ACGCTTGCATCACTCGTGTTTTCAGTGCAGAATGCGTATGATCCCGAGTGTATAGTGATTGGCGGCGGAGTCATCGAGAGCGCCGCCGACTGGTGGGCGGATTTCCATGCCGGATTGGCAGACTTGCCCGTTTCCGTGAGTGTCCGGCCGGCCGCCCTGCGCGCGGACGCGGCCGTGGTGGGCGTTGCGCGACTCGCCTGGCTTCCGGGCGACACAAGGGAGGGCAGTGGATGAGAAGATCGCGGCTTACAGACGCAGATCCCGTTCTGATGGTCCGTTCTGTCTACGACAGCATGACGAAGACGGAGCAAAAAGTCGCAGACCTCGCCCTGGACGATCCGGAATTCTTCATGTTCGCGACCGTCACGGACGTGTCGGAGCGCGCGGACGTTGGGGAGACCACCGTGATCCGTTTCTGCCGCAAGGTCGGATTTCGCGGGCTGCAGGAATTTAAACTGGCCATCGCGCAGCACCTGGCGCACCCGGAGGATCCCGCCTACGGTTCGGTTGAGTCGTCGGATTCACTGGAGACGGCCCTGGAGAAGATTGCCACGTATGATGTGCAGACCCTGCGGGACACCGCGAAACTGCTGCAGGCAGACAGCGTGAAGAAGGCGGCGGAGCGCATTCTTGTCGCGCGCCGGGTGTACGCCTTTGGCGTCGGTTCCTCGGGCATGACGGCACGCGATCTGGAACACCGTCTCATGCGTATCGGGGTGGCGGCGCACAGCGAGAGCGACGCGCACGTGATTGCCATGCTTTCCGCGCTCGCCGGCAGTGACGATGTCATCATCGGCATCTCGGCGTCGGGAAGTACGAAGGACCTGATTGACGCGCTGACGATCGCCCGCCGCAACCATCCGTTCATCGTCTGCATCACGAACCACGCGCGGTCGCCGATCACGCACCTGGTCGACGTGGCGCTGTTGACGGCCGCGCGCGAGACGCCGCTGCAGGGCGGGGCGCTCGGCACGAAAATCGCCCAGATGTATGTGCTCGACGCGCTTACGTCCGCGATCGCCCTGGCGAACCGCGAGCGCGCGCAAAACGCGGTGGAGCGCACTGCCGAGGCGGTGGTGGACAAGCTGTTGTGACCGGCCCGGCGCGACCGGTTTGCGGCTTTGCGCCAATAAGCTGAACAAAATGTAATCGAACTTTCATGCAGGAAGTGGACAGGGCTGTTACAATCATGGTGTGCGTCAACCGGGGACGGCGGTTTCGGCCGGACGCGCGCCGGGCTGTCTTGCGCCCGTCGCGTTCCCTGTGGGCCGCGCGGCGCAGGAGCGCCGCAACCAACCGGTGGCCAGAGTCGCTGGCGTGGACATTCCGGAATAGATTGGTGTGAAGACGTGGACAGCATTGCGCAAGCACAGGCGAGGGCCTTGTCAATGAAATGGAAGTGGCCGGTGTACCTCTTGGCCACGTACCCGATTACGGACTACATCCTTCATCTCCACCCGTGGGGTATCATCGGCCAGAGTTGGGCCAAGCTTGTTCTGTTCTATCTCATCTTTCTCACTGTCAAACTGCGTATGGCCGGCGCGCGCGCCGAGCGTTTCCCGACGCACCGGATGATCGGGTTCGTTGCGGTGCTGGGGGTTCTGTACGTCGTCATGGACACGCAGTATATCGGTGTTGCGCTGGCCGGATATGAAATTGACTATATGTACATGCTGATCGCTTTGCTGCTGCCCTACGTGCTGACCCGGGAAGATGTCGTTCCGATGCTCAAGCTGATCGTGTTCACCGGGTTTCTGCTGTCGCTGCACGGCGTGTACGAGTACATCATCGCGGCGCCCATCCCGTCGTTCTGGGTCAACCTGGGAGAACACGTCCGGACCCGCGTCTACTCGCTGTTCTGGAGCTCGAACGCGTTTGGTTCCTACATGGCGTTCATGGTTCCGCTGGCCATCGGCGTCGCTCTCCACGAGAGGGACCGCGGCCAGCGGATATTCTACTCGGTCGCGGCGGTGTTCTGCGCGGCGACATTGATCTTCACGGATACGCGCGGCGCGTGGCTGGCGTTTTTCGGCGCCATCGTGATCTTCACCTGGATGGTCGACAGGCGGCTGACATTTGCGGTGCTCGCGCTGGCGCTGCTGTCCTTTTTCTTCGTCCACTCCATCCGCGCCCGCTTCCAGGTATTCCTTTCGCCGGTCTACTGGAACAAGACGTTTGCCACCGGCCGCGTGTCGGAGTGGGAGCACGCGTATGACAGGATGCGCTCGAATCCGCTGTTTGGGAAGGGGCTCGGCCGGTACGGCGGGGCCGTGGCCGCGCGCTACTTCAACGTCCAGTACGTCGACGGCTTCTACGCCTTCATGCTCGGCGAGACGGGTCTGCTCGGCCTGCTGGCCTTCCTTTCGCTTATCACGGTCTACCTGCGCGATGTCCTGCGCGTCTGGCGCAAGGAGACCGACAGGCATGTGAAGTGGTTGCTTGCCGGTGTATTCTGCGCGATCATGGCGTTCACGCTGCACGCGTTCGTGGAGAACATCTACCAGGTGCCCGCGATCAACATGACGTACTGGCTGACCGGGTCGCTGGCGCTGATCTACAGCGCGGGCGGATTGAAGGAGCGTGCGCGCGCTGTGCGCCGCGCGGCCGCTCCCACGGTGAATCCCGCGGATGGGGCGCAGGGCGCTGCGTCGCCCTGAACCGGTCGGGGGCGCGACCCCGCGCCGATGAATGGAAGACGGCCCATCCGCGCTGCCGCGGGTGGGCCGTCTGGCGTGGCGCCCTTGACCGATGGGGTGCCGGGGTATAGTATAGAGGCGGTGGTGATGACGATGCATCCGTATCGGGAGCAGGTGGACGATCTGCTGGCGCGGCTGCGCAAGGTGGAGGGGCAGATGCGCGGCATCCAGAAGATGCTGCAGGACGACCGGTATTGCATGGATGTCCTGGCGCAACTGGCGTCTGCCAAGGCGGCGTTGACCAAGGTGGAACTCGCCCTGCTGGAAAGTCACACGCGGGGCTGCGTGGCCGATGCGATACGCGGCGAAGACGGGGACGAGAAGATCGAGGAACTGATGAAGGTGGTGCGCTCTTACGCCAAGTGAGACCGCCGTAGGCGGCGCATCCTCAAACCGGCGTGGAGCGGGGAGATCTGGAGGGACGGGTCATGGATGAGATCGTGGCGCATGTGGAGGACGGGAACGCGGACGGACGCAGCGGCGGGAACACGCGCGTGGAACTCGCGATCGGCGGAATGACGTGCGCGTCGTGTTCGGCGCGGATCGAGAAAAACCTTGGACGCGCGGGCGGGGTGCTGCGGGCGTCCGTGAATCTGGCCGCGGAAAAAGCGACCGTCGAGTTTGCGCCGGGCGTCATCTCGTCTGACGACATTGTCCGGATTGTCGAAAAAACGGGATACGACGCGCGCGTGATTGACGAGCCCGACCTCGGTGAACGCGAGGACCAACTGGAGGCGTACGGGCGGCTCCGTGCGGCGTTTGTCGCGGGCGTCGCGCTTACGGCGCCGCTGTTTGCGCAGATGGTGAGCTCATTTGTACCGGGGCACGCCTTCATGCTGCCGGTCTGGCTGCAGATGACGCTCGCGACGCCGGTCCAGTTCATCGTCGGGTGGCGCTTCTACCGCGGCGCTTTTCACGCCCTGCGGGGCGGAGCGCCGAACATGGATGTCCTGGTGGCGCTCGGCACGTCGGCGGCGTACGTGTTCAGCGCGGTCGCCGTGGTGCTGCGCCTGCGCTCCGGCCTGTACTTCGATTCCGCGGCCGTCATCACCACGTTGATCCTGATGGGCAAGGTCCTCGAGCATCGGGCGAAGGCAAATGCCGTGCGTTCCATGCGGACGCTTGTTCAGTTGCAGGCGAAACAGGCGTGCGTGTTGCGCGATGGGGCCGAGGTCCTGATCGCGACCGACGATGTGCGGGTCGGGGATGAAGTCCTCGTCCGGCCGGGAGAGCGCATTCCGGTCGACGGCGTGGTGCTGGCGGGTGAAACGGACGTCGACGAGTCGATGCTCACCGGGGAAAGCATGCCCGTGCACAAGGCGGCGGGCAGCGCGGTCTATGGGGCAACCGTGAACGGGTCGGCGGCGTGCCGCCTGCGGGCGACGAAGGTCGGCCGGGACACGGCGCTGGCGCAGATCATCCGGATGGTCGACGAGGCGCAGGGTTCGAAGGCGCCTGTGCAGCAATTGGCCGACAGAGTGTCGGGCATCTTCGTGCCGATCATCCTCGGCGTTGCCGCGGCGGCGTTTCTCGGCTGGACGTTGCTCGGCGGATTTGTGCCGGCTCTTGTGACGGCCGTGGCGGTGCTCGTCGTCGCCTGCCCCTGTTCGCTCGGCCTCGCGACGCCGACGGCGATCATGGTCGGCACGGGCCGGGGAGCCGAGTACGGGATACTGGTCAAAGGCGGTCAAGCGTTGGAAATGGCGCACAAGATCACGGCAGTCGTCTTGGACAAGACGGGGACCGTCACGAGAGGGACTCTGGAGGTCGCCGACGTGTTCGCCCTGGACGGCGACAGGCAGTTGCTCCTGTCGCTCGCGGCGGGGGTCGAGCGGCAGTCAGAGCATCCGATCGGGGTCGCGATCGCCAAGTATGCGCGCGGACGGGGCATGACGCCGCCGACGGCGAGCGGGGTCGTGGCGCAACCCGGTTACGGAGTGACCGGCGAGGTGGACGGGCGACGCGTGGTGTTGGGCAACCGTGCGCTGCTGGAACGCGAGGGCATCTCCACCGCAGCGGAGACCATGGCCGCGGCCGGACGCGAGGCAGAAGGCAAGACGGTCATGTGGGCGGCGTTTGGTGGACGTCTGCTTGGATTCATCGCGCTGGCCGACGTGGTGCGCGAGACGTCGGCGCAAGCCATATCCGACCTGCGGGCTCTCGGTCTCGCGGTGTACATGATGACCGGGGACAATCGGCGCGCCAGCCAGGCGGTCGCGCAGCAGGCGGGCCTCGCGCCGGAAGAAGTGTTTGCCGAGGTGCGCCCGGAGGACAAGGCGCAGTGGGTGCGAAAATTGCGCGAACAGGGCCACGTGGTCGGCATGTGCGGGGACGGCATCAACGATGCGCCGGCTTTGGCCGAAGCGGACATTGGCTTCGCCATGGGGTCGGGCGCCGACGTCGCCCTCGAGACCGCCGACATCGCGCTGCTGCGCGGCGATCTGTCGGGCCTGGTGGACGCCGTGCGGCTGTCGCGCGCGACGATGCGCAAGATCCGGCAGAATCTATTCTGGGCGTTCGGCTATAATGTACTGGCCGTCCCGCTTGCCGCGTTCGGCTTTGTCAGCCCGGTGATTGCAGGTGGCGCCATGGCGCTGAGCTCTGTCAGCGTGGTGACAAATTCGCTCTTGTTGCGGCGGTTTCGCCCGCTTCGCGCGCTTCCCGCGCACGCAGGAGAACGGCTGGAAAGGGGGTGACACGATGGCGACTCTCGCGCTTGATGTGAAGGGGATGACGTGCCAGGGGTGCGTCCGCTCGGTGGAGAAGGCGTTACGGGCGGTGGACGGCGTCCAGGATGTGACGGTCAGCCTGGAGAAGAACCATGCGACGGTGGTTTTCGACGACAGCCGGGCGAGCGCGGCTGATTTTCGCGGCGCGGTGGAAGACGCGGGATACGACGTTCAGTAGGATGGCGGTTTGGCGGGCGCGGCGTCCGGATTTGTCCGGGCGTCCGCGCGCGACCCGGCTTGACAAGCGGTGCGCGGCGTTCAATACTGGTCTGTATGGTTCAGCGGAGATATGCGAGGAGGCTGGCAAGGGTGGGGCATGTTGCGCCACGAAGACGCGTGGTTGTGACGGGAATCGGGGCGGTCACGCCACTCGGATCGCGCGTGCAGGCGTTTTGGGACAATCTCATAGCGGCAAAATCGGGCATCGATTATATTGATACATTTGACACGACGGAGTACGCCACGAAATTTGCGGGCGTCGTGCGCGACTTCCAGGGTGAGCGCTACTTCGACCGCAAGGAGGTGCGCCATATTGACCGCTTCGCCCAGTTCGCCTATGCGGCGACGGTCGAGGCCATGGAAGACGCCGCATTCTCCGTCTCGCCCGAGACGGCGGACCGCGTCGGCGTCGTGATCGGATCGGGCATCGGCGGCATTCAGTCGCTGATGGATAACCATGAGGCGCTGCTCAACCGCGGCGTCCGGCGGGTCAGCCCTTTTTTCATCCCGATGCTGATGGCAAACTCCGCGGCCGGCCTGGTGTCCATCATGACCGGGGCGACGGGGCCGAACGGCTGTCCGATGGCCGCCTGCGCGACGGGCAACAACGCGATTGGCGAGGCGTTCGAGATCATTCGCGACGGGGCCGCGGACGTCATGATTGCCGGCGGCGCCGAGGCGGCCGTGAATCCGCTGTCGGTCGCGGGGTTCGGGGCGTTGCGCGCTCTGTCCACGCGCAATGACGCGCCGAGGGAGGCGAGCCGTCCGTTTGACATGGACCGCGACGGATTTGTCCTGGCGGAAGGCGCGGGGATCGTGTTGTTGGAAGAATTGACGGGCGCTCTGTCGCGGGGAGCGAAGATCTACGCGGAACTCGTGGGCTTTGGCATGTCGGCCGACGCCCACCACCTGACCGCGCCGGATCCGGACGGTTCGGGGGCTTTCCGCGCGATGGAGGCGGCGCTGGCTGATGCCGCGATTCCGCTGGTGCAGGTGGATTATATCAATGCGCACGCGACCGGAACCGATCTCGGCGACCGCTCGGAGACGACGGCCATCAAGCGCCTGTTTGGCGACCACGCGTACCGTCTGGCCATCAGCGCGAACAAGTCGCAGATCGGCCACCTGCTGGGAGCGGCTGGCGGAGTGGAGGCGGTGGCCACGCTCAAAGCGATGGAAGTGGGCGTCATTCCGCCGACCGTCAACCTGGAACGGGCCGATCCGCTCTGCGATCTGGATTATGTCCCGCGGGAGGCGCGGCGGCTCGATGTGCGCGTCGCGCTCTCAAACGGGTTTGGCTTCGGCGGACACAATGACGTCCTGGTGTTTCGCCGCTACGATGAATGAAAGGGGACGATGGCGTGCAGGTGATTGTCTATTCGAGTACCGGGTGTTCGGTATGCGCCAAGATCAAGCGTGACCTGGGCGAATGGGGCGTGGAGTTTGAAGAGCGCAACGTGACGGAGAACGAAGCGTTCTTCGAAGAACTCCATGCGCGCGGAATCCACAGTGTTCCGACCGTCAAGGTGGAGGACGACACCTTTGTCGGATATCGTCCGAAGGCGCTCAAGCAGGCGCTCACAGAACGCGGGCTGCTCGCGTGACGGAGTGAAGCGTCCGCGTGATCGGCGGCGCGCGAGGGGCTGCGAGCGACGCGCCGTGAGCGACGCGCGGTGTCATGAGCGGGCGGGCGCCGGGAGGAGCCGGCGCGCTCGGCCCGCGGGCAATCTGTGGGAATGCAACACTCGATCGGGAACCGTCTGAATCCGTGGCCCCTGGCAACAGGGCGAACGGCGGCAGACGGTTCTTTGTGTCATGGTTGATGACGCAAAAAATAAAAATGTATAAAAATACGGTCGACTATTGACGGATGGTGTGTAATTCGGTATATAATCTTACACACAAGGTTCTCATAAGTGACACTTTCTTTGAATTCCACGAACTGGGACGGTGATGTCATGTAATATGACGGCTGCAGCGAGAGTGTGCGCTGCGGTGTGTCAGGTCGTAACGTTGGATGCGCTCATAATAGAGGGGGGAATCGTCGTGTATCTGCCTGATCCGTCGTATCTGCAGCCGGGGGATACAGCGTGGCAATTGACTTCCGCGACGCTGGTCGGTCTCATGTCTGTACCTGGCCTCGCGATTCTGTATGGCGGGGTGGTCAAAAAGAAGTGGGCGGTCAACTCCGCCATGATGGCCTTCTATGCGTTCGCCATTGTCCTTGTGGTGTGGTCCCTGTGGGGGTTCCGGATGGGGTTCGGCAATCCGATGGCGCTCGGGAAAGGAATCATGTCCGGTGTGGTGGGTGTGCCGCAGCCCGTGCTCAATTCGCACTTTGAGCAGGGGCAGGCGCTCATTCCGCTCCTGAGCGGTCTCATGCCGAACATCCGCTTCCCGGAATCGTCCATGGTCTACTTCCAGTTCGTGTTTGCCGCGATCACGCCGGTCATTCTCGCCGGGGGCGTTCTGGGCAGAATGAATTTCAAGGCGTGGATGCTGTTCGTGCCGATCTGGTCGACACTGGTGTATAGCGTTAACGCGTTCATGCTGTGGGGCGGCGGATGGCTCGCGCAGATGGGCGCGGTCGACTTCTCCGGCGGTTACGTCATTCACGTGGCGGCAGGCGTCTCCGGCTTTGTGGCGGCTGCGGTTGTCGGTCCGCGGCTCCTGGCCGACAGGGAGAACTTCAATCCGAACAACCTCCTGATGGCGATGGCCGGGGCGGGCATCCTGTGGCTCGGATGGAACGGATTCAACGGCGGCGATCCGTACTTCGCCAACGCAGACGCGTCGGCCGCCGTGTTCAATACCAACATTGCCGCGGCGGTCGCGCTCATCGTGTGGATGTTCTTCGACATGTTTGCGACGAACAAGGCGTCGCTCGTCGGCGCGATCAACGGCATGGTGTGCGGCCTGGTCGCCATCACCCCCGCCGCCGGTTACGTGAACGGCTATGGCGCGCTGGTGATCGGCATTCTGTCCGGCGCGATTCCGTGGTTCACGATGAACAAGCTGGGACGCGTGGGCATCTTCAAGAAAGTGGACGACACGCTGGGCGTTGTCCACACGCATGCCATCGCGGGCGCCGTCGGCGGACTGCTGACAGGCATTCTGGCGGATCCGAACATTGTGGAGTACATCGGCGCGAAAGGCACCGCGAATTCGTCCATCACCGGTCTCCTGTATGGGAATCCACATCAACTGCTCGTGCAGTTCATCGCACTGGTGGTCATTGTGGTGTACGACGGCGCGATGACTTTTGTCATCCTCAAGCTGATCGGGCTCGTCGTTCCGTTGCGGCTGTCTGACGCGGCGCTGGAGAGGGGCGACGCGATGGTGCACGGCGAGACGGTCGACGGCGAAGAGATCGGGCCCCCTGCTCCGGCGGGGCACCACACACACGCGCCGAGTCCGGTGCTGGCGGCCGAACGGCACGAGTCGGTGAAACCGCAGATTGACATGTAGCGACAACGCTCGGCGCGGCTCGCGCTGCAGGGTGTGGGTCAGTACTTGAAGGGAACGCGTGACGCACAGACGGGGCGGCAGGTTGGCCCGTCTGTGCGTCACTTTGTGCGTTCGTCTTTATGGTGTAGCCACGGATCCCTCGGTCTCCTTCAGCGCGGCGCGGATATGCAATCGCGCGGCCACGCGCACCGGACCGGGGACGGCGGGGCCCGCCCCGACCAACGCGTCGGCGAGGATGCCGACGGCCGCCCCGGTTATCGCCTCCGGGTCCTGTCTCATGTGTGTGTACTGCGGAAGTCCAGAACCACACGCGCGCACTCCGCCCCCGGCGTCGCCGTCGAGGCAGGCGATCTCGGGCCGCGGTGCATCGCCTCTCGGTGCGGCGGTGATTGCCTCCCAGGCCTGCAGGGCGATGCGACAATCGGCGGCCAGCAACGCGTCAACCGGCGCGTGGTCGGCGAAAAACCGGGCGAGTCGGGCGACGGCCGCGGCCTGTTCGGCAGGCTCGTCCGTGGGCTGGCTGGCCATTTTGCCGAGCAGGAGCGTGCCCGCCGGGTGTGTCCCGGCGCCATCCATAGCCGCCGCGAATCCGGCCAGGCGGTCGGAAAGCACCGTGGCGCCGGCCGCGTCATCCGCTTCACGGGCAACCAGGGCGATGCGGGAGTGCCCGAGCGACAGCAGGTGGCGGGTCAGCGCTCGCGCCGCTTCGGTGTGGTCCGTCACGACATGCGGCAACGGTATGCCCGGCAGGCCGATGTCAATGAGGACCGTCGCAAAGCGGTCGAGGTTCGCCTGTAACAGCGCCGGATAGTAGAACGTGCTGTTCACCGGGCGCACAATCAATCCGTTCGCGCCGAGGTCGCGCAGTTCTTCGACCGCTGCGCGTTCGTCGGCCTGATTCCCACAGGAACAGCGCAGCGCAAGAGAGAACCCGCGGGCGTGCAGTTGACGTTCGACGGCGGAGACCAGAGCGATGTCGCGCCGGTCGCGGATGTGCGGTACGACGAATCCAATCAAAGTGCGCGCGCTCGCCCCGGAACGGATACTGCGCGGGGCAAGCCAATCGGCTGTCGCCGGTCGGGGAACGGCGGTGGTGGGCGGCGCCGACGACGGGGCGCCGCGCGCGTCGGGCGGCGCGTCGGCCGCGGACAGGTCTTGCTGGCGAGGGGGTGGAAATCTGTCCGTCCATCGGCTACCCTCAAGGGACACGCGATAAAGCCCGGGATGCGGGAGCGGTCATTCCGGCCATAGCGTCCGGGGTCTTGGGAAAGGATGCCGCGTGATGCCCGGGGATGCCGGTTCGTGGAACATGGAGGTGTGGCCGTGGGAGACCCTTTCGCGATGGATTCGCCGCCCGTCACGCTGTCGGCGGAGTATCTGGCGCAGACCTCGCTGTCCTTCGGCGATCTGGCGCTCGACGGTGACGATGTCTATTTTGTCGAGGGCAGGGCCAACGAGGGCGGGCGCAGGGTCATCGTTCGGGCAGGGTCCGACGGGGTTCTGGAGGATATCCTGCCCGCGGGTTGGGATGTCCGTACCCGCGTGCACGATTATGGCGGCGGGGCGTTTCTGGTGTCGGACGGGACGGTCTATTTCTCGGCGGCCCGGGACGGGAGGATCTACCGCGTCGCAGGGAGACGGTCGCCGGGCGCAGGTTGTGCCGCGGACGCGCCGGAGCCAGGGGTGCCGACGGCAGGGGTGCCGACGGCTGGGGTGCCGACGTCCGAACGACTGGCGCCGAACGCCGCTGCGCCAGCACCTGATCCGGTCACTCCGGCAGGAGAATGGCGTTACGCCGATTTCGCGCTCGACAGCGTGCGCCGTCGCCTCCTGTGCGTGCTGGAGACGCCACGCGCCGGACGGGAGCCGCAAAATGCGCTCGCGGCGGTCGCGCTTGGCGGGGAGCGGGCTATAACACGGGCGCAACCAGCGTCAGCGCCCGCCTCTCGGCGCGAATCTCAGCCCGCTCAGCCCGCGACACGGCCGCCGCGCGTGTTGCACGCGGAGCACGACTTCTACGCCGCCCCCCGGGTCAGTCCGGACGGCTGCCAACTGGCGTTTGTGGCGTGGAACCACCCGCATATGCCGTGGGACGAAGCGGAATTGTGGCTCGCCGACATCGCGCAGGACGGAGAACTGACGGATGTGCGACGGATCGCAGGAGGAGCCGGGGAGGCGGTGCAGCAGCCCGTCTGGTCTCCGGCAGGTGTGCTGCATTTTGTCTCCGACAAGAGCGGATGGTGGAACATCTATCGCGTCGCAGACGGAGGGCGGGTGGACGCCGTTCTTCCCATGGCCGCCGAGTTTGGGGCGCCGCCATGGGTGTTTGGCGTCACACTGTACGGTTTTGACCGTGACGGAGAGATGTGGTGCGCATTTTGGCAGGACGGCGTCTGCCGCCTCGCGCGGTTGCCCGGCGGTCGACTCGCGCCAGCAGCCGGACTCGGCGCGGAGTTCACCGATTTCGAGAACCTGAAGGCGGGCGGGGCGGGGGAAACCGTCGTGGCGGCGTTGGCCGCCGGGCCGAAGCAGTCGCGCTCACTCGTCGCCGTTCGCGACGGACGGGTCGCCGTGCTGCGGCGTTCCTCGGCTGACGGCGCACACGACGCGTGGCTGGCCGCACCTGAATCGATCAGGTTCACCGCAGCGGACGGGGAGGCCGAGGGACAGGCGTTCTTCTACCGGCCGAGCGGCCCGCGCGGCAGGGGAAACGGTCGCGGCGAGCCGGAAACGGCCCCTCCATTGCTCGTGTTCTGTCACGGCGGTCCGACCGGCCAGGCAACCTCTGCTCTCAATGGCCCCATCCAGTACTTTGCCAGTCGCGGCTTTGCTGTGTTGGATGTGAATTACGGCGGCAGCACAGGCCATGGCCGTCGGTACCGCGAAAGGTTGCGCCACGGCTTTGGCGAAGTCGACGTGGACGACTGTGTGCGCGCAGCGCAGACGGTCGCGGGGCGAGGGGATGTGGATCCGCGCCGGATGGCCATTCGCGGCAAAAGTTCGGGTGGGTACACGGTGCTGCGCGCGCTGGCGCGCACGGATGTCTTTTGTGCGGGCGTCGCCCACTACGCACTCGCAGACCTGGAAGGAATGCTTAGGGAAGGGCCGAAGTTTGAATCGCACTACGCGGAGTGGCTGGTGGGGCCGTATCCGGACGAACTGGCGCGCTATCGCGAGCGGTCGCCATTGTACCACGCGGAGCTGATCCGCCAACCGGTGCTGCTGCTCCACGGAGCGGATGACACGGTCGTGCCCGTGCAGCATTCCATCGTCATGGCGGACGCCCTGCGCGCACGGGGCACGCCCGTCGCGCAGCTGGTATTTGCCGGCGAGGGCCACGGGTTTCGGGCGGCCCGCACCATCCGGCGCGCCTTTGAAGCGGAACTGTCGTTTTATGCGCAGGTGCTGGGCGTCACGGTGAACGAGCAGCTTGTGCCGCTTGAGATCGCACACTGGCGGGGGTAAGCGGCCGCGGAGCAGGCGATCGTGCGACGGTACAGTCGATCTGTCGTTTTCAAGATTGACCCCGGGACACAGGGGGACATCACACCGCCCCGGGTCCCGGATCGCGATGTCAGCCCGCCCGCGGTGCATCTTGCTCAGCTAAGGCCGCGTGCGCACGGCCCGGCGGGGTCGCCGCCAGCGCCAAGCCGGCGAGCGCGAAGAGCGAACTGAGGCAGAGCAGCGCTCCGTGGAGCGCCGGATCCACGAACCACGTCAGCGCGGCTGCCGCGGCGACGGCGGCGGCGCTGACGAAACTGGCGCAGCAGGGCGCGGAGGGCCTGCGCCGCATGGGGAGCCCTCGTTGCGTTAGGCTGGCCGCGACGAGCGCCGCCGAGGAGACGGTGAGCCCGACCCACATCGGATTGACCGCGAACAGGAAGCGGGTCGCCGAGAAGCCCGTCGCAGCGTTCCACAGCAGGCTTGAGGCAACGCCGGTCGTCATGGACCACAGTGCGCCGCGCCGGGTGGCAAGGGGCCAGAGGAAGTAGGCCGCCGTCGGGGCGAAGATGGCGGCGCTGCGGATGGTCTGGCCAAAGACGCGCCACCACGCGAGTTCTTCCGGTCGCAGGAGTGACACGACAACCACCAGCACCCCTTGGACAATCAGCCCGTAGCGCGTCAATGTCCGGACGTCGGGGCGGCGACCGCCCGCGGTCGCGCCCGGCTGCCGCGCAAACAGGTCCGCTCCGAAGCTGGAGGCGCCGGAAAAGAGCAGCGGCGCGCACCATGCGAGCGCGGCGGCCCACACGCCGAGCGCGACGACCAGGAGCGCCCAGGGCGGCGCCACCTGCGCGACGGCGGCTGGGAAGGCGGCAAGCCCCTTTGCCGCCTGCGGGAAGATCTCCCGGGTTCGCATGCCGAGCCAGACCGGGACGATGGTGAACGCGATCAGGACCAGGGCTGACACGTACACCGCCGCCTGACCGCGCCGCGGGTTGCGGACGGCCGCGATCGCCTGAAGTTCAGCCTGCGCGCTGATGCTGTTGAGCACGTTCATGAGCAGCCAGACGGCGATCGTCCCGATGCCAATCCCCGTCCACGAGTGAAACCCCTGGACGTGAACCGGATGCAACGCCGACGCTGGCGCGCGCAGCAGGAACCACGCCGCGACGGCGACGCCGGCCGTGAGCGCGATCAGGTTCAGGGTCTGCGTGTACACGAGCGACCACATGCCGCTTTGTCCGACGTAGACCAGCATGATGGCCGTCGTAAGCGTGAGCGTGAGGGGCAATCCCCATCCAACCAGCGCGTGGATGAATTCCGCGGCCGCCAGGACGTTTGACATCGCGAAAATGGGAAAGGTGAGCGCGATCACGGCCGCTGAGAAGCGTTGCGCGGCGCGGCCGTAACGCTCTCCGATCATCCGCGAGTTCGTCAGGTAGCCGATGCGCTGGAAGGGCTTGAGCAGGAAGGCGGCCACCAGCACGGACATCAGAATCACGGAGATTCCAAACCAAACGGCCGAGATGCCGGACAGAAAGCCCGTTTCGAGCTCGACGACAAAGATGGATGACGCCCACAGCACCGTCACGAGGATGAAGACGTGGCGAAAGCCGAATGAACGCCCGCCGTGCAAAAAGCCTTCGCCGCTGGCGTCGCCCGCCCGTTTGCGCTGCGCCCGTCCGGAAACGGCGATGAGCGCGCCCGTGTACGCAGCCAGTGCGGCGATGATGAGGTATGGTGTTACGGGATGCATGGGATGTCCTCCTTTGTGGACCGCGCCGGCAGGCCGGCAGGAGCCGCACTAATCCATAGTAAACATATCGGAAATACAATTATTGCTGAATTGCATTGTATGCTCAAAGACCGTGTTGTGTCAATAGCCCTGAGGACAGCGAAATCCCTGAAGAAATCGGCGAAAAGCAGTGATAATCTGCGAAAATATACGATTTAATGAGCTAATCGGATTTGTTGCGCGTTTTCAAGGTCGATGATTTTCGCTTACACGCCGCCGTTCGCTCTTTGTTCAGAGCGTTGCGGGGAGGTACGATGTCAGTGCAGGGATAGACCCTGCACGACATCTTCCTAGGAGGAATGGCAAATGGCAATCGGACGGAAGAACCGCCGCATGGACCGCTTCGCGTTTGAGGGATGGAGTGAGAAGGACATGCGTCGCGGCGCCGACAGTGACATGCCGACCGTGGTCTGGAGCAACGGATTCCCGCTGGTGTTCGTTTGGCAGGACAAGGACCAGTCGGAGCGCGCGCAGTTTGAGCGCATGACGCGGTAACCGGAGATGGACGCACGCGACCACCTCATAAGCGAACGACGATTACCCGCACAGGGCGAAGCGGCCTGATGCGGGTAATCTTTTTGTGTCCCGGTCTGATGTGAAGTTACTGCTGTGCCAAGGCTGTGCGACGGTGCAGGAGTTCGAACACGACCGGCACGATCGCGAGAGTCAGGACGGTCGACGTCACCAATCCCCCGATGACCACCACAGCGAGCCCCTGCGAGATCAGCGCTCCCTCCGATGCTCCAAACGCCAACGGCAGCAACGCGCAGACGGTTGCGACCGCCGTCATGAGAATCGGCCGCAACCGCGTGGTTCCGGCTTCCAGCAGGGCGTCGCGCACCGACAGTCCGCGCAGCCGTTGCTTTTCGACCCTGTCCACGAGGACGATCGCATTGGTCACAACAATTCCCATCAGCATCAGAATGCCGATCAGAGAAGATACGCTTACCGGCTGGCGCGCGAACACGGTTCCGAAAAACGCCCCGATGAGCGCGACCGGCATGGCGAACAGGATCGCAAATGGAGCCGTCCACTCGCCGAAGGCGATCAGCATGATGATGTACACCATGCCCATTGCCACAAGAATCGCCTGGATCAGGGACGCGAAATCCTTGGCGGTCTGCTGGCTCTGGCCAACGAGCGACACATGCACGCCGGCCGGCAGGCGGAGGCCGGAAATCCGCCGCAGCGCGGCCGCAGTCACGCGGCCCGTGTTTTTCTGGCTGAAATCCCCCGAGATTTCCGCGTAGCGGCGGCTGTTTCTGTGCAGGATGGAGACGGGTGTCTGCACCACTCGCACGCTCGCGACGGAGGACAGTGGAACCGTGGATCCGGACGGCGTCGCGATCGGCAGCCGGCGGATGCCCTGAAGGGAGGTTGCCGGCGTCACGGGCTGAACCGCAGCCACGACGTTGTAGGTCTGTCCCCCGAGTGTCACAGTGCCGATATTGGCGCTGGACAGATAGTTGCGGGCGGAGGAAGCGATCTGGTAGGAGGTCAGCCCGAGTGCGGCCGCCTTCGCCGCGGACGGAGTCACGCTGATCTCCGGCTGGGTGCGCGCCAGGTTGTTCTGCACGCTTGTCAGTCCGGGCAGGGTGGACAGCGCGCGCGTCACCCTGCCCGCCGCGGATTGGATCGCCTGATAGTCAGGGCCTGTCACCACGAGATCCAGGGTGTTGCCCAGCGCCTCGACGGTGACTTCGAGGACATGGATGGTCGCCTGCCCCGAAATGGCATGGACCTTCGCGCGCAGTTCCGGCAGCGCGGCACTCATGTTGGTTGACGGCGTGAACGACAGAAAGATGGACGCCTGGTTCGGGCCGAGAACCGCTCCGCCCGACCCGACCTGTCCGGGATCGCTCCCGACCTGCGTGTTGACGTCGTGCACCGACGGACCGAGCGTCGAAATCGCCTGCCCGACCTGCCGCGTCTTGCTGTTTGTCGACGTCAGCGACGCTCCGGCGGGCATGCTCACGCTGATCATGGCGAACTTGTTTTGCGACTGCGGAATGAACGTGCTGCCCACGAGTTGCAGCGAGGCGCTGGAGACGATCAGCGCGACGGTTGTCAGGAGTATGACGATCGCCTTGTGGTCGAGACACCACCGGAGGACGCTTCGGTAGCGCAACTGCCAGCCGCTCCACGCGCCGGCGGGCGCGCCTTCCGGCCCGGCCCGGGACGCGCCCGCAAACGCCGGATCCATGGCGCCGTCCGGCTCGCGGACCGAACAGTTCTCCTGGCCCCAGGCGGCGCCGTCCGCGCCGATGCGCGCCACAAACAGCCAGGCGAGCATCGGCACGATCGTGAGCGCCACGGCGAGGGAGGAGACAAGCGCGAACACGACCGTGAGCGCGAACGGCGCGAAGATCGAACCGATGACTCCGCCCACGAATGTCAGCGGCAGGAAGACGGCGATGGTCGTGACGGTGGACGTGGTGATGGCGTTGGCCACCTCGCCCGTGGCGTACAGGACCAGCTTCTTGCCGTAGCCGGCGCCGCTGCGCCAGGTGCGAAAGACATTTTCAATGACGACGATGCTGTCGTCCACCACGCGCCCGGTCGCGACGGCCATTCCGCCGAGCGTCATCACGTTGAGGGTGATCTGGAACATGTGCAGGAAGATCAACGCGATGAGCAGCGAGACCGGAATCGACACGATGGCAATCAGGGTGGTCAATGTATTGCGCAGGAAAAAGAGCATGACGAGCGCGGCGAACAGCGCGCCGAGCACCGCCTCGCGCAGCAGTCCGTTCACCGACTGGGTGATCGGCTGCGCCGCGTCGAACAGGGTGGTGATGCGCGCGGGAAACGGCAGGGCGGCAACGGATCGGCTCATCTGCGCCTGGACGGCGGACGCGAGTGAGACGGTGTTCGCGTTCTCGGTCTTGCTCACGGTGATCAGCACGCTCGGATTGCCGTTTGTGCGGTTGATCGAAGCGTTGCCGGGAGGCGCGAGCCGGACTGTGGCGAGCGCCCCGAGGGGCGCCGTGCGGACCGCCGCACTTGCTGCGCCCGTCCCCGTCGCGGCTGGGGAGACGGGTTGCGGGGCGGCCGGCGGCGTGGTCGCGGCGCTGTGCGCGGTCAATTGACGCAATCGCGCGAGCATCTTCGTCTGCGCCGACTCCAAAGCCGAAATGGTTCCGGCCAGTTGCGCGGCGGCGGGGTTCCGTTGCGCCGGCGCGACGGACTGCTGCTTTGCCAACGCGAGTTCGGCGCCGAGCAACTGGCCCTGCACCGTCTGCAGATTCACGATGAGTTGATTTTCGGTCTGCAGCAGTCCGACGCCGCGCCCGAGTCGACCCACACCCTGACCCAACTGTCCGACTGCCGCACCCAGGCCGTCAATCGATTTGCCGACCGGCTTCAGGGCGGCGGATGGACTTTCCGGGACGGGGATGCGCAGGTTGCGGATGCCGGCCAGGGACGAGAAGACCGTGTTCAGTTGCACAGGGCGGGTGTAGGGTCCGAACGTCGCCGTGCCCAGGGGCTGGGAGACGTTGTCCGCCTGCAGGCTCTGCAGGACTTGGGCGGCGGTCAGGCCGTAGCGCGCTAGATCGCGCTGGTTGAATAGGAGCTCGACTTGCGGGGGCGCCGCGCCGGCTGTCTGGATCGCTCCGGCGCCCGTCACGCCCTGCAGGGCGGGGACGATTGTCTGTGTGACCGCGCGGCGCAGTCTTGCTTCATAAGCGGCCGACGTTGACACGGCAAAGTAGAGGATGGGCTGCGTGCTGAAGGAGAATTGGAGAATCTGCGGCTGTCCCGCCGACGGCGGCAGCGACGCCTGGGCGACCGCGTCGCGGACCTTTTGTTGCAGGGTGGTCAGGTTGGCGCCGCTGTTGAACTCGATTTCGATCTGCGACAGGCCCTCACGCGAGGTGGATTGGACCGTATGGACGTTCTGGATGCCCTGAAACGCCGTTTCAAGCGGTTTGGTCACGTCCTGTGCGACCGCCGCAGGTGCGGCGCCGGGGTAGCTGGTGACGACGATCAGTACGGGGAAAGCGAAATTGGGCAGCAGTTCCTCCTTGAGGTTCAGCGAAGAGAGCACGCCCATGACGGCCATGATGACGGTCAGGATGACGATGGCCATGGGATTCTTGAGTGCAAAGCGGGGCACAAATCGCATGTGCTATCTTCCCTTCAAGGCGTTTTGCGCCCGCGGCGTTGCATGGCCGTCTGTCTGATCAACCCCGATGTCCGCGTCCTTCGGGCGGTCTGAAGATCTCAGTCCTGCGGGGACACTCCGTGTTTCAGGATTACCACAGCGCGAGGCATGTCTCTCGGGATAGACAAAGGGGATTGGCGCACCGCCCGAAGGGGATGGGCGAGAATCCGGACCAACCGCACTGCCCCCCGGAGGCTGCTGTTTCACGATGTCTCGGCCGTGCACGAGCCGGGCGTCCGGTTCGAGCAGTTGCGGCACCGTCACAAGCTGGTAGCCGCGGGCGCGCAGGGCGTGAATGATCGCGGGCAGCGCCCCGACGGTCCCGTCCAGGACCTCGTGTGAGTTTCCCGAGCAGTGCTGCAGAACAATGGCGCCCGGGCCCGCGGCGGACAGCACATTCGCGAGAACGCGCCGGGCCGGCAGGCTGCGCCAGTCCGCCGAGTCGACCGACCAGTTGACGACGCGGTAGCCCAGTTGATTCATCTGGCGCAGCACGCCGGCGTTGACATTGCCGTACGGCGGCCGGAACCAGACGGTGCGCGTCCCCGTCAGGCGGTACAGGATGTCTTCCGTCTTGTCCACCTCCCAACGCACCTGTTGCGGCGTCAACGTGAGCAGGTTCGCGTGATTGTAGGAGTGGTTGCCAAGCGCGTGCCCGTCGTGAACGATTCGCCGCACCATTCCCGGGTAGATCCGCGCGTGGACGCCGAGAACGAAAAAGGTGGCCCGAACGTGTTCCTGTGCGAGGACGCGCAGAATCTGCGGAGTGTAGCGGTCGTCAGGCCCATCGTCAAACGTGAGGGCGATCTGTTTTTGCGGCGGTCCATGACGCGCGAAAACCTTTGGGAAGAGGCGCGAGTAGTCCGGTGCGGAGGCGCAGGCGAACGGGGCGTGCAGGCCGGCGAGGGCGAGACACGCGAGAACCGTCGCGATCGCGGCGGAACGGCGCTTTTGCGTTGTCTGTTTCACTGCTGGTCACCCCTCCCGGTGTATTCTGCCCGGATGAGGGGGTGCGATTCGCGCCTAAGAGCGGCGGAGGACGGGTTTGGCGCCGCCCGCAACGCCTCTGGGTTGCGGCGCGTTTTCGGAAGCGTCTATAATGACAGAAATAAACGCCCGTGCGCATGACAGACCACGCGCGACGGGTGGGTGGAGGGGATGAACAGTGGCCGAGGTTATCCAAGTGACGGGCGAAGAGTTGGCGCATCAAAAGCGGGACGTGCTGTTTGTCGACGTCCGCCAGCCGGATGAGTACCAGGAAGCGCACATTCCCGGAGCCCTATTGATTCCCTTGGGACAATTGGAAGAGCGATTGAGAGAGATTCCGCAAGACCGCGACGTGGTCGTCGTTTGCCGTTCCGGCGGGCGCAGCGCCAGAGCGTGCGGAATCCTGGGCGGACACGGCTATACGCGCGTCCGCAATCTGCAGGGCGGCATGCTGGCGTGGCGCGGCGACGCCGAACGCGGTTGACGCCCGGTTGACGCCCGGTTGACGCCCGGTTGACGCGCGTCATTCCGGGGCGTCGGCGATCAGCCTTGCGCGTCGGCGCTCCGCTGTGCCGGGACTGCCCCTGCGCGTCGCTTGTCACTGTTCGCGGACGGCGACGCGGCGAAACGAGGCCCACAGCGCCACGTCGTAGGCAATCTTAACCCCGCCGCCAAGCCAGAACGGGAGAATCGCGCCGGCCGTGGACAGGGTGGAGCCGCCGATGACAGGTCCGATCGCGCGGCCAATCTGCTTGCCGATGGACGTCACACCGGCGGCCGCCTTGCGTTCGCCCGGCAGGACAACCGCCGCGATGTACGACTGCCGCGTGGGCACGTCCATTTCCACCAGCAGGCCGCGGGCGAGCAGCAACGCTGCGGCCGTGGCGGGGTTTGGCGCAAATGGCACGAGCATCAGCAGCAGACTGGATGGGATGTGTGTGAACACGGCCGTGTTGAGCAGGCCGATATGCCGTGAGATCCATTCGGCGAGCGGGAATGAGATCGCCGCCAGAATTTCAATGCCGAAAAACAGCGCGGCGAGCGCGGATGGGCTCATGCCAAGCTGGTGGTGCAGCCAGAAGACGAGCAGGGGCGTGGCTACCATGCCGCTGCCCATGCTGTCGGCGACAAACAAGCCCGCAAGCCGATACACGATCGCTCTGGACTGCCCCAGCCCCCGGCCAGCCGGTTCCTGCCGGGCCGCCAGTTCCTGGGTCGCCTGTTCCTGCGCCGCCAGGTCCTGGGTCGCCAGGTCCTGGGTCGCCAGGTCCTGGGTCGCCAGGTCCTGGGTCGCCAGGTCCTGCGCCGTGAGCCCCTGCGCCGCTGCGTGGCTCGTGCTGTCCCGGACGGCCAGCGCGACGAAGAACGTCGCGGCGCCTGTGCCGGCGTACAGCCACAGCATCAGCTCCTGTGCGTGAAATGGCAGCCCGGGGCGTTCGCCGAGCCAGACGGGAAGACCCAGTGCGAGAGCTCCCGCTGCCCCGGCGGCCGTTCCGAGGAAGCCGTAGTTGGCGAATATCTTCGTGCGTCTGGCCGACGGAGCGTGCGCGAGGACGCCTTCTTCGAGCGCGTTCATGAACAGGCCTCCGCTCGGCGGCGCGAATCCGCACATGGCCGCGAGGGCAATCTGCCACGGGGCCTGGGCGGAGGCAAACAGTGCGCCGGACACTGTCATGAGGGCGGCGGACAGAAGCAGGAATGGCCGGCTCCCATGGCGCGATGCGAGATGGGTGAAGAGTGTGGTGTATCCGATGCCAAGGACGACGGACAGTGCGGCAAACAGCCCGATGGCAAGGGCTCCAAAGCCGAAGTGTTCGATGTAGAGCGCAAACGCGATGAGCCAGTACCCGTCCGCCAGCGACCGCAGACTCTTCATGGCGAAAATGGCGCGCGTTGTACGCGCGGTCTGGAAAGCGTGGTTGCTTTTCGTCATGAACCCTCCCCAAAACTCACTTTTCATACTGCCGCGAGTGTCGCCGCGGCGCCAGGGGAGCCTTTATGCGCTTCCCCCGGCGGGACCGCGTTTTTTCCCCGACCGCGTTTTCCCCCGAGATTCAATATACCGGATGTGGCGGCAAGAGGGAATGAGCGGCCAGACGACGGACGCACGGCGCCGCACACTTTGACCGAATGCCGCCTTGCACGTATAATTGAGACGTTGCCGAGGGTGTCCTTGCGTTGGGAAGGATGGCGGAGCAGAGCAGCGCTCTGTTGCGATGTCTTCCAGGAGACGTGTGAGAGTCCTACTCGTTGTCACGTTCTCCCTGGGAGTTCGCTGCGGGCGGACAATCGGAGAGTTTGCCATGAGCTACAATGTGCCGGACAAGCTGATGCGGTTCGGCGAAGATATTGGTCATGAGAGCCTGCGTTACCATGACAGGCGCGTGTCGGTGAGCAAGGAGTTCACGTTTGACGCCGCACACCACCTGTACCTTTACGAAGGGAAATGCAACAGCCTGCACGGCCACACCTACAGGCTCCATGTCACGGCCAGCGGGACGCTTGACGAGAAGGGTCTGGTCATCGACTTCGCCGATCTGCGCAGAGTGGTCGAACGCGAAGTCGTGCAGCGCCTCGACCACCAGTACCTGAACGTCGCCCTGCCGCCCATGAACACCACGGCGGAAAACATGGTTGTCTGGATTTATGAACGGTTGGCGACCGCGTTGGCGCGCGACTTTCCGCGTGTTCGCGTTGAACGCCTGACCCTGTGGGAGACGCCGACTTCGGCGGCGTCGGTCGATCGGGCGGAGATGGAGCGATGAGCGGGCGCCGCGCAGCAGGCGCGAACGGTGGTGCAATGAGCGGGAACGGCGCAACGGGCGAGAGCGGCGCGACGAGCGGGAACGGCGTCGCGGCCGAAATCGTGCTCCCGCTGGTGGAGGTTTTTGAGACAGTCGAGGGGGAGGGCACGGCCGCAGGCTACCCCACCGTCTTCATTCGCCTGTTCGGCTGTCCGCTGCGTTGCGTGTGGTGCGACACGCCGTACAGCTACGCGCCGCACGAACCGGAGATGCGCCTCACTGTCGCGGAAATCTGCGCGCGCGTGGGCGATTTTTCGTCCGCGCGGGTCTGCCTGACCGGCGGCGAACCGCTGATGTTCGGCTGGCGGTCCGTCGCGCTCCTGAACGCCCTGGTCGCACTGCCGCAGCTTGTCGACATCCACGTGGAAACCAGCGGCGCGATTGCTCTGGAGCCGTTTCTGGACCAGGTGCGGTCCAACAAGGTCCGCTACATTGTGGATTACAAACTTCCCGCTTCGGGTGAGACGCACCGCATGCACCTGCCGAATCTGCGGCTGCTGCGACCGATGGACGAATTGAAATTTGTGATTGCAGACGAGCGAGACTTTCGCGCCGCGGTCGATGTGCTGCACACGCACAAACCTGGCGGCGCGGCGCTGTTCAGCCCGGTGTTCGGCCGGATGCCGCCGCAGCAACTGGTGGAACGGATCCTTGCCGAGGGACTGGCGAACGTGCGGCTCAACCTGCAGATTCACAAAGTGATCTGGGATCCGCAACAGCGCGGGGTCTGAAGACCTTCCACGCGCCCGGACCCGCTGGGGGTGCGCCGGGCGATCATTGCCGGAGAGATGGGGGCGGCTGTCATGGAACGACAAGCGCGGGCGGTTGTCGTCTTGAGCGGTGGTCTGGACAGCGCGACCTGTCTTGCGATCGCGATTCAGCGCGGGTTTCGGGTCTTTGCGCTGACGTTCGACTACGGGCAGCGGCATCGCCGCGAGGTCGATTCGGCCCGGGAACTGGCGCGGCATTACGGTGTGGAAGAGCACCGCATCGCGCCCCTGGACTTCCTGCGCCAGATCGGCGGCAGCGCCCTGACGGACGGGCGGCTGGACGTCCCGACCACCGGCGTTGCGCCGGACACGATCCCGGTCACCTACGTGCCAGGGCGCAATCTGATCTTTTTGTCGATCGCCTCGGCTTACGCGGAAGTCGTTGGCGCCGAGGCGATCTACATCGGTGTGAATGCGCTGGATTACAGCGGCTATCCGGACTGCCGCCCGGAATTCATCGCGTCGTTCACGCAGACGGCCCTGCTCGCCACCAAAAGCGGTGTCGAGGGCGCGCCGTTTGCCGTCCTGGCGCCGCTGCAACACCTGGGAAAACGCGAGATTGTCCAGTTGGGGTCGGAGCTTGGCGTCCCGTACGAATTGACCACATCGTGTTACCAGGGCGGTGATCTGGCGTGCGGTGTCTGCGACAGTTGCCGCCTCCGGCTGGAGGGCTTCGCGGCGGCGGGTCTGGCCGATCCCTTGCCGTACGTTCTTGCCCAGTCGACCGACCGTTAGCTTTGTCTCAACTGTGGCAGAATAGAACAGGCACTTTACGTACAGCCCTGCAGTGTGACATAATCGCGCGCAGGAGGTCCAAGCGGACCCTGTCTCCAGTAGAAGCCAAATCTCCATCGTGCAGCGCGAGCCTCCTGCGCCACACGACGCTCACTCTCTTGCATGACAAACAGACTACTGACTGCGAGGTACGTTATGGGCCAAAATACGGCGGGAAGCAGTGGCAAGCGGGCAGCGCAAAAACGACCGGTAAACCGGAAGAAGCGGGCGCGCAGGCGGATCATTCTCGCCGCCGCCGGGGCGGTCACGCTCGGCGTGCTTGTGGCGGCCGCATTTGCCTTTACAAACGAGCCAAACACCCCGGGGGGCAATCCGTTCTCGGGCTTCATTAACTCATTCAAATCCATCAACAAACCGGTGAATATCCTGCTGATCGGGAACAATGCACGCAATCCCGCCGGGCCGCTCGACATCGGAACGGGCGGCGGCGGTCAGGCGGACATCATGATGATCGCGCACATTGATCCGCAGACGCACCACGTCGAACTGATCTCCGTCCCGCGCGACATGCTGTTCGCCATGCCGCAGTACAGCGACCCGATTCCGAAGATCAAGTCGTTCTTCTTCATCGGCGCGCAGATGCACCCCAACCAGGCGGCGCAACTGACCGTCCAGGCTGTGGAGAAATTCACCGGTATGCCAATAAATTGGTGGATAACCACTGACTTTCAGGGTTTTGTCGATGCGGTCAACGCGGTTGGTGGGGTTCGGGTGAACGTTCCGGGACGGATTTACGATCCGCTGCACAGCGGCGCCAACCTGTACCCGGGGTGGCAGACGCTGAACGGCTCCCAGGCTCTGGCGTACATCCGCGTGCGGCAGAACACCGCAAGTTCAGTCGCGACAAACGACTTTCAGCGCAGTGACGCGCAGGCGCAGGTGCTGATGGCGCTCAAGCAGAAATTGCTGAACAAGGGGAATGACCTGGCGCACATCGGCCCGCTGATCAGCGCCTGGATGAAGGACGTGGCGACGAACATGAGCTACGCCGATCTGCTGCACGTGGCGGAAGCGGTGCACGGTTCCTCAGTGGCCCACGTTGACCTCGGGAACGTCGGCGATTCGATGCAGGTCGCAAGCGCCCCGGCGCCAGGCTTCAATCAGCAGAATTACATCACCGGCGCTTACTACGACATCATCGACCCGGCGCACATCACGCAGGTGCTGAAGCCCTACGGTTCCACGGGGGCCTGGACGGGCATCACGCTTCCGCCGCCCAGCCAGATCCCGGTGGACGTCTACGGATCTTCGGCCTATGTGCAGAAGCTCCAGTCAGCCGGGTACCAGGTGACGGCGGAAGGCGGCGGCAGCACGTATCCGGTGCAGATCGATTACCCGCCGGGTGACATGGCGTGGGGGCTGCAGGTGGGCAGAACGCTCGCGACCGGCAACTCGATCGTGCAGCCGGGCAGCAATACGGGCGCCGTGGTGGTGTACGGTCCGTAGGGGATCCGCGCACAGTTCCCCTGGGGCGCGATGCCAAGAGGTACGCTTTGCGCTTCGTGACGACTGCGGTGTTTGACCGGATCAAGTCTGGGGCGGTTCCCGTGAGGGAGCCGCCCCGTTTTGTGTTCCCGGTGTGTTGCAACCGTCTGTCCATGGCCGCATCATGGGGATGTCCGGGTACGGGTACTACTTGTACATGACGGCGAATATATCTAGAAAACCGGGGTGATCCCAGTGATTCTGGTCACAGGCGGCGAAATGAAAGTGATTGA
Organism: Bacillota bacterium; assembly: GCA_021821055.1. Taxonomy (GTDB): domain Bacteria; phylum Bacillota; class Bacilli; order Alicyclobacillales; family SLC66; genus JAKACX01. The sequence goes on from JAKACX010000013.1 coordinate 46,675, forward strand.
CCGGGAGATGATCGACAGTGTTGGCGTCAGCGCCGCGGCGCTCATGGAGGCGGCCGGGGCGGCGGTGGCGGACGCGGCGGAGCAACTGGCTGAAGGGGGTTCGCACGCAGACCCCAACAGGGGCGCGTTCCATGTGGTGGCGGGGAAGGGGCACAACGGTGCTGACGGTATCGTGGCGGCGCGTTGGCTGCTGTCGCGCGGCAGGCGCGTGCGAGTCTGGCTTGCCGCTCCGGAGGAAGAGTTGTCCGAATTGTGCAAGGCGCAATTGACCGCCTACACGAAGCTTGGCGGAATGCTGGCCGGGGACAGCGACCGACTCGAGGACGCCGTGGTCATCATCGACGCCATTGTGGGCAACGGGGCCCGTCTGCCCTTGCAGGAAGGCGTCTCGGCGCACGCGCGGGCCATCGTCCGGGCGGGCAGTCCAGTGCTTGCGGTGGACATTCCGACGGGCGTGGACGCCGACACCGGAGCCTGTGACCCTGCGGCCGTGCGTGCGGACGCGACGCTCGCGCTCGGCTTTGCGAAAATTGGGCTGTTCCAGCATCCCGGTCGCGGACGGGCAGGGGAAGTCCGCGTGAATTCACTGTCGATGACCGATGCATTGGCCGTGAAGAGCGGCGCGCAGTGCAGATTGTCAACGGCCGCCGGAATGGCGCAGACGCTCGGCGCCAGAGCGGTGGACAGCCACAAGGGAACATTCGGGCAGGTGGGCGTCGTCGCGGGCAGCGACGGCATGTACGGGGCAGCGCGACTCAGCGTGCTCGGCGCCTACCGCGCGGGGGCCGGACTCGTCCGGTGCCTCGCACCGGCGGACGCGTCGCTGGCGGAACTGGATATGCGCGCAGAAACGGTCGTCGTCCGGCGCACCGAGAAGGCGTCCTGGTCGGTCGCGGGTATTGAAGAAGCCGGGCGGTTTCTGTCCGGTTGCGCAGCGGGGGTGTGCGGCCCCGGGCTTGGCGCGGATGCCGTCTCGGCCATGGAGGGGATGGCGACCGCGCTGGACGCGGTCGCCAGTGTGCGGACTCCGTTGGTGCTCGATGCGGATTGGCTGAATGCGCTCGCGGGCCTGCGGGATCGGGGCGAGTCGTGGCTGCGGGGGCGTCGCGGTCCGACCGTCATTACGCCGCATCCAAAAGAGTTCGCGCGCCTGACGGGCATGTCGGTCGCGCAGATTCAGTCGGACCGCGTCCGCGTCGCGCGAGACTACGCGCGGCGCGTCAACGCGCATGTGGTGCTCAAGGGCGCCGGGACAGTCATCGCGGACCCGGGAGGCCTGGTTCACGTAAATCCGACGGGCAACAGCGGACTCGCGACGGGCGGCGCGGGCGATGTGTTGGCCGGGGTGATCGCGGGTCTGCTTTCCGGGGGCAGAACCGCACAGGAGGCTGCCGTCCTCGGTGTATACCTGCACGGTCTTGCCGCCGACCTGGCGTGTCGCGAACGCCATTCGGAGGAGTCGCTGCTGGCGTCGGACGCCGCCGATTGGCTGGGAGAGGCATTCCGCCACCTGCGGCAGGAATCTCGTCTGACTTCCCGCTAGTGCAGTGATCGGCCCGTGGTCAGCACCGGAGGCCGGCGTCAGGGTCGGGGATCGGGGTCAGCATCTGCGCCGCGCCCCGCTTCGACTCTCGGGCGCACCTCACGCACGCAAATCGGCCGAATCTGTCGTTTCACGACGATCCGGGGACAAAGTCGGGCGCCGGGTCGACAAATTTCCCGGGCAATTGACACCGCCCGCGTGCGCGCAGGCCGCAGCCAACCGAACCACCTCATTTTTCCGATAGACTTTCACGGCGCTTGCCCCACACCCGCAGCGGGATGGGCATTCGCCGGATTGTCTTCCCGCCCTGTGCCCGGCGAGTTTAGCGACAGCAGTGTCTGAGCAGAGGGCATAGGGCATGGCGACGGCTGGCAGCCGACATTGCCTGGCACCAGGACATCTTCAAGACAGACCCGCATGGCGCGGCGGCGCCGACGAAGGACGGAAACGCGCCGCGTCACCGCCGCACGCCTGTCGAGCCGTGGGCCAGCAATGGTCTGGCGGTGGAACGAAGACTCGCTGGGTCGCCCGTGTCCCTTTGCTCGTCGCGCGTTGTGCGGCGCTTCCTCGCTGTCTGAGCAGGAGCAGAGGGATACGGGCGGCTGGCACAGACCCGGCGCTAGCGTCTGGCACAGACTCAGATTCAGGCGAACGTATTTTCAGGATAGGGGTGGTCGTGGTGCGTCGAGCGCGTTGGGCAGGCTTCGTTCTCACGCTTGTCATGGGCCTGGTGCTCGCCGGTTGCGGGCAGGCCGGGGTTGCGCAGGTGATCCAGAGATTGCAGAATGTGCAGAGCAGCCTGACGAGTTACAAGAGTTCAGCCATCATGACCGTGCGGCTCCAGGGTGCCGTCCAGAAATACTTTGTCGAGACGTGGTACCAGGCGCCGAATCAATACCGCATAGCGCTCGGCCACGACGCAAAAGACATTTCGCAGATCATTTTGCACAACACCCAAGGCATATACATCATCAGTCCGAGTACGAAGAAAGTGATTCGCTTCCAGGGAGACTGGGCCGAGCGCCAGGGACACCTGTACCTCTACCATTCTCTGCTGGGTCGCATCGTCTCCGCCGCCAGTCCTGACCTGAGCAACAGGGATAAGGCGCTCGTGTTCACGGTTCCGGCGGACCCGGTCAACCCCATCGTGTCAACCCAGCAGATCGTGCTGGACCCGTCCTCCTACGCGCCCAAGCAGGTGGTGCTGCTTAACAAAGACAAACAGCCCGTCATTACAATGGACTACACATCATTCCAGACTGGCGTTTCCTTTGCGCCTAACGCGTTCACGCCCGACCAGGCGACCAGCCTGCAATCGGTGGAAATGCCCGTGTCGGCGGTGGAACAGGGGTTTGGCGTGATTGAACCGACATGGGCGCCCGGCAACGACGCCGTGACCAATGAGTCGGAGGCAAACGGAGTCGTGTTCATCCGCTACGATGGGAACATGCCGTTCACGCTCGCTGAACAGCGCCCGGGAACAGGGAGTCTTTCGCTCGGGTCCGGCAGCCTGTTGACGCTGTACGGAATTCCGGCGGTCCTGACTGGCGCGGGGAACCTGCATCAAATGTATTGGCTGGACAATGGGGTGGAGTTCCAGTTGACGTCGCGCATGAGTGTGCCCGACCTGATCCGCGTGGCGGCGTCGACGGTCCAGACGATGGGCAAGTAGTTTTGTGTTTCTCGGGTAGAGCTTTCCCTGGGCGTGTGGTATGCTTGGACTTGGTGAGAATTGTGTGGAGACAGACTTTTGCGCAAGTGGATCGCCGTCGCCTTGCGCGTAATGCCCGCACGCTCAAGGCCAGACTTGGCCCTGGCGTGCGAATGATGGCCAGTGTCAAGGCGAACGCCTACGGGCATGGCGCGGTGGAGGCGAGCCGCGCCTTCCTGGCGGGGGGAGCGGATGCGCTTGGCGTTGCCACGATGGAGGAAGCAGTTGGCCTGCGGGAGGCGGGAATCACCGCTGACATCCTCGTGTATGGTAAACTGTGGAGTGAATCGGCGCTGGAAGCGTTGCGTCACGATGTGGCTTTGACAGTCTATGAGATGCAGGAATTGGACGCTTTGTCCGGCGCTGCGGGTTCCGGACGGCCCGCCCGCGTGCACGTCAAGCTGGACACGGGCATGACGAGGCTCGGTGTGCGCGATGAGGGCGAGGCTGTCGCGCTGATCCTGCGCGCGAGCCGTATGCCGGGCGTGAAGCTCGAGGGCGTGTACACGCACTTTGCGGCGGCGGACGAAGCGCCGATGCCTGGCACCGGCCGCACATCCGTTCAGGCGGACCAGTTGGAACGTGTTGTGGCGCGCGCCCGCGCCAGCGGCGCGCAGATTCCGTCGGTGCACGCGGCAAACAGTGCGGCGTTGCTGCGCGATGCGCGGTACCACTATGACATGGTACGACCGGGAATCGCGCTGTACGGCTATGAACCGGCTCCACAGTGGGGGATTTCGCATGGGCTCTTGCCTGCCTTGTCGTGGCAGACACAGATTGTGCGCATCGCCGAGGTCCCCGCGGGCACTCCGGTCAGCTACGCCGGGACGTACGTCACGTCGCGAACCGAGCGGATTGCCACGTTGCCCGTCGGATACGCCGACGGTGTTCCCCGCGCCCTGTCGAACCTGGGCGCCGTGCGGCTGCGATCCGGCTGTGCGCCGATTGTCGGGCGCGTCTGCATGGACCAACTGATGATCGCCGTGACCGATCTCGACGCCCGGGTGGGCGACCAGGTGGAGATCTACGGCGCAGCGGGCCCGTGCGGGTCGGCGCAACGCGCGGCGGACCAATTGGACACCATCACCTATGAGTTGCTTTGCGCCATTTCCGGGCGCGTCCCGCGGCTGTATGTGTAAGATTCTCCGAATGACCGATTGTCCATGGAAATACCCTGAAATTTTGGCTGCAGTTCTCTGGAGTGCGTCATCATATCAAAAGGGGATTTTGACGGGACTTGGGGGGATCTGGCGTTGTCAAAGTCGAGACGGATTGCCGTCAGCCTGCCGCCTTATCTGTTGGATGAGGTGGATGGCCTGGTGGAGCGTGAATGTGGCACACGCAGCCGATTGATCAGGCAGGCGACGGCCCTGTATGTCCAGGAACGGAAGAAGGAATGGATCCGAGAAACGCTCCAGCAGGGTTACCAGGAGATGGCTCCCATCAATCTCGGGCTGGCCGCGGAAGCGTTCGCGGCCGAGACAGAGGTTGATTTCTTGGCCCGTCGCCCGGTCAGCGGGGTGTAGTGGGTGAACGTGAAACGTGGCGACGTGTACTTCGCGGATCTCTCACCTGTCGTGGGGTCGGAGCAGGGCGGGTTTCGCCCGGTCTTGATCATCCAGAACAACATTGGCAACCGCTTCAGCCCCACGGTCATCGTCGCCGCGATCACCGCCCAGATCCAAAAGGCGAAGCTGCCGACGCACGTCGAAATTCCGGCATCCGCGGATGGCATGGAACGGGATTCGGTGGTTCTGCTGGAACAGATTCGCACGCTGGATAAACAGCGGCTCACGGAAAAAATCACGCATCTTGACGAAAACTTGATGAAACGTGTGAACGACGCCTTGCAGATCAGTCTCGGTCTCATCGACTTCTGAGCAGGGCCAGCAGCAGACACCGCAGCCCGAACCGTGCATCTTCATCAGGTCTATGGCGCCGAAGGGTTCAAAATCCTGTGAAATCTGACTGCGCCCAAGGAGGCTTTCCTCATGAGTGAGATGACGATT
>JAKACX010000058.1 GCA_021821055.1 Bacillota bacterium
AGCTTCGCGGGCACCGCTCTTTGAGCGCAGCGCCAGTTGGTCAATATGTACATTGCACGGCGTCACCTCGCTCCAGGTGCTCGCAATGCCGACCATCGGCTTCTTGAAATCGGCGTCGCCAAATCCGAGCGACCGCAGGTAGGCGCGATTGGGCGCGCGTTCCGGGCTCTCGCTGATCGCCTTGCTGCGAATGCGCATGTCTTGTTCTTGTGTCTGATCTGCCATGGATGCTCCCACTCCCTAGAAAAAAATAAATGCGCGCCGCCCGCAAGTGAAACCGGCCGGCGCGGCCCGTCCACAGGACCCACTTGCCGCACCCGGCGGGGCCGTCAAGGCCGTCAAGGCTGTGACCCCGTCAGCGGACGTCGCTCACGTACACGTGACGGCCTCCATGTGACTGCAGCGCGCCTTTGACCTCCTCCACGTCCCGTCCGTTCGCGGAAACAATCAGAAAACTCGCATCCTCGTCGGCTCCGCCCGGAGCATGTGCCTGGAGCCAGTCGGACAGCACCTCGCCCTGGCGCAGACCATCCAAGGGGCCTCCCATGAACAACACGCCAAACCCTGGAACCAGTTGCGACGCGCTGGCGGCAAGACCACCCAGAGCTTCAAACGACCTGTCGACCCACTCACCCTGCCACCATCGCTCGCGCGGCGTCCTGCTGGAGAACGAGACCCGTCCTGGAAATTGTTTCTCCAGTTTGGCAGCCGCTCTCTCCGCATCCTCATGGCTGACAAATCGCGCAATGACGTGACGATCCATCCATGCTCCGCCCCTTTCGCCCGCTTGTACACATACTACGTGTCTGCAAGCGCATTTTCAAGCAGAGTTGGCTATAACCAGCCATTGTCCCTCGCGATCTGCACGGCCTCCTGGCGCGTCTGCGCATACAGTTTTGACATGATCTCGGACAGGTAATTGCGCACCGTGCCCTCCCCGAGGTTCAGCGCAGCGGCCAAGTCGCGCGTCGACAGCCCCCGAGCCGCCTGGCGCAGCACCTCGAGTTCACGCGGGCTGAGCGGATTGTCCATCACGAGCGCTTCCGCCATCAGTTGTGGATCGAACACGCGCTCTCCAGCGTGCACCGCGCGAATCGCCGCCGATACGTCCGCGACCTCGGCGTCCTTTGAGATGTATCCGGATGCGCCGGATTTGAGCGCCCGCTGCAGATAGCCCGGACGCGCGAACGTCGTAACGATAAGCGTGCGGCACGACGGCAATCGTTCGTGCAGCAGATGGACCGCCTCCAGTCCACTGAGGCGCGGCATCTCAATATCCAGCAGGGCAACGTCCGGGCGGTGGCACAGTGCCAGTTCGACGGCATCCTGTCCGTCCTCCGCCTCCGCCACCACCGCGATGCCCTCCTCCATCGCCAGCAGTGCGACCAGCGCCCGCCGCACCAGCTTCTGATCCTCCGCGACCAGGATGCGGATCAATCCGACACCTCCCGCACGTTCGTGAACGCTGCCTCAAGCGTTCCGCGAGCGGTCGTCACTGCGCCTGGCCCAGACCCGACAGACCCGACAGACCCGACAGCCGACACGGTAACCTGAGCCCTGGGCGCCGTGAACACCCACGCAGTTCCCCGGCGAAACGGCAGCGCTCCCAGAGCTTCTGGCGGCGCGCCGCGCACCCACTCCCCGCGCGACCACATCGCCGCCTGACCTTCGACGGCCGCCATGCGTGCGAGCATACCCACCACGCCGCGCCCATCCCCAATACGCGCTGCCATGCCCCGCCCGTCGTCGGCCACCGTCAGTTGCCATGCGCTCTCCGTCGCCCACAGGCGAATGCTCGCACAGTTCGCGCCGCTATGCCGCACCATATTGGTCACACTCTCGCGCAGACACATGGCGAGAGCTGCGGAGGCTCCCTGCCCAGGGGTGCGACCGACCTCCGCCGCGGCATCGCAGGATATGCCCGCCGCCCGCAGAATATGCCGCGCGGCTTGAAGCTCGGCCTCAAGGTCCGGCTGCCGCATACCGGCAATGTACTGTCGCACGCGAGTCAGCGACTCGCGCGCCGCCTTCCCGGCCTCCCGCGCCTCCTTGCGGGCCGCGTCTGGCTCCCGTTCAATCAGTCGCTCTATCAACTGGGCCTTTAGCGCAATCAGCGACAGGTCGTGGCCAACCACGTCATGCAGGTCACGGCTGATGCGTTCCCGCTCGGCGGACATGGTGAGTTGCTCGATCCGTTCATTGGCCTGCAAGAGGGCTGCCTTGGCATCCATGAGGCGTCGTTGCCATATTGACCCGACCGCAACCGCGCTGGAAACAACCACCGCGCTCATCAGGGACGGCGCCTCCTGCGACAGGAACACCCCGCTCGCGGTGCGCGTCACAATTTGCCACGCAAACGCCGCCGCCACGGCGATGGCGTCGATGCCAACGAGGTACCACGCCATTCGCTTGAGGTCGTACCGCACCGTCAACAAGGCAGTCGGATAAATGATCAGCCACGCAAACCCGGGATTGACCAGGACTTCGACGGCAGCGACGATCGTCACCTCGAAACACGCGACGATCCACGGCCGCTTGACGCGAAAGGACAGCACGTAGAGGACGGCGAACACCACCGTCCCCGCCACGCCCGCAACCCGTTGCTCCACAGCACGCGCGGTGATCGAGAAAATCAGGGGGACCACCAGTTCGATGAGATAGATCCATCCCATCAAACGGAACTCCCTCGGAAACAGCCGCATAAGCCCACCTCCCGTACGGTGCATCATGGCGCCCGACACTCGCGTGTCTGTCGGCGAGGTTGGGCGGGGCGAACGCCGCTGCCTCGGGCTTCGCCGGAGACGCCGCCGGAGACGCCGCCGGGACCGGTCCGGCGGGCACGGTCCGGGCGACTCAAGGGTACCACTCCGCAGCGCATCAGGTCGTTAGTCCATTAATTGCGCTTAATCCGGTTTATATTTCCTTTTTCCGCCGAAATAGCACCAAAGAGTGGGGCTATGCGCGGAAGAACACCAAATTCGAGTGCTAATTAGGTGATTTTTAGGATGCTTAAGCGCAATTTCAGTGCTTAGCCCCGCCAGCCTGCCGACCCTACGCATCCTGCCAGCGGAATGTCCGTGACGCCAATGCGATGGAAACCACGCCGATCGCAAGCAGCACCCACACGTCACTCCACGATCCCGCGAAGCCCTTCTGGTTCCACGCCGTGCGCAGCAGGTCGATCACGTAGTAGAGCGGCAACCAGTGCGCCAGGCTGCGCAGGAACGCCGGAAATATGGCGAGCGGAAAAGTCGCGCCGGAAAACAGCAGCATGATGTTCAATACAAGCGCCGACAAGGCCGCCGCCGACCGGACGTTTTTCGCCAGCGACGCAAGCAGGAGGCCGAACGGGAACAGCGCGAACACCGACAGCAGAGTGGCGAACAGGACCCCGCCGACCGACTTCGGCATTGTCAGGCCAAACAGCAGACGCCCTTCGGCAATCATGACGGCCGCAGTCAACACCAGCACGAGAACCCCGTACACGACATGAGCGCCAAGCACCGTCCAAGGACGCACGGGCGTCGCTTGGTAGCGTTTCAGGATGCCGCGCTCGCGGTAAGCCGTGAGCGTCGTTCCGATCGTGTACAGCGCGATGGTCAATACGCTCACGCCGATCCACGACGGCACGTACATCCCCGCGTACGACACCCCGCCCAGTTTCTGCTTCCCGAAGATCACGCCGAACAGCCAGATCATCAGCATTGGATAGAGGAACGTCCAAAAGACCGCCTGTCGTTCGCGGAAGAACAGCCGCACCTCGCTGCGCGCCAGATTCACAAAGGATCTCACACCACCCCACTCCCCTCGCCCATCGCTACGCTCCCCTCGCCTTTTGCCGCACTCCCCTCGCGCCTCGCCTCACCCGATGCCTCTCCTCCGGCCAACAGGACAAACAGGTCGTCAAGCGTGCCTGCCGCGAAGCGCAGGTTGCGAATGCGCCAACCCCGGCTGTCAGCCAGAACAAGCACAGCGAGAGCCACCTGCTGCACATCATCCCCGTGGACGCGAATACAGCCGTCCGTCTCAACCGCGCGCTGCACGCAAGGCAGCCGCTCGATGTCAGCGAGCGACGCATCGTCGGACACAAAATCGATGTAGTCCCACCCGGCCATTCGCGCCACCAGACGCTTGGGCTGATCGAGCAGCGCGACCTCGCCTTCACGAAACATCGCGACCCGGTCGCACAACTGTTCAGCCTCTTCCATGTAATGCGTCGTGAGCACGATCGTCTTGCCCTGCTCCCGCAGGCCGCGAATCATCTCCCACAGCTCACGCCGCGCCGCCGGATCAAGCCCGGTGCTCGGTTCGTCAAGAAAGATGATCTCCGGATCGTGCACAGCCGCCAGGGCCAGGCTGACCCGCTGTTGCCAGCCTCCGGACAGGTTCTTGAAGCTTTGGCCAAGATACGGCTGCAACCCGAGCATGGCGATCAGCTTCGCCACGTCCCCCCGCCGCCTGTAGAATGAGGCAAACAGCGCCAGCGCCTCATCCACGCGCATCTTTTCCTGGATGGCCGTCATCTGAAATTGGACGCCAATCCGCTCCCGCACGCGGTACGGTTCGCGCGCAGGGTCCATGCCCAGCACCTGCACGCTCCCCCCGTCGCGCCGGCGCAGCCCTTCCATCATCTCCAGCGTGGTCGTCTTGCCCGCGCCATTGGGTCCGACAATTCCGAATATCTCCCCCTGCGCCACCTCGAAGCTGACGCCGCGCACAGCCTCGCGGTCCTTGTAGCGCTTGCGCAAGTCCTTCACGACAATGGCCGCCGTCAATGAGCACCCTCCCCTGTCCGCGCCGCACATTGCATCCGCCGCAGACCACCCTGCTTCCTCTCGACTGTAACACCCCGCGTCCGGGCGCCGACAGACCTGATTGTCAGTAATTTCACCTGACAAGTGTCATGTCTGCGCCCTCCCAGGCGTGACGCCGCAACGAGTTCCACATCGACGTCAGCGGCAGTGAATCACTGGCAGGCTGACTATTTTCCCTGTACAATGTTCTCCATTAGTTCCCGATCAGTTCAAGGTGAGTTCCCGGGGATCATCCGCACTCACAGCCTCGTTGGTGCGAAGTCGCGGCACGCTGCAAGATCATGATGCCGGGAGACAGGTGATCCGTGTGGCCCGATACACATCCTTTTTCGTGACTTGCGTGGTGGCGATGTCTGCGCTCTTGACCGGGTGCGCCACGTCGACCCCGACAGCTTCTACATTGGTCAGTCGTCAAGGAGCCTACACAACGACCGTACACTTGGGGCATACTCCCATCGTGGCCAACCGGTCGGAACCTGTAACCGTCACACTGGCCGGTCCCGCTACAGACAAACTTGTGAGAGGCGTGCGGGTCGTCGTCTCCATGAACGGTATGAGCATGCCTTCTGAAACATTTGACCTGCGCGCCACGCGGCCACACCAATTTAGCGGGTCAATCATCCTGGTCATGGGGGGAAACTGGACGCTGCGGATTATGACTCCCCTCGGGGCCGCGAAGTTGGGCCCGTCTTTTCAGGTGACGGCGAATGCATAAGCCAACCGCGAGAATGCACAAGCCAACCGCGAGAATGCATAGGCCAACCGCGAGAATGAGTGTGTCGGGGCGTGCGTTGCTCATCACTCTGTCGTTGGCGCTCTATGCTCTTCTCGTCTGGACGCACACCCTTTCGTTCATCATGCGCAGTGATGTCGGCGGCCACGTCACCTGGCACGCACTCCAGTTTCTCGGCATCTTCACGTCCGCCATGCTGTGTGGGATCGCGATCGGCCAGCAGGCCCAGAAGGTGACCCGCACCGCCCTCGTCGCATTGCAACCGAACCAACCGGATATACGTGTTGACCGCATGCTAAAGACCGCTGCGCGTATCGTGATCGCGATGGGCATGATGTACGCATTCTTATGGATCTCGCCAGCGCTCAACCGCTTTCTGGACGCCCATCCGCCACTGCTTGTGGAGGGGAATTCGCTCCTTTACGTCATGGGAGCCGCGACGGGAGCGAGTTGGGCCATCCTGTATGGCAGACGCGCCTGGCTTGGTCTGCTTGTGTCTCCCGTACTTTCCTTGCTCGTGATCAGCAATGCCCTGGTCACGCAGAGTTGGCCATAGACATGAACCAAATGGAGGTCTCCCATGAACCTCGCATTGCCCGCGTGGGCGCTCGGCGTCGGACTTCTCCAAGGATTCTTGCACTGCGTGGGCATGTGCGGTCCTTTCGTCTTGTCATACTCGCTGGCCGCCACACCGAACGACGCCAACAAAAGCCGATCCCGTATGAGACAGCTCTTCGTCATCCACGGCGCGCACAACGTTGGGCGCGTGCTGGCATTCGGCATTCTCGGGTCGATCTTCGGCGCCATTGGGTCGTTTGTCAATGCCGCCGCGCACGTCGCGGGGCTGCAGGCTGCAGCCGGCATCATCGGCGGGAGTCTCATGATCATCTGGGCTGTCGACCAGTGGCGTACGGGCCATGGCGGCGGCAGCGTCGAGCGCTGGTCGCTGCTCCGTGTACCGCTTGTGGGACGAACCCTGACGCGCCTTTCAAAACCAGGGGGGAGCGCCGTCTCAGCGCTGGGCGCCGGTTTTATACTGGGCTTTCACCCTTGCGGGCTATTGTTCGCCGTGCTGCTGTCAGCCGCAGCCAGTGGATCTTGGAGCAGCGGTCTGTTGACGCTCCTTGCATTCGGCGTGGGTACCGTCCCGTCTCTGGCCATCGTGGCGACGGCAGGGTGGCTGGGCCGCAAGCATTTGACGTCACGAGCATTCACGTATGTCGCGGCCATCCTGATGGGCGTCAGTGGATTGCTCTTCGCCCTCCGCGGCATGGCATTTAATGGCTGGATACCGAGCGTGAACCCATGGATCTTCTGACCTGTGACCTTTGCGAACAACCGATAATCCGTCCGGTCCCGGCAGACGGGCACACTTTTTGCTGTCACGGATGCCGCGACCTCTGGCGCATCCTCGGTCCTGAACAGGTGGCTTTGCTGCGCTCGGGTCCTGAAGTCGAGTGGTCGGCCCTGACGCAACAAGCGGCGGAGCCGGTGGCGCAGGCAGGGCAGATCGAGATGGCCGCGCTCGCGCTCGATGGAGTCTGGTGCGCCTCGTGCGGCGTCCTCATCGAGCATGTGGTGCGCCGTCTGCCGGGAGTGCTGGCCATGCGCGTCGACGCGGCTCGCTCGATCGCCCAGGTGACGTTCGACGGCGGGAGACAGTCGACTGACGTCATTTGCGACGCCATTGGCGACCTCGGGTACAAGGCCACGGCAAACCAGGTCGAGATCGAGGACCGCGATGAGGCCAACGCCCCCTTGTGGACCCGTCTGGTTTGGTCGACTGTCATCGCCATCGTCGTCATGATGCTGAGTATTCCTGTCTGGCTGGGATATCTTCCGCTCTTCCCCGGCCCCCTTCGCGTCCTGCTCACGGGCGTTCTGTGGGTGCTCTCGACCCCCGTCCTGGTCTGGGGAGGCTGGCCGTTCTTGCGCGGCGCGTGGACATCCATTCGCCACCGCGTGCCTACCATGGACCTGCTCGTGTCGACGGGCGCCGTCGCAGCGTACGGCTACGGAGTGTATGGAACCCTTTCGACAGGACGTTACGTGTACTTTGACACATCGGACATGTTGATCGTATTCTTGCTCCTTGGAAGGAGCCTCGAGGCGATCACGCGCAGTCAGACCAACAAGCTGATTCGCATGCTGGTGGACGTCTCAGTCAAAGACGCCTGGAGAGTTACAGATGGAGACGCGCAGATCGTTCCCGTCTCGGATCTCGTCCCAGGCGACGAGGTGGACATTCGCAGCGGGCAGCGCGTTCCCGTCGACGGATTTGTAATCTCCGGCGCTTCGACAGTCGACGAGTCGATCCTGACCGGAGAGTCAAAACCCGTCGTCAAACACGAGAGTGATGTGGTGTATGCAGGCACCATCAATCACGAAGGACGGTTGCTCATCCGCGTGACCCGCCCGGCCCACGAGTCTGTTTTGGCCCAGACCGCCGCATTTGTTCAATCTACACAACTGGGCAGCGCCCGCCTGCGCACCGCTGTGGACCGCGCACTGCATTGGTTCGTCCCGACTGTGCTGGCGATCGGGCTTCTTACATTTTTTGTCGCAATGATCGTACGCCATCTGCACCCGTCGGCCGCCATGCTAAACGCTGTGTCCGTGTTCGTCATCGCCTGCCCTTGTGCGCTCAGTGTCGCCACGCCGCTCGCACTGTCGGCGGCCTCGCGTCGGCTGGGACAACTTGGCATCCTGATTCGCGGTCCGAGTGCTCTTGAGCGGCTGCGCGATATTGACACTGTTGTGTTTGACAAAACCGGCACTCTCACGCAAGGGCGCATGCAACTCGTGAGCATGGTCCCCGATGACGGAGAACTGCTCGCGCTCGCGGCGTCAGCGGATTACCCGTCCGAGCACCCCGTCGCGCATGCCTTGGTTGCGGCCGCACAGAGTCGCGGCCTGACACTGGAACCCGTGGAGACGTTCACCTCCGTCACCGGTTGGGGCGTGCGCACGAAGATTCGCGACATGTCTGTCGAGGTTGGGGTGCACGACTTGCGTGATGTTGGCCCGTCGGAGATGGGCACGGCAGCCGTGTCAACGCCGGACGACCAGTCGACGGCCGAGACACGGGCGGTCTTGCGCGTGAACGGCGTCACCCGCGCGACATTTGTCCTCGAGGATCAAATTCGCCGCGAGTCACCTGCGGCGCTGGATGAATTGCGAAGTCTCGGACTGACAATATTGATGGCGACCGGAGACAGTCCACAGAGCGCCCACCCCGTCGCGAACGCTCTCCACGTGACACAGTGGCGAGACCGCCAGAGTCCGGGCGCGAAGGCGCAGTGGGTCGCCGAACTGCAGCAGCAAGGACGTCGCGTGTTGTTTGTGGGCGACGGCGTGAACGACGCCCCCGCTCTCGCCCAAGCGGACATCGGCCTCGCGGTCGGACTGCGGACCGATATCGCAGCCCAGGCAGGCGATCTGCTCCAGATTCTCCCGCGCTTGGACTCCGTCCCCGAGATGCTCGCCATCGGGAGACTCACGACGCGCGTGATCCATCAAAACCTTGTGTGGGCGATCGGCTACAACGCCATCGCGCTGTGCATCGCGGTCATCGGCGCTGCCACGCCGCTCCTGGCGGCGCTCGCCATGGTCATTTCGAGTCTCTTCGTCTTAACCAATTCACTGCGAATCGTTGGCCACACGGTGAGTCGACCCGTCCTGGGCGTCGTTTCCGTCGCTGTCTGGATCGGTTTGATCGTGTCCATTGCCTGGCTGGGGGTGTGATCAAAACCATGGAGTCTGCCTTGGCGCACCTCGGCCCTCTGAATCTGTGGCATCCAGAGGTTCTGGTACTCATCGTCCTGCTGAGCGTCCTGTACCACTACGTCGCTTACATCCCGCGCGACAGACCGCCGACGCAGCCCGTGACGCAGCCCGTGACGCGGTTTCAGAAGGCGGCTTTCGTGTCGGCGCTAGCGGTCCTCTATCTCATCGTGGGTTCCCCGCTTGCCGCCATTGGCGAAGTGTACAGCTTCATAGGCTACAGCCTGCAAATGGCTCTGATGACCATGGTCCTTCCCCGCCTTCTGATCTACAGCGCACCTGTGGACCTGCTGGATCGCTGGACCGAACTGCCCGTGTTTGGCCGCGTCTGGCGTGCGCTTACATCTCCGGCAGTGGCCGTGGTCACATACAACGGGATTGCAACCCTGTTACTACTTCCGGTCAGTGTCAACATCATGCTCTCAGACAACGACGCACACGCCCTGGGGCAAATGCTCTTGATGTTTTTCTCCCTTTGTCTGTGGTGGCCGCTCTCCCGGCGCACCGCGAACACCACGAATTTGCGTCCTGCCGGCGAACTGATGTACATCTTCATCTCGTATAGTTTGATGATGCCAATCGTCATAGCACTGCTCATCACAAGCGCCTCGGCGTTCCGTCTGCCCGCGTGGTACCGGGTCTACGCGCACACCTCAGCACCTCACACCACGCCGATCGAAGGGCAGATCACGGGTGCGGTGATCCTTGTCGTCTTCATGTTGGGAAGCTACGGACTGCGAGCCTTGCAGGCATGGGGCAAGATGCGCGAACTGCCTACCCCCAAGTGACGTCTGCGCGCAGTCCCGCGCGTCGCGCCTTCAACCCGGGCGTCGCGCCGTCAAACCGGCGCACAATTAGCACTGAATTTGGTGTTAGCCTCCCGTTTTCTTACAATAACATGGAGTGTTAGCACCTCTTTTTGGTGCTGTGCGCGTGATAGCACCAAAACCCATAGTTAATATGGTAATTTTTAGGTTACATATGCAGAGTTCTTGTGCTTCCGCTACCTGGGCCCACCCTCCATGCCGCCGCGTGCAGCCATTTTCTCGCCGACCCCGCGCGCACATGGGTAGCAAGACAGCAAGACTATACGACCGCGTCGGCCTATTTCTCGGACAGACTGCGAGCAACACGGCAGATATCCACCGCCTTGCTCTTGCTTCGTTCCACGTACTGCAGCATCTCCTCCAAATCGAAGAGATGCAGCGGCGCTGTCAAGTGTTCGGCCGGATAGCGAAAGTCAGCCAGCGCCTCCTCCCTGTACAGCAGTACTTCTCGTGCGCTGGCCTCGTCGATGTCAGGTGCGTCACATGCGGCGGCGAGCGCGGCGTAGAGCGTCGCAGGTCGGTAGTACGCGTCCAACTTGGCGTTGCACAGCCGAAGGTCGTCCTGGTACTGCGCGTACGCGGCGGCATCCGTCTGTACCTTGCGCTCAAACCCGGAGAACTCGGACTTCATGGTCCAGATATCATCCATGATCAGGTGTGAGAGATAGCCGACAAAATACGGATCGTTGAACCGGTCCCGATACTTTAGGATGAATCGGCCGTAGTCAATGGGATTGTTCAAAAAGAGCGGGTGCGGCGTGGCCTTGAAGTGGGTCCATCCCGATTTGCGCGCGTCGGGCGCGAGCGAGCCCAAGAGAGTTCTACTGCGATCCTCCATCTCCATCTCCTGCGCGACGTGATCCGCCACGAGCAGGTGCATGAATCCCGAACCCAGAAAAATCACCTTCTTTCACGCGCCAGTTGTACTGAGCATTCCCGCCCCGTGGAGTACTGCTCTGGGAAGGAGAAACTGGAACGCGAGCAAGCGCGAGGCACCCAGAGTCCAAATGGAATCGCGGCCAGGCGCACGACAGCCGCGTCAACTCAGAGGTCCGCGGCTTACGTCGCAGCTTACGCCAGGCCAGCCTGTTCAAATAACGTTAGCAGGCTTTCGGACACGGTTTGATGAGCCGTGTCGATGACGATGTGGTCTCGGTCCCAAACATCGTACCGTCGGGATTTGACCTCCTCCCACGTAGGTAGGACAAGGCCTGCAATATCGGAGACGCGCGAAACGATTCGATGCCGGTGCTCGTCGTCATCCGAGCAGACTACTTCAATTTCTGCATATGGGACGTCGAGAGCCTCCGCGACGTTTCTCCAAGCTTCACGTGTTTCGCCAATAGGGTTGACCGTATCTGCTACCACGTCAAGTCCTAGCCGGAGATTCTGGGCTGCAAGCTCATAACACACTATATAACCAACTGGTCCGTCAACCCAGACGTCGGTAACCCGCAAAGCTTGTTCAACGATGTCAACTCGGAGATACGTAGCGCGGAGTACTTGGGATAAAGCTGCCGACAAGGTCGACTTCCCAGTTCCCGGCAACCCGCCAAAAATATAAAGCATGACGTTCCACCTCCATTACACAATCTGGTGCATAATTCTACCCACTAACAGAGGAAAAACAAGATTCCATTGCTGCAAAACGTTCATGCAATCTCTATTACACAGTCACAACCTTGCTCATTGTGTAGTAGTGTCCCTTTGACCAGCTAACAACGTAGTCAATAATTCAATTTTCCGTAAGTCCTTATTATTGTTTTTGGTCC
>JAKACX010000059.1 GCA_021821055.1 Bacillota bacterium
TGCCGCTCCACGCCCAGCCGTCCTTCGCGTTCACAAAGTCTATGTTCTCGATTGTATTTGGCAGGCCGCGCGTTCGCATGTCTACCCAGGAGCGTCCGGCATTTATTGATGCCGCCAGGTGACCTGAGCGGGCCCTGACCCAAATGTATTGTCCTCCCCAAGTGGACATTACTGGCGGAGAAGAAGTCAGCGGCAGGAGAAGGGTGTGGGAGGCGTCAATCCATTGTTTTCCACCGTCATTCGTTTTCAACACCGCAATCGCGATCACGCCGCGTTGAGTGTGAGGGATCTCAGGGAGCCATGTGACGGGCAGCAGACCTCGTTCCCCGGCAAAGGAGGGCGTCCATGTTTGCAGTAGGGCGTCTTTAGGAAAGTGGTCGTGTAAGGGGACTTGTTTATGCCAATTCATACCTCCATGACCCGTGGAAAACAAGTATAGATCACCACTTTGGAGATAGTTTCCTCCTGTGATCCATCCATATTTCGGCGACCGGAATGTGAAGCTCTTGGAACCTTGCAGTGGGATGGGGGAGTTCGACGTGGGACTCACACTCAATGCAGAATCCCAAGTTGCTCCACCATTCACGGTCCTGTATAGCGTCAGCGGCTCTGTCCCGGTCGCTCCGCCTTCAGACTCGCTGACCCACCCCTGTTTAGAATTCAAGAACTGGAGTTGCAACTGCGGGGGCCCGAATGTTCCGGCCGGCAGGTGATCCGCAAACCAGTGCATGCCTGCGTCCGTGGTGTGGAACAGGTGGTTCCCACTTGCGAACTAGGCTGTGCGCGCTGTTATCGCATCGAGTGCGCCGTAAGAATGGGGTTGGCCATGCAACGATGCGCCACTCCATCGGCGCCCTCCGTCCTCTGTTCGGCATACTATGCCTTGGTTCGTTACACCCCATCCAATCTTGGGGGTGATCATTTGGATGGCGGTGAACGTCACTGCCTGGTCGGGAGATTGCGACGGCGAATAATGCTGTGGAGTGCTTGAGCACCCAGTGATGATGCCATCTATAAGTAACACCAGTGCGATTCGCCAAAAGGTCATATGGATCTCCCCTGCCTGGAAAATAGGTCTGGTCTGTGCCAGCCTTCGGGTCTGTGCCAACCGCTTGGCGCCGAGTCCGTGCCAGTCGCCCGTATCCCTCTGCTCCTGCTCAGACAGCGCGGAAACGCCGCACAACTCGCGACGAGCGAAGGGATACGGGCGACCCAGTGAGTCTTCGTTCGACCGCCGGCCCATTGCTCGCATGCGTGCGGCCTTGAGGCGGCGAATTTGCATCCTTCGTGGGCGACGGGCCCCGCCATGGGGGTCTAATCGTTGTCTCGGGTACATTCGGGAGGATTTGAGGCGATTATTCCGCTCAATAATCCGTCGCCAAGGCGCGCAGTATTTACGCACTTACAAATAGACGTCGATCATAGCAAACTGGTTACGGGAAGATTCTGCCAAAGGAAAGTTTATGGACACAATCGAGGTTGGACCGCCGTGTACGGCGCAATCGCAGGAGAGCGGATCATGAAAATCCGACTCCATCGGGCGCCGCAGATGGCGCGGTACAGGTGAGCTCGTATTCTCTCGGTAGCCTTGATAAAGACCCTCACATGTGGAACATGAGTTTATTGTGTTGGCTTGTCTCGGTTCGCGTCCAATAATAGCCAAAAAAGCAATTGGATGAAGTGAGCCACTGGTCCTTCGGGTGACCGCCGACACAGCGTCGGGCGCAGTCGCATAAGGTTGCACACGGGCGTTGCGCAAGTGTTCGGCCGCCCGGAGGCTTAGCCGTCAGGAGATCTGTCAGACAAACCAGAACAGGATGTGATCAGCCCCATGCCGGGGTCCCATGAAGGAGATGTTCCCGCCGCCGGAACTGGAGAGCAGGCGGCCGCGCGACTGTCCGCGGACTGTGAGCGGATGACTGCGGAGGAGACAGTCGCCCGTGTGTTGCGGACCGTTCCGCGGGTGGCGCTGGCCTGTAGCTTCAGCGCCGAGGACATGGTTCTGCTCGACATGGTGATGGCTATCCAGCGCGATGCGCACGTATTTTACCTCGACACCGATCTGCTGTTTCCCGAAACCTACGCCCTGCGCGACCGTGCGGTCGCGCGCTACGGAATTCCCGGCCTCGTGCGCGTGACGGCCGACCTAACCGTAGCGCAGCAGGCGTGGCGCTATGGAGATGACTTGTGGGCGCGTGACCCGGACGCCTGCTGCGCGCTGCGGAAAGTAGGGCCTTTGGAGAAACTGCTGGCGGATTATGACGGATGGATCACGGGAATCCGGCGCGACCAGTCGCCGGCGCGAAGCCGTGCGCGGTCAGTCGAGTGGGATGGGCGATTCGGGCTCGTCAAGGTCAATCCTCTGGCGGAGTGGACGGCGGACCAGGTGTGGCGTTACATCGCAACCCACGGCGTACCGTACAATCCGCTGCACGACCAGGGTTACCCAAGCATCGGCTGCATCCACTGTACGCGGGCGGTAGAGCCGGGAGAAGACGCGCGCAGCGGTCGCTGGAGCCATTTTTCCAAGACGGAATGCGGGCTGCACGCAGGGGGCTGAACCGGGGGCGCAGGAGGGCGAATCGCGTTCTTCATGGGTCGTGACCTTCCTGTTCATCCGCTGTTTGTTGCACATGGACGGGGGACATGTGATAATCCGAATCGGGGCAGGCGCACGGCGGTCGGCAGCGTCCGACTGAGACCTCGGACGCTGGGTCCGACTGAGACCGCGGACGCCGGGTCCGACTTAAGCCTCGGACGCCGGGTCCAACGCAAGCCTCGGATCCAATACGAAGTGAGCGGGTCCGCACCGAGGACTTTATCACATGTCCCGTGGGAGTGGTCGGATTGACAGGTTTACGCGATGTCGCAAAACGGGCCGGCGTTTCGATTTCGACGGTTTCGCTGGCGCTCAGGGAAGATCCGCGCATCAAGGCCTCCACGCGGCAGCGCGTTGTTGCGGCAGCCGCCGATCTTGGCTACAGACCGAATGGACTCGCGCGCGACCTCAAGGCTGGCCGCACGGGAATGATTTCGGTGCTGATTCACGACCTGGGAGGGCCGTTTTATTCCGAACTGTTGCGCGGCGTGCAGGCACGAACGCTGGACCTCGGATACACCACCATCGTGGGTTGCACGGCCGGCGGGCAGGACGGCGCGCTGACGAGGCTGCTCACCGAGAACAGGACCGATGGGGCGATCGTGCTGGACGCGTCGATCAGCGAAGATTTGCTCAGTTCGATCGCGAGCGCGTCATTTCCTGTCGTGGTTCTGGACCGCGTCGTGGCGCACCCTTATGTCTACCTCGTGACGTGCGACCATGAGGCGGGCGCCTATATGGCCACGGAACACCTCATTCAGTCAGGATATAGGCACATCGCGTTTGTCAGTGGATTGGAGAGTTCCTTGCACAGCAGATTGAGGTACAAGGGATACCTCCGCGCTCTGTCCGAGTACGACCTGGCCGCAGACAAGGAATACCTGTACCACGGCACGTACACGGAGGACAGCGGATACGAGATCGGCCTGCGGATGGCGCAGGCGCAACACATGCCGGAAGCGGTGTTTTCCGCCAACGATGAAATGGCGATCGGCATTCTGCGGGCCGTGACGGAGTACGGGCTCAAGGTGCCGGATGATCTCGCAATCGTCGGGTTCGATGATGTGCTGGTCACGCAGTACGTCACTCCGCCATTGACAACGGTGCGCCAGCCCATGTACGAGTTGGGGGTGGAGGCGACGAAGGCGCTCTCGACCGCGCTTGGTGGGAACTTTGACATCAGGCCGGTGGTGCTCCAAACGGAGCTCGTCATTCGGGCGTCCTCCGGACGTCCGCGGACGCGCGACAGTCTTCCGGCGCACGTGAGTCCAGTGCAACTGCGATCATCCAAATCGGGGCAGGCGCAAGGGGTATATACAGCGTCCGGCGAAGGCCCCGGACGACGCGACTGACGTGGTGGGCTTCGGATTGGGAGTTCGCGCGGCCCCGGCAGGATCCTGTCGCGGCTCCGTGACAGACAGTGATGACGCGGCTCTGGGTGGGCTTCTCCACGCGAGCGGCGAGCCTCATTCTTCCCCGGATTTTGTGTATTGACAGATCAAACTGAAGGCGGTATCATGCAATCAATCGGCGAATTCAAACGTTTGAATAGCCTTGGGGCGTTTGTCGCTCTGGCCGTTGCGGCTATTCTGGCCGTTCTGGTCGCCGGGATTCATGGCCGTCGCCCCTCGGATTTTGGCTGGCGGACATTTCCATCATTTTTGTCGGCGGTCCTCATGCGCGACCCGGACGAAGGTGAGGAAAGCCGGTCGCTGCGGTGATCCCGGTGTCTGTATACGCGTTGGAAGCGTTTGCGCGACCATCGCATATCACGTGGCGTCCCATGTTTACGGTGGGTGTGGCGGATGCGCCGGGCGAAGAGGGAAGAGAATAGTTAATCTTGTGAAATAAACAAAGGGGGGGTGGCAGACGAGTCCTGTCTGGTGTACGGTGAAGGGGTACGGGCAGAGTACCGGGTGAAAGGGTAGGAATAGGTGGAGACTGTAGGCGGCGGATCCAGGTGACGGCGACGATGGGTGACGACGGTGTCCGACAGCGGTGCACGGCGGGCCACGCCATGTTTTGAATGATGTCTGGCAGTTGAGGGACCCGAAGACTTGAAACTCGTGATAGATCTCATTATTTTACAAGGGGGAAGAGTTGTGTTGCTTCGTTCTCGCAAAGTGGCCCTGTCAGCACTGACGGCCGGCATTCTTGGCGCTGTATCCATGGGGTTGAGTCCCGCCATGGCGCAGACGTCCCCGGCGTCCCCGCCGCTGGTGGTCGTACCCGGACCAGCCGGCACATTCCAGCAAAACTTCAATCCGTTTTCGAAGGCGCTGGTCGGCACCATGGGCCTCATCTACCAGCCGCTGTTCTATTTCAATCCCTACTCGTCCAAGGTGTCGCCCGTGCTCGGCACGTCGTTCGGGTGGTCGAAGAACGACAAGACGCTCACCGTACAGTTGCGCCACGGCGTGCGATGGTCGGACGGAAAGCCGTTCACCGCGCAGGACGTCGTCTACTCCTTCATGATTCGCAAGCGTTTCGCGCAGCTCGACACCGCGGGCGTCTGGCAGTACCTGTCCGCCGTGAAAGCGATCGGCCAGTACACGGTGCAGTTCCAGTTCAAGCAGGTCGACGTCCCCTTCCAGTGGTACATCCTGGGGCAGACGCCCATCGTTCCGGAGCACGTGTGGACCAAGGTGTCCAACCCGACCACCACGCTGAACCTGCACCCGGTCGGCACCGGTCCCTACATGGTCAACTCGTTCAACCCGGAAGAGTACACGTTTGTCGCCAATCCGCACTACTGGGCGGGCAAGCTGGCCGTGCACGAAATCCAGTTCCCGGCCTACTCGAGCAACACGAGCATCGCCGGCGGGCTTGTGCAAGGGCGGATCGACTGGTCCAGCATCTTCATTCCCAACATCCAGCGCGTGTACGTCAACGCCAACCCGAAGACGAACCACTACTACTTCGCGGGCGGCTCCACGCTGATGCTGTACACCAACTTCAAGGACCCGCTGCTCAGGATGCTGCCCGTGCGCCAGGCGATCAGTCTCGCCATCAACCGCCAGAAGATCAATGCGGCCGATTACCACTACGCGCCGATTGCCAACGCGTTTGACATGCTCGGCCGAACGACCAAGGGATGGCTGTCGCCCGCCCTGGCGAATCAGTACAAGGGAGCGCTGCAGTACAACCCGGCAAAAGCCGTCTCTATCCTGAAAAAGGCGGGCTTCAAGAAGAACAGCAGCGGCATCTTCGTGTCGCCCTCCGGGAAACCGCTCTCATTTACGCTTCAGGTCGTCTCGACGTATTCGGAGTGGGTGGCGATGGCCTCGATCCTGTCCTCCGAGTTGCGCAGTGTGGGGATCAATGTGACCGTGCAGGGCGAATCCTCCAGCCTGTATGGCAGCAACCTGTTCCAGAACCACCAGTACCAGCTCGCGATATCCTGGACAGACACGGGTCCCACGCCGTTTTACGCGTACTACGCGATGATGTACCCGAACCTGCCGTCCAACTCGGAGAACTGGAGCAATCCCACCACGACGAACCTGCTCAACACCTACCTGCACACGAATCAGCCGTCCGTGCAGCACCAGGTGATGAACAGCCTGGAGGGGATCGTGGCGCGCGACATGCCATCCATTCCGCTGGTCGAGACGCCCAACTGGTTCGAGTACAGCACGAAGAACTTCATCGGCTGGCCGAACGCAAGCAACCCGTACGCGCAGGGCGGACCGTGGGTCTCGCCGGCGAACGGGCTTGTGGTGAAAAACCTGAAGCCGGCCAACTGAAGCCCGTCAACCGAACGATCGACAGGGACAGACGGCGGCGTCTGTCCCTTCAGAATGGGGGGAAGACATGCGCTATTTCTTGAACCGACTTGGATTCTTGCTCTTGTCGATCTGGGTTGCCGTGACCATCAACTTCTTCCTGCCGCGCATGATGCCCGGCAACCCTGCCCTGCTCGCCGCCTCCCGCTACCAGGGGACGCTCACGCCCGGCGCATTGCACGCCCTGGAACTGCAGTTTGGCGTGACCAACCAGCCGATCTGGCAGCAGTACCTGCAGTACCTCAACAATCTGCTCCACTGGAATCTGGGCCTGTCACTGACTTATTACCCCGTGCCCGTGAGTCAGGTGATCGCGCAGAGCCTGCCATGGACCCTCGGACTGGCGGGCACCGCCACCGTGATCGCCGCTTTTCTCGGTACGGCGCTGGGCATCCTGGCCGCATGGCGGCGCAACGGCGCGACGGATTCGATCCTGACGACGAGCACGACGTTCACCGGACATATTCCGCACCAGTGGTTCGGGCTGATGCTGCTCTTCGTGCTCGGCTACGATCTGCACTGGTTTCCGGTCGCGCACGCCTATACGGCGAGCATGACGCCGCAGTGGAGCCTGGCGTTTGCGTCCACGGTGGTGTACCACGCCATCTTGCCCGCCCTGACCATCGTTGTTCCGGGGCTTGGCGGATGGCTGCTGCACATGCGCAACAACATGATCCAGACGCTGGGCGACGACTACATCGTGTTTGCCCAGGCGAAGGGCGTCGGCCCGGGCGGCGTCATGTTCCAGCACGCCGGACGCAACGCGCTCTTGCCAAGCGTCACCAGCTTCGCCATGGCGCTCGGTTTCGTGGTGGGCGGCGTCATTCTCGTCGAGGTGGTGTTCTCCTATCCGGGGGTCGGGTACCAACTGTTCACCGCCGTGGAGAATGAGGACTACCCGTTGATGCAGGGGCTGTTCCTGATCATCTCGATGTCCGTGTTGATCGCCAATTTCCTTGTCGACCTGCTGTACGCACGGCTGGATCCGCGAGTGCGAAGGGCTGGTGCACAGTCGTGAAAAAGGTCTCGCTGGCCAATATTCCGAGTCTGCGCTGGATGCAGCGCCTGCTGAAGAACCGCAAGGCGCGAGTCGGACTGGTCATCATAGCGGTCTTTGTGTTCATTGCCGTCTTCGCTCCTTGGATCGCGCGCTACAGCCCGCAGAACACGAATTTCGGTCCGCTCGAACCGCCCAACGCGAAGCACTGGTTCGGGACGACAGGACTCGGTCAGGATGTGTACTCGCAGTTTGTCTGGGGAACCCGGGCGTCGCTCTTGATCGGGATCAGCGCGAGCCTCGTGTCGACGGTCATGGCCGTGATCTTTGGCATGTACCCCGGATACGTGGGCGGCTGGTTCGACCGGGTCATGTCCACGTTCACGAACATCTTCATGGTCATTCCCGGCCTGCCCCTGATGGTGGTCGCCGCCGCATACGTGCACCAGACCAGCACACTGGTCCTGATCCTTATCATCGGTCTCACGGGATGGGCCGGCCGGGCGCGCGTCCTGCGCTCGCAGACCCTGACGCTGGCGAATCGGGACTTCGTCTGGGCCGCGCGGATGTCGGGCGCCAAGGACTACCGCATTCTTATGAAAGAGATTCTGCCGAACATGATGTCGCTGTTTGCCGCCAGTCTCATGTACGGCATGCTCGGCGCCATTCTGGCGGAGGCCGGGCTCGAGTTTCTTGGATTGGGCAATCTGACCGCGGTCACATGGGGGACGATCCTGTACTGGGCGAACAACGGCGGCGCGGTGCTCGATGGCGCCTGGTGGTGGTTGCTGCCGGGCGGTCTGGGCATCGCCGTCTTTGGCACGGGGCTTGCGCTGATCAACTTCGCGCTTGATGAAGTGACCAATCCCCGTCTGCGGCCGACGGTCGGCAACGCCGAGCGCCTGATGCGGATGTGGACGGCGCTCAAGGGCCGCGCGGCCATGAACACCGGGCAGGATGGCGCAGGACAGGGGGGCGTCTGACAGTGAACGGTCAATCGGTGACGAAGGAACGCACACCCGGAGAGCGTGCCGCGAAACAGCGGGCGACTGGCGTTCAGGGGATAAGAGAGTCCGCAGCGACGGAGCCGACGAAGACGATGGCCAGCGCGGACCCCGTTCTGGAGGTGGACGGTCTCTCCGTTGTGTACGAGAGCAACGGGCAACTGGCAAATGCGGTAAACGACGTGTCGTTCACGGTTAACCAGGGCCAGATTGTAGGGCTGGTGGGCGAATCAGGATCGGGAAAGTCCACGCTGGCGTACGCGATCATGAGACTCTTGCCGGCCAACGCGTTGGTGGCGGACGGCAGCGTCCGCATCATGGGCGAGGATGTCTACCGGATGTCGGACGAGCAACTGCGGTCAACCCGCTGGAAGCGCTTCTCGATGGTGTTTCAGAGCGCGCTCGTCGCACTCAATCCCGTTTTGACCATCGAATGGCAATTTATGGAGATGTTCCGCATCCATCGGCCCGACATGTCGCGGGCAGAGGCGCGGCGTCACATCGTGGGCCTGATGGAACTCGTGCGCATTCACCCCGACCGGTTGAAAACCTATCCCCATGAACTGTCCGGCGGCATGCGGCAGCGGATCATCATAGCCATGGCCATCGCGCTCGACCCCGACCTCGTCATCATGGATGAACCGACGACCGCGCTCGACTCGGTCGTGCAGCGCGACATTCTCCTGGAGATCCGACGTATTCAGCAGTCGCGCAAGTTCTCTGTGCTGTTCATCAGCCACGACCTGCGTCTTGTGCAGTTTCTGTGCCACGAGATCGGGGTCATGTACGCCGGGCGCATGGTCGAATCCGGCCCGACGAGCGCGATCAAGGCCGCGGGCCTGCACCACCCGTACACGGAGGGCTTGATTGCCGCCACGCCGACGCTCGCCAAGAGGGACCGCGCGCTGCTGCAGGGCATCGGCGGGCAGCCGCCGGATCTCACACGCCTGCCGGGCGGTTGCGCATTTCATCCGCGCTGTCCCATCGCGCGCCCTGTCTGCAAGTCGACGGCGCCCGGGCGGGTCACTGTCGGAGAGTTGAACATGCTCTGCCACAGGACGGGGTTCGATGAGTAGCCGGGATCGTTTCGGCGAGGGGAAGCGCGGGGCAATGCGCGGAGAGGAGCGTGGCGCGGTGGGGAATGACACTCTTTTGCAGGTGAAGGACCTGGTCGTCCGATTCCGGGTGCCGGGCTCAAAATACCGTCCGACGTTCATCCGTCCCGTGAACGGCGTGACGTTTTCCATGCAGCAGGGCGAGATTGTCGGCATCGTCGGAGAGTCGGGGAGCGGCAAGACCACGCTCGGTCGCACGATTGTGCGGATGGTCAGTCCGACATCGGGAGAAATCCGGCTTCGGGGGCGCGATGTGACGCGACTTGGCCGCCGTCAATTGAGCGGATACTGGCGCGAGGTTCAGATGATGTTCCAGGACGTGTATGCGTCGTTCAATCCGGTGTTCACGGTCGGTCAGCAGCTGCGCTACGTCGTGAACAAGCACCGCGACCAGCACCGGCAGGACGTGGACGTTGAGTTGGACCGGCTGCTCGGCGTCACGGGGCTGACGCCTCCGGATGTCTTTCGCCGCAAATTGCCGCACGAACTGTCCGGCGGGCAGCGCCAGCGGGTCGCGCTCGTCCGCGCACTCGCCGTGATGCCGAAGCTGCTGGTGGCGGACGAGCCGGTGTCCATGCTGGACGTCTCGCTGCGAGCGGACGTCCTGAACCTGATACTGAATCTGCGCGACGAATTCGGCCTGTCCTATCTGTTCATCACGCACGACCTGCCGTCGGCCCGCGCCGTGTGTGACCGGATTCTGGTCATGTACGGCGGCCGCGTGGTGGAGATCGCGTTTGCCGACGACCTGCTCGATCAGCCGTTGCACCCTTACACGCAACGGTTGATCAGCGCCGCCGACTTCGCCGAAGACAGCGGGCTGCAGACGGCCCCGCCAGCGGAGGACGCCGGTCAGGTCATGGCCGAGTTGCTGGAATCCTACAAAGGGTGCCCGTTTCGGCGCAAGTGCCCGCTGGCCATGGATATCTGCGAAACCGTCGATCCCGCCTTCCGGGCCGTCTCGCCGACTCATTCGGTGGCGTGCCACGCGGTGGACGACGCGGTGGCCAGCGAAGCGCGGGGCTCCCTGCAGTGAGCCGGCGGCCGCAGGAGACGGCGGAGAGGGGTCTTGCTTATGGTTCGCGTCGGGCTGATTGGAGCGGGACGGATGGGAAGGACTCACTACGCCCGCCTGCGCGGCATGGAGGACGTACAGATCGTGGGCGTGGCGGATCCGCAAGCGGAGCGCGCCCGCGAACTGGCGGATCCGGTGGGTGCGACGGCGTACGGTGACTACGAGCGACTGCTGGCGCGCGATGACCTCGACGCCGTGTACGTGACCACGCCGGTGCAGCGGCACGCCGACCCGGCGATCGCGGCGGCGCGGCGCGGCGTGGCGCTGTTCCTGGAAAAGCCGGTCGCGTGGACCCTCGCAGAGGCGGGCGCGATCGCCGACGCGGTGGACAAGGCGGGCGTCATCAACGCGGTGGGCTATCAGTGGCGCACGAGACCCGCGGTCGAGCGCATGAGGGAACTGCTTGCGGAAAAACCGATTGCGCTGCTCCGGACGCACTGGTACTGGACGATTCCGCTGGTGCCGGACATCCGCAACAAGAGCACGGGCGGCGGCCAGATCTTCGACCAGGCCACGCACCCGATGGACCTCATGCGGTTGTTTGCCGGCGAGGTGCGCACGGTGCAGGCCGCATACACGCAAAACGCCCGCAAGGGCGAGTTTGACAATTGGGACGGGTACAGCGTCACGCTGACCTTCGAAAGTGGAGCGGTGGGGTCGGTGGCCACCACATATGCGCTGTTTCAGGGCGTCGCGGAGCCGCCGACGCTGGATGTTGTCGCCAAAGAACTGCTGTTGCGCCTGACGCCGCGGCAACTGGAGATCCGCACCCCGGAGGGCGTGGAGATTCTGCAGGACGCGGGAGAGGACGTGGACTCACCGTTCATCCAGGCGGTCGCCCAAAGCGATCAGTCGCTGATCAAGGCGTCGGTTCGCTCGTCGCACAACAGTCTCGCGTTGACACTGGCCGCCAATCACGCGGCTGAGTGCGGCGAAACGGTGGACTTTGCGGAATTTGTCCGGCGGGGTCAGGAAGGCAATGAGAAAGTCCGCCCCGCTGTGGGAAGGGGAAGTCGTTGACCATGAACATCGTATTCATCAGTATTGACAGCCTCAACAGGCATTTTCTGAAGGCGTACGGGCAACCGGTCGAACTGGACATCGAAACGCCCAATATCGACCGGCTTGCGGCGCGCGGGGCGGTGTTCGACCACCACTGCGTGGGCAGTCTGCCGTGCATGCCGGCGCGGCGCGAGTTTTTCACGGGGACGCAGGAGTTTCTCTGGCGCCCGTGGGGG
>JAKACX010000060.1 GCA_021821055.1 Bacillota bacterium
GGCACCAGATCCTGTCGCTCGCCAGCGGAGCGAAGACGGAAAAACTGCGTTTTGGGCACCGGGGGGTCAACCACCCCGTGAAGGATGTGCGCACCAAGCGCGTCTGCATGTCCTCGCAGAATCACGGCTATGTCGTGACGGAAGAGTCGCTGGCGGGGACTGAACTGGAATTGACCCACTACAACCAGAATGATCGCACGGTCGAGGGCGTGCGCCATCGGTCGGGCCACGCCTTTTCAGTGCAGTACCACCCGGAGGCGCGTCCCGGTCCGGACGACAGCGACTACCTGTTTGACGACTTTATGGACCTGATCGACGACTGGGAGAGGGGGCGCAACCATGCCGAAGCACGCTGATATTTCGACCGTCATGGTGATCGGGTCGGGTCCGATCGTCATCGGACAGGCGGCGGAATTCGATTACGCGGGCACCCAGGCGTGTCAGGCGCTGCGCGAGGAAGGCATGCGCGTGGTGCTGGTCAATTCCAACCCCGCCACCATCATGACCGACCCGGACGTGGCGGATCGCGTCTACCTTGAGCCGCTGACGGTTGATTTCCTGTCACAGATCATCCGCCGTGAACGGCCGGACGGACTGCTCGCGACGCTCGGCGGGCAGACAGGACTGAATCTGGCCGTCGCCCTGGCGGAGTCCGGCGTTCTCGCAGAGCAGAACGTGACCCTGCTCGGAACATCGCTCGCGTCCATCAAAATGGCCGAGGATCGCCAACAGTTCCGGGCGCTCATGAACAGGCTCGGGGAGCCGGTGCCGGACAGCGCGATTGTCACGACGTCCGCCGAGGCGCAGGCGTTTCACGCCGCGGTCGGCCTGCCGATCATCATCCGGCCTGCCTACACGCTTGGGGGAACGGGGGGCGGCATCGCGCGCACGGAGGAGGAGTACGAGCACATCGTTGCGCTCGGCCTGCGCCTGTCGCCGATCGGCCAGGTGCTCGTGGAACGCAGCATTGCCGGGTATAAAGAAGTGGAATACGAGGTCATGCGCGACTCCAACGATAACTGCATTGTGATCTGTAACATGGAAAACGTTGATCCGGTCGGCGTGCACACCGGGGACAGCGTGGTCGTGGCGCCCAGCCAGACGCTCACGGACCGTGAGTACCAGTTGCTGCGGGCGGCCAGCCTGCGCATCATCCGGGCGCTTGCGATCGAAGGCGGGTGCAACATCCAGTTCGCGCTCGACCCCGCCAGCGAGCGCTACTACGTGATCGAAGTGAATCCGCGCGTGAGCCGTTCGAGCGCCCTGGCGTCCAAGGCGACCGGCTACCCGATCGCGAAGATTGCGGCCAAGATCGCGCTTGGCTACACGCTCGACGAACTGAAAAACCCGATCACGCAGCAGACGTACGCGTGTTTTGAGCCTGCGCTCGACTACGTGGTGTGCAAGATCCCGCGCTGGCCGTTTGACAAGTTCGTCGGCGCGGAACGTCGGCTTGGCACGCAGATGAAGGCGACCGGCGAGGTGATGGCCCTGGGGCGGACGTTTGAAGAGGCCCTGATGAAAGCCGTGCGGTCGCTGGAAATAGGCCAGCAGTCGCTGGAGTTGCCATCCCTTGCCGGGCAGGACGACGAACGGCTGTGGGAGCGCGCGGAGCAACCGGACGACGAGCGGCTGTTCGTGCTCTACGAACTGCTGCGGCGCAACGCGACGGTCGGTGAATTGGCCGAACGCACGAAGGTCGACCGCTTCTTTCTCGACAAACTCGCCGGGCTGCTGTTCCTGGCCCACCGCATCGAAGGGGGCCTGGACGACGGCCTGCTCTTTGAGGCCAAGCGCGCGGGGCTGCCGGACGTCTTCATCGCCCGCAAGGCGGGACTGACCGAAGAGGGCGTCCGTCTGTGGCGCGACCGGCTCGGCCTGCGGCCGGTGTACAAGATGGTTGACACGTGCGCGGCTGAATTCGAAGCGCGCACGCCGTACTACTACTCGACCTACGAACAGGAGGACGAGGTGCAGGAATCGGCCGGGGCCAAGGTGCTCGTGCTCGGTTCGGGACCGATCCGCATCGGACAGGGCATCGAGTTCGACTACTGCTCGGTCCATGCGGCGCTGGCGCTCAATCGGCGCGGCTATGAGTCGATCGTCATCAACAACAACCCGGAGACGGTCTCCACCGATTTCAACACGTCCAAGCGGCTGTACTTCGAGCCGCTGCACATTGAGGACGTGATGCACGTGATCGAACGGGAGCGGCCGCAGGGCGTCATCGTCCAGTTCGGCGGCCAGACGGCGATCAACCTCGCGGGTCCGCTTGCGCGCCGCGGCGTGAACATCCTGGGCACCGCGGTGGCGGACATCGACGCCGCGGAAAACAGGGAGCGGTTCGACGCGCTGCTGGCGGAACTGGGGATTGCGCGGCCGCAAGGCGGCACGGTCACCTCTGTCGAACAGGCGCGGGCGGTCGCGGGCGGCCTGCAGTATCCGGTGCTCGTCCGGCCGTCGTACGTGCTCGGCGGCCGCGCGATGCAGATCGTGTACTCGGCGGCCGAGCTCGAATTGTACATGCGCGACGCGGTGCAGGCCTCGAGCGAACAGCCCGTGTTGATCGACCGCTACATCGTCGGCACGGAAGTCGAGGTGGACGCGATCTCGGACGGCGAGACGGTCGTGATTCCGGGCATCATGGAGCACGTCGAGCGCGCCGGGGTGCACTCGGGCGACTCCATCGCGGTGTACCCTCCGCAGTCGCTGTCGGCGGCTCTGCAGGAGCGCATCGTGGAGTATACGATCAAGATCGCGCGCGGCCTGCGTGTCAAGGGACTGGTCAACATCCAGTTTGTCGTCGCCGACAACGAGGTGTACGTGATCGAGGTCAATCCGCGCTCTTCGCGCACCGTCCCGTTTCTGAGCAAGATCACGGGCATTCCGATGGTCGACGTGGCGATGCGCGCGGTGCTTGGCGAATCGCTCGCAGAGAGTGGCTTCGTGACAGGCCTGATTGAACAGGCGGACGTGGTGTCGGTCAAGGTGCCCGTGTTCTCCTTTGCGAAACTGCGCGACGTGGACGTGACGCTCGGGCCGGAAATGAAGTCGACCGGCGAGGTGATGGGGACCGATTCCACGTTCCCGAAGGCGCTGTACAAGGGGATGCTGGCGGCGGGGTTCCGGTTTCCGACGCAGGGGGCGATTCTGGCGACGGTCGCGGACAAGGACAAGGCTGAAGCCCTGCCGATCCTGCGCGGCCTGTCGGAACTGGGCTTCAGCATGTACGCGACGGAGGGAACGGCTGAATTTCTCGCGCGCTACGGCATCCGGTCGCAGACGGTGAACAAACTGTCCACGGGTGATTCCACGCTGCTGGAGTTGATCCGCAGCGGCGAGGCGATGATGGTCATCAACACCTTCACGCGCGGCCGGGCGCCGGAACGCGACGGTTTTCGCATCAGGCGCGAGGCGGTCGAACACGGGATCCCGTGTCTGACGTCGCTCGACACGGCGCGCGCCGTGTACGATGTGCTCGATGCGGTGCGGTTTCGCACCACTGCGCTGCGCGAGGTGCGAAGGCGGGGTGAGGATGGTGGCGTCAGCCAGGATTCTGCGGCATACGGAGATCGCCAGGGGCATATTTGACCTGCGGTTCTTCTCTCCTGACGCGGCGCGGACGGCGACGCCGGGTCAATTTGTCCACATCCGGGTGAGCGATTCGTTCGACTTCGTCCTGCGCCGGCCGCTGTCGGTCTGCCGGGTCGATCCGTCCGAGGGCAGCGTGACGGTCGTGTACCGCGTGCAGGGCGCCGGGACGCGCAGGCTTGCGACGATGGCGGCGGGCGCGCAACTGGATGTCCTCGGCCCGCTGGGGCAGGGGTTTCCACTGCATGCGGGGGATGTGCGGGCGGTGCTCGTCGGCGGCGGCGTCGGCGTCCCGCCCTTGGTGGAACTGGCCGCCAGACTGGCCGCGCAGGGGACGGCGGTGACATCGGTCGTCGGCTTCCAGACGCGCGCGCAGGCCATCCTGCAGGACGAGCTCGCCCTGTACGGCGATGTGCGGACGACGACGGACGACGGTTCGCTCGGCCTGCGGGGTCTTGTGACGGGTGTGCTGACGCAGGGGTTTGTCGATGGGGCCAACCGCTACTACGCGTGCGGGCCGACCCCCATGCTGCAGGCCGTGCAGCGGACGATGGCGGGTTTGCAGGTGCCGGGCTACCTGTCGCTTGAGGAACGCATGGGCTGCGGCTTTGGCATCTGCGTAGGCTGCGTTCACCCGATCGAACGGGACGGACGCGTCCAGAACCTGAAGACGTGCAAGGACGGGCCGGTCTTCCCGGCCGGGGAGGTGCTCTTCACGTGACGCCGCTTCCGGCAAACGACGTGGATTTGCGCGTGCAATTGCTGTCATTGATGCTGAAAAATCCGGTGATGCCGGCGTCAGGCTGCTTTTCCTTCGGGCGCGAGGTAGCCCGCTTCTACGATCTCGGCCTGCTTGGGGCGATCGTGGTGAAGGCGACGACGCTGACCGAGCGGATGGGCAATCCCACGCCGCGGGTGGCCGAGACGCCCGCCGGGATGCTCAATGCGATCGGCCTGCAAAACCCCGGGGTGGAGCGCGTGCTGGAAGAGGAACTCCCGCACCTCGCCAAGTACGACAACCTGCCGGTGATCGTCAATGTGGCGGGGACGGCGGTCGAGGACTACGTGGAGGTCGTGCGGCGGCTCGGGGACAGTCCGCTGGTGGCCGCGATTGAACTCAACATCTCGTGCCCGAACGTCAAGTGCGGCGGCATCCAGTTCGGCACAGACAGGGGGATGGCCGCCGAGATGGTGGCGGCGGTCAAGGAGGCCGCGACGCAGCCGGTCATCGTGAAACTGTCGCCGAACGTCGCCGACATCGGCGACATGGCGCAGGCGTGCGAAGAGGCGGGGGCGGACGCGTTGTCGCTCATCAACACGCTGGTAGGCATGCGCATCGACATCGACCGCCGCACGCCGCTGCTCGCCAACGGCACCGGGGGCCTGTCAGGACCGGCCATCCTGCCCGTGGCGGTGCGCATGGTCTACGAGGTTGCGGCTCGCGTGCGGATCCCCGTCATCGGCGTGGGCGGCGTCGCGAGCGGACGCGACGCCGTCGAATTCCTGCAGGCCGGCGCTGTCGCCGTGCAGGTTGGCACGGCCAATTTCACCGACCCGTTCGCCTGTCCGCGCATCATCGAAGAGGTGCGCGACTGGTGCGCGGCAAGCGGCGTGAGCCGGGTGGCGGACTTGATCGCCGCGGCAAACCCGGCGGCCCTGCGACTGCGAAAGGAGCGTGCGCTGTGACGGTTGGACGGACTCTGCGGGAACCTGGATTTGCGCCGCCGGTTTACGTCGCGCTCGACGTTCCGGAGGCGGACGACGCGCGCCGCATCGTGGCCTTGCTCGGCGGGGACGCGACGCACTACAAGGTCGGTCTGGAACTGTACCTCGCGGCGGGCGGCGCGTTTGTAGAAGAACTGGCGGGCCTCGGCAAGAGTGTGTTTCTCGACCTCAAGTTCTGCGACATCCCGAATACGGTCGCAGCGGCCGCGCGCCAGGCGGCGCGCCTCGGAGCGGACCTGCTGACGGTGCACGCGACCGGGGGCGGCGAGATGCTGCGCGCGGCGGTCGAAGCGGCCGGCGAAGTGCGCACGTCGGCGGGGGTGCTCGTCGTGACCGCGCTGACCAGTCTCGGTGCGGGCGACCTGGCGGAGATGGGGTTTGCGTCGGCGTCGGTTGCGGAGCACGTGCTCCGCCTCGCGGGCATGGCGCAGCAGGCAGGGGCGCACGGAGTGGTGTGCTCCGCGCACGAGTCCGCGGCCCTGCGGAGCGCCTTCCCGGCCCTGGCAAGGCTGGTGCCAGGCATCCGCCCACAGGGGGCCTCGGCGGGCGACCAGGTGCGCATGGCGACGCCGGAGGACGCGGTGCAGGCGGGCGCGGACTACCTGGTTGTGGGCCGCCCGGTGACCCGCGCGCCCGATCCGCTGTTTGCGCTGCGCGCGCTGCAGGACGACGTCGCGGCGGCCGCGGCCAAAAAATTGACGGAGGGATCCGACGATGAGTGACCATGCCACGCCCGACTTGCGAGGGACGCCTGTTCCACCGTCCGCGGACCGTTCGCTGTTCAGAGACGGTTCGCTGTTCACAGACCGGGAGGCGGTGAGTGAACGGGTGGCGGCCGCGCTGCTCAAGATTGGCGCGGTCACGTTGCGCCCGAACGATCCATATGTGTGGACGTCCGGCATGCGTTCTCCGGTCTATACGGACAATCGCGTCACACTCTCGCATCCCGCCGTCCGCACACTCATCGCGGACAGCTTTGCGCGCCTGCTGCGGGAAGAGCACCCGGAGACGGAGTGCATCGCGGGCGCGGCGACGGGCGGGATCGCGCACGCCGCCTGGGTGGCCGAACGGCTTGGGCTGCCGATGGTGTACGTGCGCTCCGGCGCGAAGGGGCACGGCAAGCAGAACAGCGTCGAGGGGAGGGTGCTGCCGGGGCAGCGGGTCGCCATTATTGAAGACACGGTTTCGACGGGAGGCAGCGTGCTGTCCGTCGTCCAGTCCCTGCGCGACGTGGGCGCCGAGGTCCGGGTGGCAGCGGCGATTTTCAGCTACGGGTTCCATGATTCCCGCGAGCGCCTCGCCGCGGCTGGCGTCCCGCTGCTCTGCCTGACCGATTTCTCCGCCGTCGTCCGGATCG
Source organism: Bacillota bacterium (assembly GCA_021821055.1). GTDB lineage: Bacteria > Bacillota > Bacilli > Alicyclobacillales > SLC66 > JAKACX01. The sequence goes on from JAKACX010000060.1 coordinate 6,674, forward strand.
CCGAGCAGAGTGCGAATTTTCGCGCCGACGAGATCGCACTGCTGCGCAAGTTTGTCGCTGACCCACACTCCCTGGCATGACGCAGCCGTGATATAATCGCAGCGCGGATGCGTCGACAGTAGGCGCCCCAATCAAGTCAAGATGAATCAGGGAGCACGCCGGCATGCCCTCCTACACGACTGATGAAGTGGCGTTGAACGAACGGTTCAGCATCAAAAACGGCGTCTTCTCGATTGTCGGCCTCACGGTGGTCGGAAACTTCGCCTCGCTTTTCATCCTGAAGCCGCTGCACGGCACGTCGGAAGAGGTTGCGATGCTGACGTCGCTGCCGGCCCTGATGTCGATTGCCGCAACCTGGATCGGCGCCTCATGGCTGGCGCGTTCCAGCGAGAAGAGGCACTTCTGCGTCCGGTCGACGGCCGCCGCCCGCGTCTTCTACCTCCTGCTCGCCCTCACGCCGCTCTTCGTCAGTCCACCGCTCGCCGCGGCCGTCGTCGTGGGTCTGATTGCCATCATGAACCTGCCCCAGGCGCTGAGCGGCCTGTCGTGGCAGTCGATGATCGGCGATCTCATCCCGAGCGAGCGGCGCGGTGAGTTCTTTGGCCGCCGCAACAGGGCGGTGACGATGGTCGGGCTCGTGGCGACACTGGTGCCCGGACTCGTCCTGCAGGCATTCCCCGTGCGCAGCATCCCTCCGTATCAGGTCTTTTTCCTGCTCGCCTTCGGTTTCGCCGTGTTCGAGGTCTACTACCTTATCCGTCACGTGGAGCACCCTGAAGGGCCGTCGGCGTCCCGCGCGCGCGGGCTTACGCCGAAGATGTTCGTCGAGTTGCTGCGGCGCTCGGAGTACAGGCGCTTTGTCGCGGCGGCGCTGGTGTTCAATCTCGGCTGGCAGATGGCCTGGCCGCTGTTTAGCATCTACCAGATCCGCGACGCCGGCGCGACAGGCATCTGGATCAGTGCCTTCAACGTCGCCGCGCAAGTGTCGCAGATCCTCACCTACAGCAGATGGGGAAGGCTCGCCGAGCGCTTTGGCAACACGTTCATGCTGGCAGTGGCGTGTTTCGGCATGGCCCTGACTCCGTTGCTGACCGTGCTGTCGCCGAATCTTCCGTACCTCACGTTCGTCAACTTCATCTCCGGCCTGTTTTTCGCGGGTCTCGCACTGCTGCAGTTCAACCACCTGCTCGAGGTCTGTCCGGAGCAGGAACGGACGGCGTACATCGCCCACTTCAACATCCTGATCGGGCTGGTCGGGTTTGTCGCTCCGCAACTCGGCGTGGCGCTGCTCGCTCTGGTTCACATGACCCTCGCCATGAGCATCTCGTCCGCGCTGCGCATGGTCGCCACGGGGATGTTACTGTGGACGGCCAGCAGGCACAGGCGGGACGGCCGGGACACATGGGATAACTCCCCAGGCTCTGCGGCACCCTAAGGGAGCAGTGACAACATCCGCTGCGCAGGCGCAATGAATCCGGATCCGGCGTCCGAGGGTTCAGTCGGACGCTGGATCTACCAACCGGCGCCTGCCTAAATGTGGGTTGTCAGTGCTCCTCCGGGGGAACTGTGATAAAGTCCTCGATGCAGACGCGATCACTCCAAATATAGCGTCCGAGGCCTTAGTCGGACGCTATATACACCACGTGGCGCCTGCCGTAATTTGGATTATCACAGTTCCGCCGGAGCAGTGACAACATCCGCTGCGCAGGCGATGGGGGGAAATGCGGTGGCGGGACGCATGATTCTGCACGCCGTGGTGTCATGCGCGGCCATCGCGCTGGTCTTCATGGTGTCACCGCGCTCGTTTGCGGGCGACACCGACACGGCGCGCAATTACCTAAGCACCATCGTATCTTGCCTGTCGACGATATTTGCCTTGTGCATATCGATCACCCTGGTCGCCATCCAGTTGACCGCCAGTCGCTACACGCACAGGGTGCTTGACATGTTCCTGAAGATGCCGTTCAACGTCTCCCTCATCATTGTCTACTTCGTCACGATCATCCAGAGCCTCTACTTGCTGTCGCGCATCGCCGAACCCATCCACGAGACGCTTCCCGCCTACCTGCAGCCGCAGATGAACGCCGACATGGTGCTCGTCATCGTCTGTTTCGCGATGCTCGTCCTCTACATCAGGGCGGTGATGCAGTTGCTCAAGCCCGAGCGCATCGTGGCGGCGATCGAGGCCGAATTCCGTCTTTCGCTGCGCAGACGCCGCTCTTTAGAGGCGATGGAAAAGGTAGAACAGGTGTGCGACATCGCGAAGCGCGCGGCAGCCGATATGGATTCGACCACGGGAATGATCGCCGTGGAGGCGTTGTGCAGCATGTCCAGGGAGGGAACGCGCAGGGTGCGGGGCAGCGCCGTCCGGCAGTTTATTGAAATCGCCGCCGTTGCGGCCAAGGAGCGCGAGGGCGGCATGCTCGGTTCCATTCTCGAGAGCGTACGCGCGCTTTGTGAGGACGCGGTGGCGCACCGCCGCTGGAAGGCGGCCCGTGAGGCGGTTGACGCGCTGGAACGGATTACGCGCGAGAGCCTCGTGGGGCAGCAGATGTTTCCGTCGGTCCAATCCACAGTGACGTCGCTGTTCGATCTTGAGGAGAGGATCTTTCGCGACCACATCACGAATGAACAGGGCCGAGTGGATATCCTTCAGGCGGCCCGCCTCTCCGAGCGGGTGGGCACCGCGTTGTTTCGCATCGGGAGGGAAATCCTGGTGCGTGAACCGGACGGGGATCACTATGTGGGCGAGGCAATTCTCGGGCGCAGGCTCGGGGAATGGCTCACGACGCTGGCGCGGCGCGCTGGCGTGATGAAGGGGCGCGAAGGGGTCGCGGCCGCGCGGCTGGTGCTTGGCGGCTGCCGCCTTGGCGCCTTGCTGATCGAGCAGGGTCGCGTGCGCGACGTCGCCCCGCTGATCGCCTGGCTGGGACGCGCCGTACAGGGCGGATTGTCATCCGGCCCCTCGGCGGCGCACGGGCGGGTTGCGAGCGCGCGGGCGGGCGGTGAGCGGACGGGCGGTGAGCGGACGGGCGGTGAGCGGACGGGCGGCAGACTTGTGAGGGCAGGGGTGGTCCGGAGTGGCCCGGACTGGGAAGTAGCGACGGTTACCGCCGAGTGGGCGCTGGCCATGGCGGCGTTGTTGTGTGCGCTGACGTCGGCGCTCGGGCGCGCCGACATCCGCCACCTGTTGCTGACGACCGTGGCTGCCTGCGGGGATTGGCCGAGTGACTCCCTTCGGCGTCTGGCGACCGATTACGGGGAGGTGTGGGAATTGTACGACTACGCGGACATCGGGGCGCTGTTTAGTGAGTGTCGCGAGGCATGGGAGGGTCCCGCGCGCTCTGGAGGGGGACTGACGGATACCCACAACGGCAGGCAGCGCTGGCGCGCTCTGCTGACCTGACGCGCGAGGTCGGATGGACGCGCGCGTGTCCTGCACCTGCAGACAGGCGCCATGAGTGGTCTGTCTGCAGGGACGATTCGCTGCGTGGCGTCTCTTGCGTGGCGCAGAGGAGCGATAAAGGCGACGGGATGAAGTGAAGGGACAAAGTGGATAGATGGAGGTGCGCAGCGGAGGGGACGAGGGCACGGACGGGGCGGCGGATGGCGGATGGCGGATGGCGGATGGCGGATGGCGGATGGCGGATGGCGGATGGCGGATGGCGGATGGCGGATGGCGGATGACGTGGCGCGATAGGCACGGGAATTGGGCTTATCATTCCAAAAGTATCCAATATAGCAACAACAATAGTTGCTATCCGAAGGACAAGCAAACTTTTTGTGCTTAAAGACTGTCGAAAAGGGAGTTAATGGAACGGTTAAGCACAATTTCAGGTCTGTGCGCCTAGCGAAGCTAGGCACAACTAGTCCGTGAAAGTCCGACCGAGGTAGGAACCAAGCCGCCTCGTAGCTAGCAGGCGTCTGGTGGTGAGAGACTAACCCAACTTTCGATTTTCCAGGGGTGATTTATCCAGTTGGTAGGAGAATTTTGGCCTTATAGGCCCCCTCAACCCGCATTGTACCGTCGAGGTCGGTGAAGGTAGTGACCTAAAATAGTCCCCAGTTATTACATCATTGACTATAAACTTCTCCTGTCCCATGTTCTGATAATGTTCATTCGTGAGAACCGGACAAAAAATCGCGACACAGGAACCGTTTACGTGTCCCATAAATTGGTTGAATCCTTCCGGGCGGACGCTGGACCCCGACAACGCGTCGTCATGGACCTTGGGGCCCTCTCGCTGCCGAAACCGCAGTGCCGTAAACTCGCCGCTGCCCTGGAGGCGCGCTTGGCCGGACAGGTCTCGCTCTTTGAGACGGACCCTCCCATTGCCATCGCAGCCGAGCAGGCCATGCAAAATTTCGACTTTCGCAAGCTGCGCAAAGAGGAGTTGCGGGTACGGGGGGCCGACAAGACCTGGACAGCGGTTGAACTACAGAGTGTACAGACGATGGAGTCCCGCTCCCTGGGTCCCGAGTTGGTCGCACACACCCGGTGGCAGCGGCTGCAGATACCCGAATTTCTGACCTCCCTGGGCTGGTCGCGCAAGGAGAGGTCCTTGGCAGAAGCGGTGGTCGTGGGTCGCTTGGTGGCCCCAGCAGTGATCTGGCGGCGTGGTCGTGGCTGCGTGAGCGCACCGCCTTGGTGGAATTGCTGGAAGAGGACATTGGACAAGGCGGCAAGGACGCCGTCTACGAGATTGCGGACAAGCTGTTCCAGCACAAGTCCCAACTCGAAACGGCTCTGCGCAGCCGGGAGAACGGACTGATGAGCGAAATCTGCGCGGGCAACCAATCGGAGCCCGAGCCCGAGACGTTGGTGGATATCGTCAAACGGCTGGAGCAGCCCCACAGCGCGTTGCTGGAGCAGAGGACGATGACGTTCGTCATGGACCGGGGCGTCGCCACCCGGGAAAACGTGAAGTGGCTGCGTGGGAAGGGATACCCCTACATCGTGGTGGAGCGCCGTCCCGTGCATCGGGAGTACGAGCAGGAGTTTGAGGGAGCGCGGGAGACGTTTGCGCGTATTGACCAGCGCGATCGGGAAAAGGAAGCGGTGTATGCCAAGAAGGTCATGAAGGAGGAGGGTGTCGCACATGTCCTGTGTCTGAGTGAAGG
>JAKACX010000014.1 GCA_021821055.1 Bacillota bacterium
ATCATTTCCTTTCCTCCTGTTCCGCGTAGCGTCCTACCTACAGCGTACAGGAGATGGATGTCGAGGTGGTCAACTTTTCGGTTGTCAAAGTGCGCTTGTCCGGTCAACTTTTATGTTAGCAAACACAACGGTGGAAACCAGAAATCGGAGAATCAGGTTTCAATCCCTCAAAGGCAGGCTACAAACACGCAGTGCGTGCGCCATGCGGTACGCTATGCAGTTTTGTTTCAATCCCTCAAAGGCAGGCTACAAACAAAATGATGGCGATATTCATGTCGTCGATTTTCACGGGTTTCAATCCCTCAAAGGCAGGCTACGAACTCTCACGCAATTAGTAGCGTAGACGGCCTATCCAGGTTTCAATCCCTCAAAGGCAGGCTACGAACTGAACTGCGAAAGCGACAGACCCACAGACTGAACACGTTTCAATCCCTCAAAGGCAGGCTACGAACAATACTTGTATAATAATGAGTAGGTGTATATAAGAAATGTTTCAATCCCTCAAAGGCAGGCTACGAACCCGTCGAGAAAACTCCGGTCGCGTGCATAATACGGCTCAGTTTCAATCCCTCAAAGGCAGGCTACGAACAAATACTTCCTCGAAACGGGCGCGTGCTTCAGCGGCATAGTTTCAATCCCTCAAAGGCAGGCTACGAACGGAATACGAAAAGATAGATATGTCTTGTGGTTACGAGAGTTTCAATCCCTCAAAGGCAGGCTACGAACCCCCATGTTGCGGATGTGTCCGTATCGCCGTTTTCGGTTTCAATCCCTCAAAGGCAGGCTACGAACGGTCTACTTGTTTCTCGCATCTCGTTTCCCACTGTCGGGTTTCAATCCCTCAAAGGCAGGCTACGAACGACGTAGAAATGCACGCGCCGTCCTGTGTCAGCCGTGGTTTCAATCCCTCAAAGGCAGGCTACGAACACACCGCGGCGTTCTGGAGTACTCGCTCGAGAAAGCCTAGTTTCAATCCCTCAAAGGCAGGCTACGAACTAAAGACTGTGGTATTGGCTGGACTTGTCGGACCAGCCGGTTTCAATCCCTCAAAGGCAGGCTACGAACGGTCACCACTTCCACGAATCGCGGATAGCGCGCCCACAAGTTTCAATCCCTCAAAGGCAGGCTACGAACTCTACTTGTTTCTCGCATCTCGTTTCCCACTGTCGAGTTTCAATCCCTCAAAGGCAGGCTACGAACGCCGGGATGAAGACGCCACCACCGAATTTAATTTTGTAGTTTCAATCCCTCAAAGGCAGGCTACGAACACCCCTGCACCAGCCACCACACCCGTACCCGGAACAGGGTTTCAATCCCTCAAAGGCAGGCTACGAACCGTATCGCGCACTGGCGCGGCGGCACGAAAGCGAGTGTTTCAATCCCTCAAAGGCAGGCTACGAACTGCCGCCGCCATTTCCGCGTACGGCGTGTATTCGGTGAGTTTCAATCCCTCAAAGGCAGGCTACGAACTCGGCCAACAAACGGTCGTCGGGTCCGTGACGGGACAGTTTCAATCCCTCAAAGGCAGGCTACGAACAGACTTGGTAATTCGCTGTTCCGTCCCTGCATGACTAGTTTCAATCCCTCAAAGGCAGGCTACGAACGACATTCATGCGGGTCGCGCGATTATCGGCGCGGTATGGTTTCAATCCCTCAAAGGCAGGCTACGAACGTGCTCCGATGATGGAGCGGACGAAGGTTATTATGAAAGTTTCAATCCCTCAAAGGCAGGCTACGAACGACAACATGACTTCGCGTGTTGTTTTTGTCAGTCTAGTTTCAATCCCTCAAAGGCAGGCTACGAACTCCTGTATCACATTTGCCAGAATCAAGGAGGAGTGGTAGTTTCAATCCCTCAAAGGCAGGCTACGAACGCCCGTGCCCGGATTCGTCGTCAGGTTCGGCTTGGTCAGTTTCAATCCCTCAAAGGCAGGCTACGAACAATGTGGACCTTGCGTATGGACGTCATGAAGGACCGGTTTCAATCCCTCAAAGGCAGGCTACGAACCGCATCTTACCCAAAACGTAACCCTCGTGGCGGACTAGTTTCAATCCCTCAAAGGCAGGCTACGAACCCGTTGACGCTGCGTACGCTGCACTCGACGGCGCGGGTTTCAATCCCTCAAAGGCAGGCTACGAACGCGCACTACTTGCGATCCATTCACGCGCACATTTTGCAGTTTCAATCCCTCAAAGGCAGGCTACGAACGAGGCCACGCCACCATATCACCACATATTACCATGTGTTTCAATCCCTCAAAGGCAGGCTACGAACCGAAACAACCGCCCGTGAGCCACACTCGCACCCCCTAGTTTCAATCCCTCAAAGGCAGGCTACGAACCCAGGACGTCGCGTTCATTTCTACGTCGAATCCTACTCCGTTTCAATCCCTCAAAGGCAGGCTACGAACCCGCCTTGTCATGCGCCTGACTACTCCCGAGAGTACCGGTTTCAATCCCTCAAAGGCAGGCTACGAACTAATGTTGCCACGACAGGATAGCCTAGAGTCTGCGTAGTTTCAATCCCTCAAAGGCAGGCTACGAACTTCACACACTCACTACCGCGCGGCGCAGCAGCGTGTAGTTTCAATCCCTCAAAGGCAGGCTACGAACACGCTTCGAAATGCGATTTCATATGCTTGATGGCACGTGTTTCAATCCCTCAAAGGCAGGCTACGAACGACCACGACGCGCCGCGCTTGCGGCGCTTTTTTATGCGGTTTCAATCCCTCAAAGGCAGGCTACGAACTTACTCACAGAGCTGGTGGCAGCGTCGAATCCATCGTTTCAATCCCTCAAAGGCAGGCTACGAACTGGGCCAGTACGCGTATTCCCAGTACAGCATTGACCGGTTTCAATCCCTCAAAGGCAGGCTACGAACTTTATCCCGGATGAGAAAAGCTATGCGGATTTTGCGTTTCAATCCCTCAAAGGCAGGCTACGAACGTGCAGACGACGGGCAATAAGATGGTGACCACTAGGTTTCAATCCCTCAAAGGCAGGCTACGAACGCGGTGTCGTTTTATTTGGCCGATATTCTTTCCGGCGTTTCAATCCCTCAAAGGCAGGCTACGAACGAGGGCCAGTGGTGGGTGGCTGTACTAATCTAGTGAGTTTCAATCCCTCAAAGGCAGGCTACGAACTTGCTTTTGAGCACCGGGGACAATTTTTCGTGGGGCGGGTTTCAATCCCTCAAAGGCAGGCTACGAACCCGTACGCGATGGCGTGGCGACCGAGCTTTACAAGTGTTTCAATCCCTCAAAGGCAGGCTACGAACCTCATGCACGTCGATCAGCAACGTGCTGCCGATCGAGGTTTCAATCCCTCAAAGGCAGGCTACGAACTACATAAACCTCCATAGGAACAGTGCCGCCGGAGACTGGTTTCAATCCCTCAAAGGCAGGCTACGAACCGTAGCAGGACCATCCTCCAGCAGACACCACACCTCATGGTTTCAATCCCTCAAAGGCAGGCTACGAACGTGGACTACGGACAGGTTGTGGCCCACGGATCCCGGAAGTTTCAATCCCTCAAAGGCAGGCTACGAACGCGTACAATTAACTAAAAGGGGGTCGTGAATATGGAGCAGTTTCAATCCCTCAAAGGCAGGCTACGAACCCCAGCGGGTCATGGGGATTCCAAAAGAGGTTAGGGACGTTTCAATCCCTCAAAGGCAGGCTACGAACCCGCGTCGAGAATGGGGTCGAAAAGGTGCTCGGGGTCAACGTTTCAATCCCTCAAAGGCAGGCTACGAACCGGCCACACCGGGTGCCGTGGCCGGGACGACGAACCTGGTTTCAATCCCTCAAAGGCAGGCTACGAACCGCGGGATATCCGTTTGTGACCACGCCGTCCCTTTTTAGTTTCAATCCCTCAAAGGCAGGCTACGAACGCGATTCGCACGCACGGGCAATCAGCCACGCGGCGCGCGTTTCAATCCCTCAAAGGCAGGCTACGAACCCGCCACACCGGGGGCGGTGGGGGGGACGACGAACCTGGTTTCAATCCCTCAAAGGCAGGCTACGAACAAGCTCTCACCCGTCAAACGGATCTTACCCGCAAACGAGTTTCAATCCCTCAAAGGCAGGCTACGAACGCTATGACACGGCTATTACTAGCTTGATCTTGGGTGGTTTCAATCCCTCAAAGGCAGGCTACGAACCCATTTTACCTTGGAAGACAAGGATGTGCAATCAATGGACACCGATTCCATCCGCCCCCAGAAATCTAGCCCGCTCGACATAACCCCCGGCGGGAATAGGTTTCCCGATATGCTTTCCTGTCGTCGCTCCCCCATGGTTCGTGCACGAATGGAGATCGACGACACGATGCACACATAACAAAACTCACCATTTGTATTAATTCTATACAAGTCGAATTAGAGATCTTCCATAATGACACCCGACTCCATTCTGATGCAGAGCCGGTCAATGATCTTCGAGCGATCTTTCATGACCGACTCCATGAAGGCATGGACATTCTTTCGAATCTCCGCGACCGTGTGGTAGAAGACATTGTGCACGACGTCCGATTTGAGCCACTTCCACAGCCCCTCCACCACGTTGAGTTGAGGACTGTACGCAGGCAGAAAAACGAGAGTCAATCGTTTGTTGTCGCTCAGGAAGTCCTGCAGGAGCTTGGCGTGGTTGATTCGGGAGTTATCCAGGATCATCGAAATCGTGCCCGTAGGGTATACCTCCAACACCTTTTTCAGGAACGTCAGAAACGTCTGTGTTTCAGCCACCTTATAACGCCCAAGAGTTGATGGCGTAGGGTGTCCGGGACTTGATCGATAAGTTGACCGAAGCCGTGAATCAGTCAAGGCTTCAAAAATACTCATGGGCCCTTCGCTGGTATGTCCATACTCTAAGGGACCCGTGCAGACAGCCAAGGTGAGCCTGTCAAGGCACTCCTTCCAGCCTTGACAGGCGATGAAGGGCACCCATACTGGTGATGGTGGCTGAATCCACGCACTTGTGGATTCAGCCCTGGCCCACAAGCGGTTGATGCCAAATTCCCATAAAATGTTGCGGCAAGTCGGGCGTCAATGTCCAAGTCGTGTAGTGAAACGGACAAGATAGGCCGTCAACGCCATTTTGGGGCCAAAAAGCTCTGAGGTCGGACATTTTAGGCTGTCACAATCATCGCCCATAATCGAGCGAATAGGGCATTCGGACATGTTTGTCGTCTAAACTAGGACAGCTTGCGCCGTCAACCTTTGGACTGGATAGCTTATCAGTAACAGTCTGCGCCGTGTACTCTTCGCTTTCTTGCCACACCGCTTGCTCGGTACAGTAGTCTACCGTCGCCAGCAACTTGACACCGCGATGCTTCCCGGTGGTTTTGATCACACGTTGCTTCCCTTTTTCGAACCAAGTGCGCTGGATCGCTTGGTAGTCGCGAATCATGCTCTCATCTTCAAACAAAAGATGACGAATTTCGCCATCTTCAGCCCCTTTTTAACGCCGGAAACGTGTCTTGGACAAACGCTTGTTGCTTCTGCGGATCCGCTGCCGCCAGTGTGTAGGTCGGTCTCGTGTAGCTCATATTCATCCGCTCCATGAGTTTCGATGCGCCTCGTAACGAATATTGGAAGCCATAGACCCGCTCAATGTACTGCGCGATGATCTGCAGGGTCCAGTTGAATTTGGCAGGAAAGCCTACGTCAGCGGGCACCTGGCTGATCACAACCTGCTTCAATTCATCGCGCTGTTCTGCCGTCAGGCGACACGACTTCCCGGGGGCATACTTGATCTCCAGTCCCTCGAAACCACTGTCCTTGTAGGCGCGAATGTAGGTACGAATGGTCCTGTCGGAACGACATAGCATCTGCGCGATCTGCTTGACGGGTACCTGCAGTGGCCAAAGATGAATCGCCTGCAGACGTTCGTAGATTCTGTGATCGTTCGTGCGCCGAATGTGTACTTCGTCTCTTCAATAGCTGACTGTAAGTCCATGTCGCATCACCGCCGCTCAATTGGATACATTTTCATTCGGCGGTGATCTCGTGAATCCTGCTTCGTTAGCTGGAAAGGCTCCAGTTCAACTTATATAAATGCAGAAGCCAAGTGGGTTCCATTCTAGCACAAGTAATTTCTTGCGTTTTACCATGTGGTCAGATCAAACGTACACGCAGTGCCCTTGGCCATCGCTCCCGTGGCTGCAGAATGGGCGCCTCCCACCCAATGCAGGCTCGTATACTCGCGTAATCCTGCATTCCGGGCGGCCCCGCATCTCACCATTCCACGGAGTTCTTCGCGGGATCGTCCGATGATCGCCTGCACGATGAAAGAATCGGACAAATGAACCGCCGTGGGACCCCGTCTGCAGCGCCAGAGACCTAAGGCGCGGATCGACGAAGCTGCTGGCCAACCGTGAACGCACCTACCGCCGCGGGTACCGCCGCGAAGGTGTAAGGTGGCCATACCCGTACCGTTAGAGAAAGCGATCCTCCCCCCCTTTGCGAACTCCCATCTCCTCGCGGCTCGTGTATCGTCGCGTTCTGAACGTATAGAATAGCACCGAGTCCTCGTCTCGATGTATCTTCACCGACAATTCAGCCTTGAGAGACGCGAAGTCGGCATCACTAACCTCGCCTTCCAAAACGGAGTTTTGTACCCAGTAAAGGTACTTCCGGCAAACCTTGAGTACCTTCGAGACCCGCTTTTCTCCAACATCATAGACGACGATCACAAACATTCTACCCCACCACCTACCACTGAGTCACAAACGGTTCGTACGGCTTCTCCCCAAGCAGGTGCTTCTGCAGTTTGTACAGCTCCAAACGGATCAGGCGCCGATAGGAAACGGGGCGACCTATCTCCCGGTGCTGAATGGTTTGGGACAATCGCTCGTCCCATTGCCGCAAAAAGAGATCGCGCCCTTTTTCTCCTAAAAAGACGCCGCCGGAATCTCGCTCAAAGTCGTGAGCCTTCAGCATCCGTTTTGACACCAACGTCATAATGATGCGGTCCACAAGAACCGGCTTGAATATTTCTGAGACGTCAAGGTTCAGTGAAAACCGCCGCGTGTTCGTACTGTGAAGATAACCGATACGAGGATCAAGGTGCGTCTTGTAGATTTCCCCGAGAATCGCCGTGTACAAGATTGAATTGCCGAAACTGATCAGAGCGTTCAGAGGATCCCGCGGAGGCCTGCGATTCCGGCCGGTAAATGCGAACTCCTTGTCCTCCAAAATAGAATCAAACGCGCTGTAGTATGCTTCGCGTACATTCCCTTCGATCGCCATCAACTGCGCTACGGAAGTCTGCTCTTCCAATAAGGGCGTCAGTTCCTCCACGCGTGTGAGAAACAGTCGCACATCCTTTTCGCGATTATCATAGTACTTGAGCACTCGCCGAATATTCGCCGCCGCTCCAGACACGAAACGGCGTGCGAGGTCCAACCGCTTGTCGGCATCGAGATAGTGTTCCGACTGACGAAGCGTCATTTCTCCGCTTGCGAGGTGTTCCCGGGGATAGGCAGAACCGGCATAATACCCATAGTAATTGAAATAATGCAGAATAATCTCGTGTTGGGACAGAAACGCAAGGAGGTTCGTATTCAGGTTGACCTCACCAAACAGCAGGATCTCCCGGGTAACCTCAACTGGGATAAATTTCCTCCCACTCGACGATTCAAAGCTGAGCGTGTTGTCCTTTCTCTTCAGTTCGCCGTCTGAAAACACATAGATCGTCTTTTCGACCATGACCCCGTTCCATCCTCCCATCACATGACCTTCAAGCATTGTTCGCCCGTCCACAGTCAGTGCTCTCTGAACCACTGCAAATGACATGGAACCACTGAAAGATGACCCCATCACATGAACACGACATCCACGAGAATCATCAGGACGATTCTGAATATACGGACGCTCGGCCCATGTAACTGCACCGGGCTAACGAAACAAGTAGAGACCGGTTCCCGACTCCCTTCAAGACCAGCAAAATTCGGCATATGCACAGGTTCTGCAAACTGGAATCCGCTTTGGCGGGGGCGGGGCGGACTGTCTGACTACTGCTTCGACGGCGCGAATTGTCTGCTCCACCTCCTGACCCTCCGTCTCCCCCAATTCCACTTCCCGTACACGACGCTCCTCCGGAAAATGAAGTTCGCCTCGCGCATTCACGCCCTCGCGGCGCAACTCATACAGGTAGAAGAGTAGCTGCATTCGGGCAGACGCCTCGTGGCGGGAGCTCTTCTTTACCTCGGAGATCACGAGCGATCCGTCCTGTGATCGAACGAAATCGAGCGTTCCGCCACTAAATGAAACCTCCTTGCGCACGCGCGGATAGGAGTATTCGTGAACAATCCGTCCAATGCGAATATTGTCGTCGTCCTCGTCCGGGGTCAACTGCCTGGACATCAGCCAAGTCTCCCGGGGGCAGACCACGTAATACCAGATCAGCGTGCCGGTGATGCGCACCTCACTCAGCAACGAACCCACTCCCCGCATCGTAATTTGGCCTCAATATGCCATGAAGACATCCTCCAGTGACCGGACGATCCCCGTGTCGTGTCGATAGAGATGCTCATCTTCTGAGCATACAAGCCGCCACGTGCCTTGGTGCCTTTCTCCGATGGGCGTGGCCCCAAGATCGATCGCCGTTTTCAAAGGCAGCGAAATCACGTTTCCGAGAAATAAAGACCGCACAAGTAGGAAGTTCCGTCGACGGCGGGTCAGATCATCCTCATCCAATACGGATTCCCTGTACCTTTCCCAAGTGTCACCCGATTCTTCGTCCCAGTCGACATAAACATCGACGTAACTTGGGCGATCCTCGATGAGCTGGAATGACCCCACGCGATTCTGATTGCCGGAACGACTTGAAAAGTCCAATCGCGCCATAGCGCTCCAGATCACATTCGATTGTCCCTCTCCGACGCGCGGCTCCAGTCGACTGTAAAAGGAACGGACGAGGTCGGGAAAAGCGCGTTCAGGAATGACCCCCGCCAACTCGCCGCCCAGCGCCTCGCGCAGCGTTTCGACCGTGACGTCCCGATGGACCGTTCCGTACACCAGGCGGCAATACTCCCCCGTCCTAGCAACGCCTCCTAGCGTCTCCCGATCTCCCTTTCGCAAATTGACAACATGCACCGCGCCCCTTGCCGACTTCCCATGTCGGTTGCAACGTCCCGCGATCTGGACGATAGAATCCAGCGGCCCCAGGTCCCGAATAACCACGTCAAAGTCAATATCTACTCCCGCTTCCACCACCTGTGTGGACACGACGATATAGGCGCCCGCAGAGAACGGGTTCTTGAGGCGGGAAATCCTCTCCCTACGTTCTCGAGGCACGATGTTTGTCGACAGGTACACGAGATCATGTTCGCCGAGCGCGCCCTTGAGCAACTGAAAAACCGCAAGTGATGTCCCGATGGTGTTCATGACCACGAGATACCGTTTGGTCGGATCGAAGTGACTGACAAAATCGTTCACGATGTCCTGTTCCCCGACAGGCGTCAAGTCCACATGAAGGTCCACGCGATCAAGCGACGCAAACATGGTCGACACCCGACCCGGGGATCCGACTAACTCGACGACTCCGGCGCCTTGGAGCAGTTCCGGCTGTGTGGCCGTCATAAGGATAATTTTGCATCCCATCCGGTCTGCCATCAGGTGAAACACATTGCGGACTAACGGCCACCATTCGGCCCGAATGGCCTGCACTTCATCCAAAATGACGATCGCATCGCGAATACGGTGGAATTTCTTCAGACTTCTGTTTTGATACCCGACGACCGTTTCCAGCAGTTGCACGAACGTCGTCACAACAAGTTCGCTGTCCCAGCCCTCAACAAACAAGAGCGCCTCATCCACAGCGCGCTCCTCGTCAACGGCATCCCCAGCGCCTCCTGACCCTCTTCTCCCCGACCCTCCGCCGGAGTTGCGGGGTCTGACGTCAGCGAGATGATGGTGGCAGACCAGAAACCGGTCCTCGTCGTCCGCAAACCCGTCCACTCTGGACAAGAGTCCTTCCATATTCTCAAACACCTGATCAACGATCGCCGTAAACGGCAGCGCGTAAACGATACGGGGTGGATGACCCCGCAATCCGGTCAATCGTTCCCGCAACACACTGGCCGCAGTGAATCCAGCATACGTCTTCCCCGCCCCCGTGGGAGCCGTCAGGGTAAAGAGCGAAGTGCCAAGATCGACGTTCAAAGCCGTTTGCAAGACCGAACCCAGCAGACCATTGCGGATCCCGTCCATTGGCCCTGATTTCCCAAGCGCCGCATCAGCGCCAAGTTTCCTGCTCACGAGATCCGTGGGAAACGCTGGGCGGCCCCTCGACTCCACCTGCGCGGCGCTGCGTTTATCCGCGTCGATCAGGGCGGAGAATAAACTCAACAGGTCAACATACGAAGAGTGATCCGGATGCCAGAAGCGCTTGGAAGTGTTGCCCGTTCGAAGGTGGGCCTCGGCAAGTCGCGAGAATGTCTCATACCAACCGCGGGAAAAGAACAGTTCTATTTGCGGATCGCCTGTGACGCCGTAGGCGAAGCCATGTCCCAAGACGTCGCGCAACTCCATCTCGATCGTGCCTTTGTCGGATCGGATGGCGTCGATCTGGGCTCTCACGATTTCGAGCTGTCCGCTCAGAGGATCCGGAACCGCGTCAAGATCCCCGCGAACAGCCGGATGGGTCCCGATGTCCTCATCGAGGTTGTGCAAGGACGAATGATGCCGCTTGGTTGCCAGATAGACGAGCATCGCATCGCCCACGCTGATCACAGGATCGCTTGCCTCATCCTGAAGGACATGAAACGCTCCGAACAACGCAGAGATGAATGCGTGCTGCTTCCGGCGAAGCGCCTGTGGACTCGCCGATCTCCCCCGTCTCAGGTACTCCTGAAAATACGGAGTGTACTTGCCGAAATCATGCGTCGCCCCCGTCAAGAAAGCAAGCTTCGTCATGCGAGCGGCGTCGCGATGGCCGCTTACGGCCATCGCGGCGGCACTCGCTACGGCAACCAAGTGATCGGTCAGCCGTTGCGCGTGGGAACGATCCCCCGGCGTAGCGACAGCTTTCTCGCGATCAAAGTGGGAGTAGTACACCTCCGCCGCTCCCCTCCCCCCACTCGGCGAACACCACGTCGTCCACCGCGCTGCCAGACTCCGCCCCCGTCTGATAGGACAGCCTCAACGCAGGCGTCTTCAGCCTGACAGGCAGCGGACGGCCCTGCCGTTCGTACAGATAAGCGCGGTTCCACACGTTTCTGCGCCCGGGCTCAAAAGAATAAGGCATGAGGTCCTTCACCACCTGCAGACGTTCGCCGTCTGCCAAGCCATCCCGGTCGAAGCCGACGATCGAGACAGCATCCACCAGGCAGGGCGTGACCGCTGCGATCCATTCCCCCGAATCCATAACGCGCCACTCATCAGCAAAGGCGACCCATCTCAGTTCTCCCAGCATGGGAGCGCTTCCCAAGGAGATGGGATAGGCGGGGGCGTTTCGTCGCACCCGGTCCGCCAATTCGTCGAACACCTCTGCGGATTCATGCGCGAAGTACACCCGGTACACGAGTAAATCCTCTTCATGTAATGGAAGGACAATTTCTGTCGGCACCTGGGTATGCATCGACAGTTTAGAGGATCCATTCAGATCCGAGGGGCTCTTGACCAGCAGATTATTCACGGTCTGAATGACGGCGCGTACCGGCGACCGCAGCGAAACTGACATCAGGCTCCGCCCCGGCCCGAGAAGATCGTAGTACGAATCCCTTTTCCGTCCCAGAATCGCCGCGATGATTCCGGACACCGTCGTGCGCGGCGGCAGCGAAAATGAGAGTGAAGAAGAATTGGTGTAAAACTTCCGGAAATGAGCAGCCCGTCCAACCAGATCAAACACGGCAACCTGTCGCAACGCCGCCATGACACTCATGCCTCAAGCGCGCCGGGCGCTGATTCCATGAGCTCGCGGACCGCCTCTGCGGCCAGGTCGATGAGCAGCCCCTCTCCCCGCTTCGAGACGAGCCGCAACAGTGGGTCCTGCCACAAAATCACACGAGCAATCCGATCTTGGTACGCCTCCAGTCTGTTCAAGAGATCGTCCACCTCCAGCCGCGTCTCGCGAACACCCCTGAGGCCTTCCGTTTCCTGCAAGCGCACCGTGTTGCGCCAGTCTCCTATCACCGTGTCAGGATCCCGGTACATGACGCGCACATAGAGCCTGGGATACTGTCCAACTTTGCTCCGCGTGGCCTGAAGGGGAATCGCGCGCACCATGGCCGCGTCCAGCAGACCCAAGTCCTGTTCCGTCAACTGTGCATACTTGGCTCGGCGACCGCTGATAACCCCCGCGACCCCGATCAGGGAATAGAACACCCGATAGTCCTTCCCAAACGTACCCTGCGTCTTTCCTTCCTCCGATTTGAAGAGAGAGCTGATCGTATACGAACTCACAAGATCCACCTTGTTAAGCGACTGGCCCCAAGTAAACTGGACAGGCCCCGTCACCTGAATCGAGTCGCCCTTCTCTTTTCCCTTGTCGCCGGGTTCGTCCCCTTTCTCCCGCTTGCCTGCCTTGTCCGCCCTGTCGCCCTTGATGGGCATCGTCGCGCCAAACAACCGCACATCGATGAGACTCTCCAAAATTTTGGGCAGATCCGCCGCCGACGGCTTCCGTCCACCCAAGAGATTCTCCAGCCGTTTCGTCGCCGTCAACGCCTCGCCGTGTTCCGATTTTGCGACGTAGATCTCATGCCCCTGGTCTGCCAGGTAGTCACGGACATACCGTTTCACCCGGACGTCGCTGACGAGATTATGACGATGATCATAGTCCATACGCGGACGATTTTCATCGTCAGGATCGCCGTTGGGATTGGACAGTGTTGCATCATAAAGAAACAGGATTTCTCCGTTATTCATCGGTCGTTCCTCCCCGTAATAGAACCTCCAACGCCGAACTGAGTCTCCCGATGTTCCTCGTAGCAAGTGTTTCTCTACGCATAAGGTGCAGAGTCGACCATTTCGTCGTCGCCCTCGCCTTCGCCACTGCCGAAGGCGTCGACCTCGTCACCCTCCACCTGACGCCACCGATACCCCTGACTCTGGTAGGCAAAGCCGGACATGATATAGAATACGGCCTCCTCCTTCGATACTCTTCCGGACGGCTCCCATGTCACGGCACTCGCATCGTGCTTCCAAGCCGCGCCAAAAGCCTCATACATCCGGTACAGGATGCGCGATGTCGACGCTCCCTGTCTGTCGTCAAAGAGCTTGTTCTGCCGCGCAGACTCGATCACCCGGCCGATCAGCTTGGTGACAGCCGATTCATCCATGCCTCGATAATCAATTTTTTCTAAAACAGGAACGGAATGAATCCCGCCCCGGCGTTGAACATAGGCGATCTTCCCCATCAAAAAGCCCAACCAAAACAGCCCACGCTGCGACCTGCCATAACCCATGGCGTCCAGAAACCTTCCCGCGCGATCATCGTCTTGCACCCTGACCCCAGACTGGCCATGCTTGGCCACGCTGGAATCCAATCCGTCTTCGGCGCGCTCCGCGTTCATATTGCTCTCCTCCTCCCATGCCTCAAACGGCGAGTGATTCAGTTGACCCAGGCGTCTCAAGCAGTAGAACACCAGATTGGCGCTGACAACATCCCTCGTCAAACTCCTCAACTCATAACCTGACGGGGGCTTGCGGACCTGCGTTGTGACATACTGCTCAAAGCGATGGACGATGATCAATTTGGCGAAGGCGCGAACGAGGAAATCGTAGTCGACCCGACGACCTGATATCACACTGTGCAGGAACTGCAGCAGCAATCGATGGTCCACCCCACCGTCGCCGGCCTTCGCTACCGGAATTAACTCGTACATGCGGTACAGGTCCATCTTCCAATCATTGAACTCTGATAGGGACTCTCCCACCAGCCGCTCACCGATCCTTCGCGTCTTGGTGAAGGCGAGTTGGAGTGTCTCGAAGCGGCTGATAGGAACATCCCGAACCAAGTCGAGAATGCGGAGTTCAGCGTTGTTCCACGCGAAAAACAACAGGTTTACGACGGTACCGTGGCTCTCCCACCGGGCACCCTCTATGCTGCGCTCAAAGCGCTCCACTGTGTCAAACTGCTGATTGATCGTCTGGTCGATCTTGCGCATGATCGCGGAACCGTCGCCTATGACTCCCTGCCCCTCCCACTCTCCGATGTAGTCGGGAACCACGTAGCACGGGAGATCTCCGATCCTGCTGCGCAGGTTGGCCTTGACATAAGCCTCGGCGGCAAGCGCCGCTGCATAGCAACTACGGCACAAGGCTAGATTGCGGTCGAACCGGTTGCCGCCAACACCGCTCGCGAACGATATCTTGTCCGTGTTGTAATATTTGAAGCTCATCCGGGTCAAATCGGCGGTCACTGTCGATACCCTGGCACAAGTGGCGCAGCGTCCCTCTTTGCCATCAAAGACGGCGTCCACCTTCTGATTCATGACGAGCGACCGATAGTCCGGATGGTCCACAATCCTTTGACCGTCCACGGACAACGACCACAGAACAACGCTCGACTTCCTGATGTCTGTCGCAGCGAAAAACTCCTGCTCAAGCCGCAGTAGAAACGACTTTGCGCTTATATGGGTACCGGATGAGTCCGAACCCCGTTGGAGCAACCGCTCCATTGCGCCTTCCGGAAGTAGTCCAAGTCGTTCCAGATCGAGCAGATATCGGAACCGTGACTCTTGCCCAGATTGCGGTCCAAGATCATAGAAACAAGTTTCGCGCACTGCCTCCAGAGTGGCGCGCAGATTTGAATCTTCGGGAAGTTTGAGGCATAAGGTGGGTATCGTCTGTGACAGCAGGTACTCCACATTGTTCGTGGTTCCGGTCCACTGCGGGCTATTGGGTCCTGGAGCATTGCCAATCCAGAGAAACTGGCGGCTAACTGCCATCGCCTCGGCTTCACTCACGGCGTAAAGCCGTGTCTCCAGTTTGGAGGACCCTCCCGAGCGAGCCGCCGAGTCGACCGCAAACTCGCAGATGAACCTGTCACCCTTTCCTTGCCTTGACGGCAACAGTTGCACCAGAGACAACAGGGGATCTGCGTCGGTTGCGGAGCGTAGCGCATCACCCAGACGGACCATTGCATCCAGCACCTTGCCTCACCTCCCGTTGGACAACGTCTCGAAACAGCCGAACCCTTCGCTCGATTTCCCGCCAATACCGGCATCCCATGCCAATTTGATAAAGTAGGGATCGCCCGCAAGACGGAAGTCCCCGTCCCAAACGCGTATCGGCGTCGACTTGAACATCACCACCTTCTCCGATCTGTCAGTCGGCTCTCCAATGGGAATAAGGCGAATTCCGACCTCCTGCTCCGAACATGACTGGCCCAAGGCGCTCGCCTTGAAGGCCAGATTCCGTTTGATCAATGAAGCCGATTCGGGATCCCACGGCGAGATGTAGTGCGTGTATTTTCTTCCGCCAGGAAGCACCTCGGTCCGGTACGTCGTCACCGGTGATAACAAGCGGATCTGAACATCACGCGCTGTCCCGCGGAATCCCTCCATCTGCACGTGTCGTACTTCAACAGCGTTGGATCCCAGGGTTACTGAGGGCGCTTTCAACAATCCGCTCGCCACATGAGTCGCCAGGTCATCAACGGCACTCGATACCGTCCACTCTACGGGAGAGTCGAATGTAATCGTCCGACTCTGTGGATGCAGCTCATAGTGGCCCTCAAGTCGGGAAAATGTGAACAGTTTGGCCGGCCGTTGCCCTTCCGAGAACCCCTTGCCGTGGAGTTGGTCCCTCAATGCCGGAACTTGGATGGACGAGTACAAGACACCCTGGAGAATTGGGTGATAGTGGATGGGGAGTGTAATCGGGTGCTCCGATTGAAAAGTGACCTTTAGCCTCAAGATTGCGGCCTCCCGTCTGAGTCTTCCCTCAATCCGCAAGGCGTTTCGTTTGATTGCACCTGCGGTTGGCCTCCGCTTGAAACTGAACCGCATTCACCTGCCTCCCTTATGTTTCTAAGTCTAAATCGTAAATACTGAAAGAGTCAAGCATAAAATCCAGTCCATGGTCCCAGACGCCAGATCGCGCTCCAAGTGTCGCATGAGCACGCATAGGGCGCCCCGGCCCTCCCTCCGCTCCCCCTCACAGCGCCCGCGACAGCACGTCCAGCAGGTCCGCGCCGCGATAGACCGCCGTCACGCCGTCGATCCGCTCTGCCGCGACGCCGTCGTAGTGCCGGGCGTCGGCCTGCGCCGGTTCGGCGAAGCGGATCCGCAGTTCGTACGGCCCCGGCCAGACAAGCGGCGGCGCGTCCGCCGCGCGGGCCATGGCGGACGCCAAGGCCGCGCCCATCTGCGCCCGCACCGCTTTGGGCGGCTTGATCAGCGCGGCGTGCTGTCCGGTTCCCCATTTGGTCACCAGCGTGACAGCGTGCGGCAAATGGGCCGTGGCCTCCCGGCAGGCGGCCTCATCGCCCGACACGAACAGGACCGGGACGCCGCGCAGCCCGAACAGCAGTGCGTCGATGACGATCTCCCCCACCGGCCGCCCGTTCAGCTCCAACGCCTGCCATTCCGTCGGCGTGTACGTGTGCGCCCGCACCCCGAACAGCGTCCCCGCCATCCCGTGATACCCCACGAGACACGCTCCCGCAAACGCGCCGTCCGGCGCCCCGTCCCGACCCGCGAAGTCTCCGTCCCGACCCGCGAAGCCCCCGTCCGGACCCGACTCCATCCCGCCCCCCAGGCGCGTCGCCGCCCCACCGTCCGGGCCGGGCGCCACCCCGCCATCCAAACCCGCAAGCCCCCCGTCCAGACCCGGGAACCGGCGCTCCATCGGCGTGGCTCCCACCGCGTACAGCGCCCGCTCGTCGAGTTCCTCAAGGATCAAGTTCAGCCCGCCGCCGTGCCCGTCCTTCACGATCACCTGATCGGCCCCGCAGGCGAACAGCGCGTCCGTCACGGCGTTCACCTCGCGCGTGTACAGACGCCGGCCCTCGTCGTAGAACGCCTCGCCGCGACGGACCTGCTCCCGCAGGACGATCCCGCCGACGCCTTCCATGTCCGCGCTGACGTATATCCGCACCGCGTCCCGGCCGTCCACGCACTCACCCTCCGTCCATCCCTTCACTCCCCGCCCGCTTCCCACTGCGGCGCCTCGTCGAGTGGCTCGTCCGTCAGCGCAGCGAGCGACGCGATAGTCGGCGCCTCGCCGTACTGCTGCCAGATGTCGAGGATGGTGAGCGCCAGGCGCACATACGTCCGCAGCCGCGTGTCCTGCGCCGGCGAGAACCGTCGTACTTGCGCCAGCAGATCCACCGCGTCAAACGGCGCGCTCCAGCCGTACGCCTCCTGATGCAATGCGTGAATCTGCGCGACCAGTTCCCCGATCTGCGCCTGGGTCAATTCATTCAACAATTTCGCTTCCATTAGAGCGTCCACCCCGGCGGCGCACCACGGCGCGTACTCTGCCAGCTTCGGGCGCGCCGCCAGCCAGTCCGGCAGTTCTTCGCGGTCATTGCGCTTGATCAGCACGTCGCTGTAAAAATTGGCCGCGAGCGCCCAGACGCTGATGACATTCGGCAGCGCACCGCTGATGATGCGCCCCAGGTTCCCGTACGCCTGGCTCCGCGCACCCTTGCCGAGCTTCCCGATCAGTTCGACCTCGTCAACCAGCACGAGCCACCCGCGGTACCCCGCCTTCCGGATCAGCCAGTCCATGAACCGCAGGTATTCGAACGCCTCATCCCGCAGGCTCGAACGCGGCAGCGGCAGTGGGCGGGCGTAGTTCTGTCGGTGGATCCGGCGAATGTCCGCCGTGCTGAGAAACTCGCCATCGATGTCGCCGAGCAACTCTTCATAGCCCTCATTGCGCACGATCAGATTGTCCAGCAGCGCCATGATGCGGGCGGAAAAGCCGATGGACCGCGCCTCGGCCAACATGCGCTCCTCAAGCGCGCGCTCGACGATCTTGCCCGCACCGGGTTGGGCGCTGCCCGGCACATACGTATTGCGTATCATCTTGGGATAGAAGTAGTCCAATCTATCAAGCGGCGTCTCCTTGCTGAGCGACACCAGCGTAACGACCCAGTCCCGCTCCTCCGCCATCCCCCACAGCGAGTGCAGCAGGTGCGTCTTTCCCTCGCCGTAGTGGGCGCGGACAATATACGCCGGAACCGATGGCGCCCGCCCCTCTTCCACGCCTTCGAGCAACCGCTTCACCGCTTCTATGTACCGTTCCCGCCCGAATACGACCTTCCTGGACAACTCGCGGTAAGGCACGCCCGACCGCAGTCCCTCGACGATGAACCTGGCGCTCTGCTCCATGTCACATTCCCCCGTGTGCGGCCGCGAGCGCACTCCTCACCGCACGGCGCGTATTGGACCAATCCAATTCAGGAGCAGCGCCGGATTCATCAGACGTCTCCTCAATCAGAGTGACACCGGCGAACGACTCGCTCCAGACCGTGCGCAGGCGGCCAAGATCCTCGTTGCGCCACAGCGTATCCAGATCGACCACGTCGGCGAACCGGTTCACCTGCGCCGTCACAATCTCCGGCTGCACGCGATGCCACAGCGCCGGGTAGGACGGGAGGCCCGTCTTCGGATTGTCAAACAGGTTCGCCTCGGCAAAGACCATCATGAAGAGGTGCGGCGCGAGGTGACTCTCGTCGATCAACTCGCGGATCATCTCATACGCCTGGTCGCGGCTGTTGCGGGTGTAATACTGCACGCCGTCCCGCCGCGCGGTTCCGGCCAGAACCTCCGCATTGTCAATCAGGACCAGCAGCCCCCCGCGACCCGCCGCGCGCGCCAGGACCGCCAGTGAACGCAGCATCTCGCGGGCGTTGCGACGGTCCACGGAACCCGCGACGCTGATGGCGTTGCGCTCGTGCTTGATGAGTCTTTCACCGCGCAGCCAGCGGAGCAGCGTCTCTTCCTCCACCAGTTCCGCGCCCATTCGGCGGACGATGCTCGCGCGAATCGGTTCGCGCAGCCACTTGCTGATATCCATCCCGCGAACAAGGCGGTCGCTTGCCGCGCGAATGTCGGCCATCAGAGACACCGGACTGCGACCGGCGGCCTCCGCCCACGCGCGAAAATCGTGCGGGCTGCCGGAAAAATCGGGAAACCCGAGCCCGTCGCGGATCACGCTGCTCGCGCAACGATCGAGCAGGTCGTCCCAATCCAGCGCCTGGCTGACCGCCCGATACAGGTCGTCGACGGCGGCCAGGCGCGCCGTCCTCGCGTCTATCCGGCACACCACGTACCCGTCGTCCTGCGCCCGCAGTCCGAAGTAGCGCAGCAGGTGCGTCTTGCCGGCGCCAGGGCGGCCGCGCACGAGCTTCACCTTGCCGGCCCCCGCCGCAACCAGCCCGCGCAAGTACTCCTTCGCCCAGAATCCGGCGATTCCCGCCGGATCCACGAAAGTCTTCCATATGTCGTCCCGGGTCAGCATTTCAGCCGCCGGGCGATTCACAAACTGCGTGCGCGAGACGGCCGTTGTCACTTCCCATCGCCTCCGTCATCTTCATCCAATTGGGCCAGTTCCAGGGCGCCAAAGCTCTCCTTCGTGCCGCCCGGCTTGGGGATGGCGATCGCATCCTTGGGGTGCCGCGTCTGGCCGAACACCAGCCGTCGGTCGTCCAGCACCAAGCGGTGCTCCGACTGCGTCCGCAAACGGTAGATGTCAAATGCGAACTGATTCAGCGTGTAGCCGCTCGTGACCGACGTTCCGGAGCGCAGGGCGAGCAGCGCGTGGATCTCCTTGAGTGTCACGACCCCCACCCCCTTCGTCCCGGGCGCCGCCGGCCGTTCCGCAAGCAGCAGGTCGTAGGCGCGGGTGAGCGCCTTCATGAACAGGGGTGCATTGAAACGCGCCTTGTTCAATCGGCCGATTTCCCGGTCCACCAGCGCGGCCACCGCCTTTGGATGGAGTGTCCGGACCGTGCGTCCGTTCAGCAGGATGGCGCCGTTTGTGAAATCCACGCGCATTTCCAGCGGAAATATGCGAAACGCGGGATACTCGCCCTCGACCTCGTGACCGTTCGCGCGGCACGCTTCCGTAAACCTGCGCGTCCAGGCTTCGCGGTCCTCGTCCGCGTTCACCATGCGAAACTGGTCGACGGCTTCGCGCAGTGCTCCGGCCTGCTCGACAAGTTCGGCCCCGAGGCGCGCGAGGTCGTCGAGTTGCCTGAGCGTGTCCCCCCGGTTCGCCTCCACCGCCTGCTTGGCCAGAGCCTTCCCCTGTCCGATGCGCTGCGCCAGTTTTGCCACCGCCGCCAGTTCAGGCGCGAGTTCCTGCTCATAATAGTCGATGCCGCCCGTTATGAACCCGGGCGTGCGCCCAGCACTCTCTGCACCGCCCGCACGCTCTTGCTCCCCATCCTCCGACACCGCTGAAGACACTGTCGAATCCGCCTGCATCCGCCAACTCCCTTTCATCCATGGTGTTTCGCCTGCGATCAGAGTCTTCGGGCCTCAGTCGTCGGGCCTCAGTCGTCCGGCCTCACTTGGATTTTCGACATCGGCCCCGCAAATCCTTTTCCGCAGGCAGCACCGACGCGCCCCTTGCTCCCCGGGCAGTCCCTTGTTCGTCAGACAGCCCCCAGGAACAATGGTAACGTCCGCGGCGCGCGGGCAAAGTGGACTTCAGATAACGTCTGGGGCCCTGGCTAGACTCCCATGGCGCGGGCGCGCCACCGAGGAAGGATGAAACGGGGTTCCGGCGAAGTATACTGTACGGCTGGCGTCACGAGCTCGGTGTTGTTGGCGCCATCATAGAGCCCATCGGTTAGACGGACGTCAGCGACTTGGTGCACCACAAATTGCTGCCCCTGCCTGCAGGGGGCGCGCCCGGAAGAGGGTCTGGAGAGGATCGCTGTACCGGTCGCGACGCAATCGAACGGCCCTGGAAGGGATCTTTCCAATGCGTGTCCTCCATCAGCTATACCTTTCCCTCAAAAGGCTTGAACTGAGTCGGTTCATTGAATCTTATTGGAGAGGGAATGGATTCGGTGCAAGGAGAAAATATCACCATATGTTCGATGATGGAGTAAGTTTTTTCTCCTTAAAAAACGAGAGTGGCAGTTCCCTAAATCCGTTGTAGACAATTCCCTGGGGGAGGGTAATAAAGATGAAAAATGAAATTGACCAGTATGTTGAATCACTTTACAAAGAACTTGAGGATACCAAAGAAGTTCGCGATTTGAAGGAGGAAATTCGAAATCATTTGGAGGAATCCGCGTCGCACCTTCAATCACAAGGTTATTCCGAAGACGAAAGCATAAGGTTGGCAATACAGTTATTTGGCAATAACGAAGAATTTCTAGGCACCTTGAATAGGATGTATAATACCAACTTAAATAGGGTTGCAGTTACAAGAAACAAAACCTTCAATGTTCCGTTTTCATTCGGTGTTGCATCGCTTTTATTCCCCATTATCGGTATATTCCTTTCCATAATCGGTTTCTTTCTTATTTATAGGCAGGGTAGAATTGATAGAGAGGTTGAATCGGTCAAGAGAGTACGTTCTTGGGCTCTTACGCTTTGTACAATAGGACTTATTGTTCAATTGTTAGAGATAATGGGTTTATCTAGTTTTTATACTTCTGGTACACATCTGTAGTCAAGTAACACTGCAATTAGGAGGCCGTCCGACGGTTCGCACAACGGGTTGCGCGTCGCTCTAGCCAACCCATTTCATAGTACATATGCAACAAAAGACTGGATTCGGAGGCTAAATCAGGCCCTCTCCACTCCCTTCTTTTCCCTTTATGCCGCCTTGCCGCGTTCTTGGCCAAACCTCTCCCGTCGGTACGTTGTATCCGGTTTGGGATGACGTATGGAGAGTCTCTTCTTGCGCTTGGGTTTGACCGGGGCCGTCAGATGAGGACTGGCAGAAAGCCAGCGGCGAGTGAAGAAGTCATAGAAGGTACCCACGCCAGGAGTGTTTCCCGGGAGGAACCCGCTAATGATAGCGTACAGCGGAACGCGACGCAATTCATCGACCCATGCCGTCACGCAGGGGCACCCCACCTGCAGCATCAGCAGGCAGGAGCGAAAGAGGTCGGCCGGATCGGTCGCCTTGATGCCACGGTTGGCATACTGTCGGCTCAGAACGGATGCGGTACCCGAGAGGTCCACCAGCCAGAACTTCTCGATGAAGGTCCAGTCTTTGGCGAGCAGCACCAGTCTTGCGCGTCCAAAGTACCGGCCATTGCGCCCACCGTTTGCTGTGAGTTGTTTATTGACATGCTCCACTCGACTACGTTCACGATAATGTGCCTACCACGCTTGAAGGAGGAATCGAAGGTCTACCCGTGGTGGCCTACCAATGTGCAAAATCGCTATCGCGGATATTCTCGTCGCCCCATTGCCGCAACTGGTGCCAAACGGAGCGTTCCGGTGCAGGGATCTCACGAGACGATTCCTCTCTCTCCGCGAGCGAGAGTTGACCGCATCGGCGCATAGCCAGGACAAGCTCCCGAAGACCATGTTGTATACCACAATAGTTCCCGCTGTAGACGCGATCATTCCATACATAGCGTATGACGCTGTAGTCAGACACTGCATATGCCGGTGCGCCTGCCCCAATTTGGATTTGCACATGTCTCCTTGACCTCCGTGCCGGCTCCCGCCCATGGGTCCGGTCTCGCGCACCCCGGTCGGCCCCTTGTTCATCACACCGCCCCTTGCCCTTCGGGAGGTCCCGTGCTATCGTGACGTTAAAAGGAGGTATCCATTTCCGGACATGAGGAATTCAACCGTTCGCTGACCGATTCTCGACGGCGCATGAGCGCCCGCGAAACGCGAACGGGATGGGTATGTCCGAAATGGGAGACCCCTTTTCCCCACAAGATCCAGCACTTGTTCGCCTCATGCGCGGGTGTCAGCCGCCCCGGGAATCTCATGCATTCATGGATGAGATGAAGGAGTGGTCATGATGAACTACGCGATCAAAGTACAATCCGCGAAAAAAGAAGTCTCCGGCAGAGTATTGTTCGAGAATGTTTCCTTTACCATCGGCCAGGGTGAGCGCGTCGCCCTCATTGGACGAAACGGCGTCGGCAAAACCACGCTGATTGAGGCGCTGTTCGGGCGCGCGTCTCTTGACGGCGGCCGCATCCTCTACGGCGTGGCGCCGGAGCGCTTTGCGTGGCTTGAACAGCAACTGCACAGCGCCGCGGATCCCCACGTGATCTCGTACCTGAGCGCCATCGCCGCGGGCGACGACGCACAGCAGCATCCGCCCGTCGTCGACACGCTTGACACTCCCCCGGTCTCCTCCGCCCATGGCCACAGCGCCAAGTCAGCCGCAGCCTGGGCGGGGCTCGCCCCGGCTGCTCTCCACACGCGCCTGTCACACCTCTCCGGCGGCGAGAAGACTCGCGTCCAACTGGCCGCCATCTGGCTACGCGCACCGGAGGTCATCGTCCTGGACGAACCGACCAACCACCTCGACGCGGAGTCCTTGGGCTGGCTGGAAGAGTGGCTCCGTTCAACGCGCGCGACCGTACTGTTCGTTTCCCACGACCGCACCTTCATTGACCGCGTCGCACACGCCGTTATTGAACTCACACCGCAGGGCGCGAGGCGCTTTGACGGAGGCTACACGGCGTTTCACGCCCAGCGCGACCTTGAACTGCACGCGACGCAGGCGCTCTACGACAAGCAACGGCGGGAGCGGCGCGAACTGGAGGATGCAATCGCGCGCTACCGCGAGTGGTACGAGCGCGCGCACAGGGCTGCCGGGATCGACTATTACCAACGCAAGAAGGCCGAGAAGAACTCGACGCGCTTTAAGGCCAAGGAACGGGCGCTGCAGCGACTGGAGGAACGCATGGTGGAGCGGCCGGACACCGGACCGCGCTCCCGCATGGAACTGGGAGGCGCGGCGCTCGCGGCAAAGACGCTGTTGCAAATGACCGACATTGAACACGCCTACGGGGCGCGAACAGTCCTCCAGCCATTCTCGCTCACCGTCAGTCGCGGCGACCGCATCGCCGTGCTGGGCCGGAACGGCTCGGGCAAGTCGACGCTGCTCAAGCTGATCGTGGGCGTCCTGCAACCGACCGCCGGCGAGGTCGCGCGCCACCCTGCGCTTCGCATTGGCTACTTCGCACAGGAACTCGACGGTCTCGACCTGTCGCAAACCGTGCTCGGAACCCTGCTGGCCCTCCCGGACATGACCGTCTCGTATGCCAGGACCGTGCTCGCCGGTTTCCTGTTCCCCGCCGACCAGATGCGGACGACCGTCGGCGACCTCAGCATGGGGGAACGCTGCCGTCTGGCTTTCATCAAATTGTACCTGTCCGCAGCCCATCTCCTCGTGCTGGATGAGCCGACCAACTACCTGGATATTGACACGCGCGAACGCATCGAAGACGCGCTGCTCGCATACCCCGGCGCCGTCATCATGGTCAGCCATGACAGGACGTTTGCCGCCCGCGTGGCCAATGCGGTCGTGTCTTGGGACCAGGGCCGACCCACGACGTTTCGCGGCAGCTACGAGCAGTGGGTCGAACGGGCGCAGCGCGCGAGCCAAGCGGACCCAGCGGTCACACGCGACGACAGCAACGAGATCGCTCGCCTGCAACTCCATCTGACATGGCTGATGGGGCAGGAGACCGCGCCGACCGCTTCGGCCCAAGAGAAATTGATGGCCGAGATCCGCACGACGAAGCGGGCGCTGGACGCGTTGTCAGCCGATCGGAGGCGGTAGCCGGGGAGACGCATCCGGGGCGGTCGGTTGGGCCCGGCGGACACGGCTGGACCTAGCGGACACAAGGCTGGACCTAGCGGACACAAGGCTGGGCCCGGCGGACGCACGGCTGGGCCCAGCAGACGCACAAGACAAGAAACTGGGGCTATTTGCGCCGAATCGTCCCGTTTCCTGCAGATTAGCAACCCTTTTTGGGGCTAGTGGCCGAATAACGATTAAAATTGGGCCTAATTAGGAACTTATTAGGCTGCTTAAGTGTGGTTTCTGTGCTTACTCCCACCGACCACGTTGGACCTCCTCATGCCGCCGTCATGCCGCCGCCAGCGTCAGACGGCTGGCTGGGCCCCCGTCGCCCCGTCGCCCCGTCGCCCCGTCGTCGCGCCCCCGCCCGGATTCACGAGCACGGAAACTTTGTCGCCGCAACGCAAGCTCGCCTGTAACCTTTTGCGCCTCCGACCGTCTAACAGGAAGAGTGCCGCGCGGCCAGTTGACCTCGCGGTCGCTTGACCACACACCGGTTATCCGCGCGACCAGCCGACCGTGCGGTCGGTTACCCGCGCACCGGTTGTCCGCGCATCCGGTCACGCGGCGGCGCACCGCGCCCGCACCGCGCCGCGCACCAGGAAAACATCGATTGTCCCCAGTTGAGAGGAGAACACGACATGGCCAACCATCGACGTAAACCGCGAGTCGACCCCGCCTGGGCCGTCGCCGCCATCGGCTTGCTGGCCGCGGGTTCCATCGCGACCACGGCGCCCGCGTTCGCGCAGACCCAATCGCAGACCAAAGCGCCCGCCCAGTTGACCGAAGCGCAGGCGCTTGCCGCCGTGCGCAAGGATTTTGCCATCCCGGCTTCCTTCAAGGTGACGCAGGAGCAGTACAATAACCAGCAGAACAACGGACCGGCCAATTACGGGTTCACCTTTTCATACAATACCCCGACGGGCCAACAGCAATATATCAACGCTTCCGTGGAAGCGGCAAACGGCATGGTCCTGAACTACTACGGCGGGTACCCGCAGGGCAAGTTCACCTTCCCGCCCAAGGAGTCGCAGGCCATGGCGCAGCAGAAGGCCGTCTCCCTCGCCAGGCAACTGTATCCGACCCAGTACCCGCAGACGCGTCTGCAACCGGTTGTGACGACACAGGGAGCCTTGACGCAGCCCATCTCCTACACGTTCAACTTCCAACGCTACGTGCACGGGCTCCGTGCGCCGTTTGACGGCCTCTCGATCACCGTCGACCAAAATGGCGTCGTCGACTCAGTCAATGCCTCCTGGACGACAAACTCGCCATTTCCCGCGCCTTCCAGCGCGATCAGTCCCTCCGCCGCAGCCCAATCCTACGCGCGCCACCTCGACATCCACCTGGCGTACACCACGGTGTGGCAAACCGTCACATCCCAGGTGTACCTCGCATACGTGCAGCCGCAGCAGAACTACCCAAACTTCTGGAATAACCAGTTTGACACGTCGGCGAACACCATCGGACTGCCCGTCCTAAACGCGCAAAACGGCCAGCCGGTCAACTCCGGCGGGCAGACGCAGGCGATGCCTGTCTACCACGCGCCCCATCCCCTGGTCGCAAACGGACCCCAGGTGAACCCGTACGGGACAAAAGCGAACTGGACCGAGGCGCAAGCGTTGCACTACGCAGAGCAGGCGGCCGGAATCACGTCCGCCGACCACCTGACGGGGACATCGCAGATGATGTCGCAGCCCGGCAGCGACAACCAGTGGACGTTCAATTGGAGCGGGCCGCAGTCCAGCACGGTCAGCGCCACGGTCGACGCGACCTGGGGCGCGCTCGTCAACTACAACAGCTACACGCCCGTCAAGGCAGGCACGTCGACACTGCAACAAAAACTCGCGCTGCAAAAGAAATTCGGCCAGCCCGCGACCATCACGCAGTCCCAGGCGACCGCAGCAGCGACCAACTTCGTGCGCAGGGCATTCCCGCATGACACAGGCGGTCTCGCCGTATCGGCGCAGCCGTGGCAGAACCCCCCCGGTTCCAAGGTCGCCACCAGTTTCTCCATAACGCCTCTCCTGCACGGCCTTCCACTTCAGGGAAACACGGGAAATATCGATGTCAACGGACAGACGGGTCAGGTCCAGGACTTCTGGTGGCAGCCATCGCAGAACGGACCCGCGCCAGCCTCGCCCACGAAGGCGATCAGTCTCGCCCAAGCCGAGCGCGACTGGGTGCAGCAGCAGCCGCTGCGCCTTGAGTACCTGCTGACGCAGCCGCAGATGGCGGCGAAATACACTGCGGTAAACGGAAAAAGTCCGGTCTCCCCCGGCGCGCCGCGCGTCATTCTGGCGTATGCGCCGCAGACCTCCCAGTACTCGTCCGTGTTCAATGCGGCGACTGGCCGCTTCATGGTCTCTCCAGGGATCGCACAGCCCTACTCGGGACCGATCACAGGTCTGTCCGGCGTGCCCCAGGCGACCCAGATCACTCTGCTCGTGCGTCGCGGCCTCCTGCAGACAGGCGCGGGCGGCGTGATCCAGCCACAGCACGACATGACGCGCGCCGCCTTCGTGTCTCTGCTCGCCAACACACTCGGCCTGAATTCCGGCGGCCCGATCACGGCGGCGATGCAGCATTCCCTGTCCGACGTCGCGTCCGCATCGCCCGCGTACCAGTCCATCCGCGGCGCTTACGCCAACGGATGGCTGCCCGCCGGCGACCTGTTTCATCCAAATCAATTGGTCACACGGGCACTGGCGGCGAACATTCTCGCGCACGCCCTCGGCTACGGCGCACTGCTGTCCCATCCCGCCATGTTTCATCTGACCGCGAGCGACGCGGCCTCTGTCCCGCCGTCCGAGTACGCGGCGGCCGCCCTGTCCGCTTCACTCGGCCTGCTCCCCCTGCAGCAGGGCGCCTTCCACGCGACGGGTCCTGTCACCATCGCACAGGCCGCGGCTGCCGCCGTGACCGCGGCAACCTACTACACGCCGTCCGGAGGGTTTTGCATGGGATGCATGGGCGGCGGCCAGGGGTGAGTGGCAAACCCGTCCCGGCGCTCCAAGCGTAATGACAGTCCTGACAATATGCGCTAAACTACATCAGGCGGAGCCGCTCTCGCAAGAGAGGCTCCGCCTGATCTTCCAAGCAGGTCGTTTGCCGCCGGTAAACGTGGTCCGACCGCGCCCGGAGGGGGACGGCGGACAGCGACCGGGGTGATTCTGAATGGCGACCCACGGCCTACGGAGTCCCGGAACTTCCGCTGGCCGACGCGGGATGATACGGCGGGAGCGTCGTCAGCTTGAGCGTGATACTCTGCTTCGTATGCCCGCGGTACACGCCCAGCGTCACGACATCCCCGGGCTTGTAGGAGTTCCAGAGTTGCATCTGCAACGATGACAGCCCCGTCACCAGCTTGCCGTTCAGGCTCACGATCACGTCGCCCTTTTGCAGACCCGCCGCCCGCGCGGCCGCGCTCGTCACGGCGACGACGTAGACCCCGTTCGAGACAGGGACGTTCGGACCGCTTCCGGCCGCGAAGTTGGAGAGCGATTCCGCTTCGATGCCGATCGCCGGATGCGTCGCGTGTCCCGTCGCAATGATCTGCGACGCGATGACCTTGACCTCATTGATCGGGATGGCGAATCCCATTCCGGTGAACCCCGTTGCCACGATCTTCGAACTGTCAATGCCAATCACCTGGCCCACCGCATTGCACAGCGGCCCGCCGCTGTTGCCGGGATTGATCGCGGCGTCAGTCTGCAGCACGGCCTCCTGGCCGATCTGCTGCCCCGACTGCGCGCTGATCACCGGCATCACGCGCGACGTCGCGCTGATCACGCCGCTGGTCACCGTGTCCTGGAACGTCAGACCGCCCGGATTCCCGATGGCGACCACCGGGTCGCCCGCCTGCAGGGTGTCGCTGTTGCCAAACTGCGCCACGTTCTGTCGGCCGATGTCGCTCGGCGGAATCTTCAGGACTGCCAGATCGGTGTACGGGTCGGTCCCGACCACGCGGGCCGTGACACGCCTGCCGCCGTACAGCGCCACGACGACCTTGGCGGCTCCCGCGACGACGTGATTGTTCGTCACGATGTAGCCGTCGGATGAAAACACGATGCCCGATCCGACGCCGTATTCCTGCAGCGTATTGAT
Organism: Bacillota bacterium; assembly: GCA_021821055.1. Taxonomy (GTDB): domain Bacteria; phylum Bacillota; class Bacilli; order Alicyclobacillales; family SLC66; genus JAKACX01. The sequence continues at coordinate 28,814 of JAKACX010000014.1, forward strand.
GCCGTTGCCGTTGGGCTGATACTGATAGTTGAGCACCCCGACGACACTGGGCGTGACCTTTTTCGCCACCTGAACGACCGCGTTGTTCATGCTGATATTGACCGTTTTGTTCACTGTGCCCCCGGAGTGTCCGGAGGAACCGAGATAGCTCGTGCTCTGCAGCCCCACTGACGACTGGCCGCTTCTGGAGACAAACAGGGTCGGAACCATGGCCCACGCGAGCACAAGCGTCGACGCCGATCCAATCACGGCCGACAAGACGACGACCGCCGCCGCCTGCATGACCCTTCTTGGCGGCCGGGGCTTCCTGCTGGGATTCGGCGCTGGTCCATTCATGTTTTCGTCCATATGGCAGAAACTCCTTGGGTGCGTCATTGGTCCGCATGCGTTTGATCCACACTCCCAGTAAGCCACACCAGCCTGAAGTCAACGTGAAGGCAGGCTGAAAGTCCACTGAATGCGGGCGCAAACACGGCACTTTCGGTTACACTGTGGGCGAGGTGAGAGACGTGTATCGGCCACAGGACGTGCGGGTGCTCATCGTGGACGACGAAGCGAGCATCATTGAATTCCTTGAACTCGGTCTCCAGCACGAAGGCTATCAGGTGATGACAGCGCACGGAGGCATGCATGCGCTCCAGATATCCCGCGAGTTCCGCCCACACGTGGCGGTCCTTGATATCATGATGCCCGGAATGGACGGCCTTGAACTGTGCCGGATGATGAAAAAAGCGCAGCCTGTGGCTGTCATCATGCTCACGGCGAAAGACGAGGTCGGGGACCGCGTCAAGGGGCTGCTCAACGGAGCGGACGACTACATGACCAAGCCGTTTAGCTTCGAGGAACTCCTGGCGCGCATCAGCGCCCGCATTCGCAACCAGTTCCCCGACCTGCTCAGTGAAATGGCCGCCGGTCCCTTCCAGATCAATCAGGCGCGCCGCGAGATCCGCTACAACGACGACGTGCTGAACCTGTCCATGACTGAATTTGCGCTCTTGCGCTACCTCGTCATCAACCACGGAATCGTTTTGAGCAAGGCGAAAATCCTCGACCAGGTGTGGGGCTACGACTTTGGGGGGCAGGAAAATATCGTTGAAGTCTACATCCGCTCCATCCGGGAGAAGCTCAGGGACACGGAGCACCAGGTCATCCGGACCATCCGCGGCGCCGGATACCGTGTGGACCTGCCATGAAATGGGCCATGCGTCCGTTGCTGCGGCGTCCTCTCCCGCCGCGCTCACTGCGCTACCAGTTGCTGTCGCGTTCGCTGCTCATCCTGTCCGGACTCCTGCTCCTGATTGGAGTCCTGCAGTACGTCTTCATGAGCCAGTTTCTCTACCGCAACACGGCGACCACGGTCCTGGGCGAGATCCGCGCCCTGCCGCCGCAGGCCTGGAACTACTTCTCGGAGTCGTCCGGCAACAATACGACCAACAATCCCCTGTTCGGACTCAACGTGCCTATTTCCACGGTGGCGTTCATCAGCCAAACCTGCCAGGTGCAGGTCCTGTACCAGAGCACAAGCCACGGCCCCGTGCCGCGTCTGTCTCGCAGCGCCTACCAGCGAGCGCTGTCCGCCTACCAGCGAGGGCTGTCGCCCGCGGGCAACCTGACATACCAGACGCATCGCAACGCAAACGGCGGCGAAGACCTCATCGTCCTGGTGCCCGGAATCGTCAATGGCGCACCGGGGCTGTTACAGGTGACAACTCCGGCCGGACAACTGCAGAGCGTACTGGCGCAACAACTGTGGATTTACGCAATCCTCGCCTTGTTCGCCCTGTGCGGCGGCGTCCTGTCGTTCCTGCCTGTGCTGCGAAAGACACTCGTCCCGCTGTCAAACCTGGTCGGCACTGTGCGGCGCATCAATGCGGGGACGCTGGACGAACGCTTTTCCGCAAGCCCCCAGGCGCAAACCGAAGTGCAGATGCTGTCCGAATCGTTCAACGACATGCTCGAACGCCTGCACACTGCCTTTGCCGCCGAACGGGAGGCGAAGGAAAAGATGCGCCAGTTCGTGGCGGACGCTTCCCATGAGCTGCGCACGCCGCTGACGTCCATTCACGGCTTTCTTGAGGTCTTGCTGCGCGGCGCCGCCGCAAATCCGGAGCAACTGCAAAAGTCGCTGCACAGTCTCCACGGCGAGTCGCAACGCATGACAAAACTGGTGGCGGACCTGATCCTGCTGGCGCGTCTCGACCGTGAACCCACCCTGCAACTCGAGCGGCAACCGCTCGACGGCGTGATTCGCGAGATTGAGCCGCACCTGCGACTGTTGTCCGGAAACCGCGCGGTCGTGTTTGACGTGGAGGAACCTGTGGAGGCCCAGGTGGACCGCGACCGGATGAAACAGGTGCTGCTCAACCTGTTTCAAAACGCCGTGCACCACACAGACCCGGAAACTGGGGAGATTCGCGTGTCGCTGGCCCGAGACGAGGGGGGCGTCACGCTTTCAGTGTACGACAACGGGCCGGGCGTCAGCCCGGAGCACCAGCCTCACCTGTTCGAGCGTTTCTACCGCGTCGACACAGCCCGCTCCAGAAAGGACGGGGGCGTTGGCCTGGGCCTTGCCATCACGAAATCGATCGTGGAAGGCCACGGCGGCGCCATCCGCTACGCCGCCGTCCCGGAAGGCGGCGCGTCGTTCCACGTCTGGCTGCCGGACGCGCCGTGACCGGAGGACCCGGCCGACCAGACTCGCTTACGGCTTTGCCGCGCGCGAACGGTCTTCAAAGTGACCGCGGTGGGCGCCGTCGCAAAACGGCTTGGTCTGTGATCTGCCGCAGCGGCACAGAGCGAACTGCTCCTTGGTTTCGAAGCGGTTCCCCTCGACGTCCTGCACCACCACATCCCCTGTCACGATGTACGGACCGTTATCCATCACCTTGATCTCCGCATTCGACAATTGACTCATCTCCTTTAGCCCTTAAACAGGCTTCTCCCTCCTATCGTTGCGCAACGGCCGACATTAGTCAACCACATCGGGTGTGCGGGTGTCCACCTTGCCATGAGCGTCTATTTTGGTGCTGTGCGTGGAATAGCGTCAATGAGCCCCGCGCGAGCCGTCCATCCAATCAGTCTTTACATCAGCCGTTTTCTCGCCGACCTCCGCCGTGCACTGTCTACTGACCTGTCCCTCCCGCGGCCCTTGCCGAACTCCCGCCTTGTTGCAACAGGTACATCGCGTGGTACAGCCCTCCCTGCCCGATGAGTTCGCGATGCGTGCCGCGCTCCACAATCTCGCCGCGATGCAGCACGAGAATCAAGTCGGCGTCCTGAATCGTGGACAGTCGATGCGCGATGGCGATGGTCGTGCGGCCCATGCGCATGCGCGCGAGCGCTTCCTGGATCACCTCTTCCGTCTCCGTGTCCACGCTCGCCGTCGCCTCGTCGAGCACCAGGATCCTTGGCTGCCTTGCCATCGTCCGCGCGAACGCGAATAACTGCCGCTCGCCGCCGGAGAACTTGACGCCGCGTTCGGCCACGGGTTCACCATAGCCGCCCGGCAGTCTGCCCACGACGCGGTCGGCCCCGACGAAGCGCGCCGCCTCTTCAATCTCCGCGTCGGAGATGTCGTCGTCTCCAAGGCGAATATTGCCGCGCACGTCGCCCACAAACAGGAAGGGATCCTGTAGCACCAGTCCGACCTTGCGCCGCAGTTCCTCGTTCCCAAAGTCGTCGAGCGAGACGCCGTCGATCGATATTCTTCCCCGCGTCACCGGATAGAATCGCAATAACAGACTGGCAACCGTGCTCTTGCCGCTGCCCGTGTGTCCCACCAGAGCCACCGTCTGGCCGGGTTTGGCGGTGAACGAGATGTCTCTTAAGACATCCGTGCGGCCGTCGTAGGAAAAGCTCACGCGGTCAAACGTCACCAGCCCGTCTTCAATCGCGGGTCCTTGCGCCGGTCCTTGCGCCGGTCCTTGCGCCGCCCCGCCGGCGCCCGGGGCCACGTCTTGTTCATCCATCAGTTGAAAAACGCGCGCGGCCGCGACGGTCGCCTGTTGGAAGGAGCCGAGCCGCATCATCATCTGGTTGATCGGTTCAAAGAAGCGTTCCAGATAGTTCACAAATGCGTACAAGACACCTACATTGACGACGGTCGACCTGGAGGCGAGGCCAAAAAAACTGAGGACCAGCATCAGAGCCAGGAAGTAGACGACGTCCACCATCGGACGGAGCAAGAGGCCGTTGAGATGGACATTGCGCATCCGCAGCCGCCGGTACGCTTCATTGATCTCTCCGAACTCGGTCCGCATCCGGCGCTCCTGGCGCATCGCCTGGATGACGTACATGCCCTGAAGCGATTCATTGAGCCGCGCGTTCAGTCGGGCGAGTTCCCGTCGCGTCAACTGGTAGATGCGCGAACTCTGGCGCCTGTACACGGCCATGATGAGCAATATGACGGGCGCAATGCCCAGGCAGAAAACGGCCAGGCGGACGTCCAGCGCGAACATCGCAATGTAGATGCCCACAAGCAGGAAACCGTTTTGCACAAAGGTCGACAGGACGCTCACATACAGGTCCTTGATCGCCTCGGTGTCGTTGGTCGCCCGCGACACGAGCGCTCCGGCGGGCGTGCCGTCGAAGTAGGCGAGGCCGAGACGCTGGAGATGTCCAAAAAGGTCGACGCGCAAACGCTGAATGATGCGTAATGCCACTCTTTGAAACGTGAAAAGCTGCCAGTAGTTGAACAAGGCGCTGACGGCGAGCAGCCCCGAGTAGGCGATGGCCAGCGTGAGGATTGGCCTGATGGGAAATCGGCGCGGCATCAGATAGCCGTCGATGAAGATCTTCAGCAAGATGGGTCCCAGAACGTCGGCCGCCGTCGCCACCCCAAGCAGGACGAACGCGCCGGCAAGCGTGCGCGTATGCGGTTTCATGTAGCGCAGGAGCCGCCGCGTCACGCCGCGCTCCGGCGCAAGCACGGGCTCCTGATGCATGGCGGTCTCCGGGCCTGCCGTCATGCCGTCGCACCCCCGGCTTCGACCAACGACTCCAACTGCTGGCGCTGATACATGGCTTCGTACAACCCGCCAAAGCGCCGCAGTTCGTCGTGGGTCCCGGCCTCGGCCACCCGACCGCCGTCGAGCGTCAGGATGAGGTCCGCGTGTTCGACTGCGCTCAGACGGTGTGTCGCGATGAGTGTCGTGCGCCCGGAGCGCTGCGCCCGCAATGAATCCAGGATCAGCGCTTCCGTTTTCGCGTCCACGGCGGACAATGCATCGTCCAGAATGAGAATTTCAGCGTCCAGAAGCAAGGCCCGCGCGATGGAAATGCGCTGCTTCTGTCCTCCGGACAGGGTCACGCCGCGCTCACCGACGAGTGTCCCGTACCCGTCCGGGAACCGCTCGATGTCTTCGGCAATCCCGGCCGATCGCGCGGCGTTGCGAATGTCTTCCATGCGCGCCGCGGGCGCGGCGAACGCGATATTCTCGGCCACTGTGGCGGAAAAGAGATAGTGGTCTTGCGGAACATAGGCGATCGCCCGCCGCAGTCCGGCAAGCGTAACGTCATAGACGGAGTCGCCGCCAATCCGGATGTCTCCGTCTTGCACGTCAAACTCGCGCAACAACAGCCTGAGCAGCGTCGATTTACCCGCACCCGTGCGCCCGACCACTCCGAGGGTGCGCCCACGCGGCAGGGTGAAGGCGATGTCGCGCAACACTTGCGCAGTCGTGTCCGGGTAATGGAAGGAGCGGACCGCGTACGAAATATCTCCCGTGGGAGTTTCGTCCCTCGCGCCGACGCGGTCGACGACGGTCGCCGGCGCGGCCAGCAGCGTCGTGATGCGGTCATTGGACGCGCGCCCGCGTTCAACGATATTGAACAGCCAGCCAAAAGCCAGCATTGGCCAGATGAGTTGACCGAGGTACATGGTAAAAGCGATCAACGCCCCGACCGTCAGATGGCCCCGGACGACGAAATACGATCCAGCGGCTACTGACAACACGTAGGACAGGCCGACGACAAGCTGAATCGTCGGATCGAAGAGCGAGTCGATTCTCGCGACCGCCACGTTGCGGTCGACGACGCTCTGCGACAGTTCGGCAAACGCCCGGTTCTCCGCTTCTTCCTGTCCGAACGCCCTGATCACGCGCACTCCCGAGATGTTTTCCTGCACCTTTTCATTTAGCTCGGAGAATGCCCGCTGGGCGCCGTGGAAGCGCTCATGCAGTTTCTTGCCGTATTTACTGGTCGCGTACGCGATGATCGGCATGGGCAGCAGCGCGACGACCGTCATTTGCCAACTGATGGTGAGAACCATGGTGAGAGTGACCGCAACACCCGTCGCGATCGAGTCGACCAGCATCAGTATGCCCTCGGTCCCCACCATCTCGACCGCCTGCACGTCGTTCGTGGCGTGCGCCATCAGGTCTCCGACGCGGTGATCGTGGTAAAACTGCGGCGCCATGCGGACGAAGTGTTCGTAGAGCTTGCGGCGCAACTCGGCGGCCAGGCGCATGGCCGCGCCGAACAGGAGCATGCGCCAGGAGTAGCGCAGCGCGTAGGACAAGACGGCTGTGCCGGCGATCACGTAGAGCCAGAAGAAGAGTGCGCCTCGCGTCAGCGTCCTGCTTCCGAGTTCATTCACCACGACCCCGACGGCGTGCGGCGGGATCAGGTTCAGGGCCGCAACGGCGAGGAGCAAGGCAATGCCCGAGATGTACCGCCATTTGTGCTGTTTGAAGAACCACATGAGTTCGAAAAACACACGCATCCAGAAATCTCCTGTCCGCCGGCGGAGGATTGCCGCTTCATTTGGAAGAGTCGTCCTCCAATTATAGCCCGCGGTCCGAAAGAAATCATGGTCGATCTAGGTGATGTGACCTACAAGGATGGTGCGCACATCCCATACTATGAAGCATGAAGTGGAGGGGAGGTCTGCATTGTGGGTACATTCGGAGGATACACCCAGTGGGCTGTCGTGTTTCTGATTATCTTCGTGCTGTTTTTCTTGCTCGTGCCCGGATACGGAACGGCTGGCGCCTGAACCGCCGGGTCGGCGTGAGCAGATGCTCGCCGCGCTCGCTGACCCACGTTCACACACACGCCCCGCGCGCAGGTCTGCCAGCCAAACACATGGCGCAGACCTGCCGCAAGTCCTGACCGTCTGCCCCCGTCTGTCTCGCGCGCCCCCATCTAGTCTGTGTTTGCCCGGCGCACGAAATCACCGTCCACGGCTCTGACGCGGTGCTATACTGGTACTGCGCGCGACTGAGCTATGATCAATGCTCCGACAACCATCCGGACGGAAGGTGGGACAGGCCTGCATGCAGAAACACAGACTGTTGCGATCCTCGATGACTGTCGGCTCACTGCTCTTCTGCGCAACACTGTTATGGCAGACCATACCGCAATCCGGAAGTCCACCCGTGCACGCGGCAACCCGCAGATCCGCGCGGTCCCCTGCCGTCATCCACGCGACGCTTGCCGGCGGCGGTCTGCCGGATTACACGCTGCATGCCGTGGCGTTCGCAAACGACAGCCGCGGCTGGGTGGTCGGCAATGGCGTCATTCTTGCGACGACAGACGGCGGCCTGCACTTTGCCGCGCAGTACCGCGGCCCGCTTGATCTGACCGGCATCCAGGCATTGAACGCGAACGACGCCGTCGCGTACAGCCGCAACGCCATCCTCATAACGAAAAACGGCGGTCGCGCGTGGAGCGAGGTCAGACAGTCCGGGCTGGCGCTGATCCAGGCGGATTTCACGTCGCCCACAACGGGATTCGCTGTCCGCGGCGCCCGGAATTCATTCGGCGGCAGCCTGTTCAGAACTCCCGACGGCGGGCGCGTCTGGCGACCCGTCCACGGGGTCTCGGGGGTGACGGCCGTTACATTCTCAGGCCCCTCCGTCGGCTGGGCGAGCGACGGAAACACCGTGTACCGCACTATCGACGGCGGCGCCGTGTGGACAAAGAGCGCGCGCCTCCCGGGGTTGCGGAGCTATGCGCACCTGCAGGCGACCAGCGCTCACCGCGTCTGGATGCAACTCGTAGGTGGATCGGGCATGTCGCAGACCAGCTACTCCATCCTCGCGAGTACGGACGGCGTCCACTTCAAGCCGATCCTCGGCGTGTCCACCGCGGGCGCCGGCCCCGCCCCGGGCGGCGCGACGCACGCCGCCAGGGGACCGGGAAGTTCGCCCGGTCCATTTGTCGCGGTCAATGACCGCGTCGCCTACGCGACAGGCGAGTGCGAAGCGTGCGGCGCGGGGACCATCACGCTCGCGAAGACGACCGACGGCGGGCTTCACTGGACACCGTACCCGCCGATTCCCGACGTCCCCGGGCTCCCGAGCGCGGTCGGCGCAAGCCAGGCCATGTCGTTCCCGAGCGCCGCGAACGGCTGGTTGATCGGTAACGTTGTCGGCATCTCGAATCGCCTCTACCACACCGCAGACGGTGGGCGTTCGTGGTCACAGGCCTACCCCGCCGTCATGCCGGTCAACGGCTTCAGCTTTGTCAATCCTGCAGTCGGCTTCGGTCTCGGCGTCGCGGGCAATGCAAACGCCGTTCTCGAGACGACAAACGGCGGCTCCGCGTGGCGCACGGTCGGCCATCTGCCCGTGGCGTCCGCGCCGCCTTACGACGGCGGGATGTCCGGCCCCATGACCATCCGTTTCATCTCCGCAAAACGCGGCTTCGCCGTCGGAGCCAACTCCCTGCTCTACGGCACGGTGGACGGCGGACGAAGCTGGAGACTCATCCCCCTGGGGCTCCATCCGACCGAATTCATGTACAGCGGCCTGTGGTTCGCAAACGCCAGCAGCGGCATGTTCGCCGTGAACCTGGGCATCTCCAACCGCGTCATTGATTTTGTCACCACAAACGGCGGCGTCACCTGGAGGAAAATGCAGGCCGCCAGCATCGAGGCCGCGCAGTTGGCCATCACGCCGCCCGCCCTCGCGAGAAGCGCCGTGGCCAGGATGCGCGCTTCCGGCGCCCAGAGCCTCGGGACTTCCGGGCCTGACCTTGGATGGCTGACCACGGCAAACGGCTTCGATCTAACCACAAACAGCGGCCGCTCCTGGACTTCGGTCGAGTTTCCGCAAAACGTCGCCTTCGAACCCGGCGTCGTCCAGTTCACCTCAGCCATGGACGGGTTCGTCCAGTGCCTCAACGGCAACATCTACCGCACCGTCGACGGCGGACGCCGCTGGACACTCGTCGCCACGTGAGACGCAGACGAGGTCTACTCGCATTTTCCGGGTAGAGGAGGCGGTGCGGTGACAGACGACCCGGTGAAGAGCCATCCGGTGACAGCCGTCCTGATCGCGGGCGGCGCGGGCTTTGTCGGCCAGCGCCTCACCCGGGCCCTGCTGGCGCGAAACGTCTCCGTCATCCACCTGCGCCGCCAGGAGTCGACGCAAAGACCGCTCGCGGCTGGCGTACAGTCCATCACCTACGCCGATCTGGCCGCCGCACAGCCCGGCGCGCACCAGGTCGACGCCATTGTCAACCTCGCCGGCCGATCCATCAGCGAGGGCCGCTGGACACCCGTGCAAAAACGGGAGATCCTCGACAGCCGCGTGCGCGTGACCGAGGCGATCGTCCGCGCCATCGCGCACGGCGCCCTGCGCCCCGCCGTTCTTGTCAACGCGTCAGCCGTCGGATACTACGGGGCGAGCCAGTCGCGCACGTTCACCGAGGACGACGGACCCGTCGCGGACGATTTTCTGGCCGGCGTCTGTTCGCATTGGGAGCAGGCGGCATTGTCGAGTGAGCCGCTCGGCGTCCGCGTCGTCCGGGCGCGGTTCGGGGTGGTCCTGGGAAGCGGCGGCGGGGCGCTGGCCAAACTTGTCCTGCCCTATCGGCTGCACGCGGGCGGTCCGCTCGGCGGCGGAGAGCAGTTTGTCTCCTGGATCCACCTGGACGACGCCGTCGCGCTCCTGCTGTGGACGCTCGAACGCCCGGATCTGTCCGGCCCGGTCAATATCACGGCTCCCGCCCCCGTCACCATGAATCAACTCGGTCAGGAGATCGCATCCCTGCTTCACACGCGACACTGGCTGCCCGCCCCGACCTTTGCCTTGCGCGCCGCCCTCGGACAAAAGGCGGACATGGTCCTGAAAGGACAGCGGGTGATCCCGCAAAAGGCCCTGCAGTCCGGATTCACGTTCCAATACCCAGACATCCAGAGCGCGCTGCGCCATCTGCTGGTTCAGGCGCGGTAGCGCCAGAACCGTCCGCGCCGTCACTCCTCGCCCGGAGGCAGCAGGCCCTCCGGGATAACGGGAAGCGTGACGCAAAACGCCGCGCCCTCGCCGGCCGCGCTCGAAACGTCCACCGAGCCCCCGTGCAACTCCACGATCTCCCTGACGATCGCAAGCCCGAGGCCAGAGCCGCCCGTGTCCCTGCAGCGCGAGTTGTCTGCTCGATAGAAGCGGTCAAACAGGTGCGGCAGGTGTTCCGGCGCAACGCCCGGCCCGGTGTCGCGAATCGTGATCCGCACGCTGGCATCGCTCCCCGGAGCGGGCCTGACGTCCCAGTCGATCCGCCCGCCGTCTTGCGTGAAGCGCATCGCGTTCGACATCAGATTGACGAACACCTGCGTCATTCTCCTGCGGTCCAGCCACATCCACACCGCGTCCGGCCGGGCGTCTATCGCGCACACGATGCTGCGCCGCGCACAATCGAGCAGAAACAAGTCGCGCGCACCGCCGAGCAACCCAACCACGTCCACCCAGGCGCACTCAAGCTTCACCGCGCCCGCCTGAGCGTCGCTCAACTGCTGCAGGTCGCTGAGCATGGTACCCATGCGCGTCACCTCATCGTACAAGACGGCCAAGTGCTCGTCGGTCATCGCACAGACGCCGAGTTGCACCGCTTCAATCTGGCTCGCCACAATCGTCATCGGCGTCCGCAGTTCGTGCATCACGTCCGCCAAGAGTCTTGCGCGCGCCTCCTGCGCCTCCGTCAAGTACCCGCGCATGGCGCGAAACGCCTGCAATACGTCCGCGACCTCCCTGTCGTGCGCGGACGGCAGCGGAAGGTCGAACGCCTGCTGTGTGATGCCGCGCGCGGCGCTCGCCAATTGTTCGAGCGGCCGCAGCACCCGGCGCAGCAACTGGATGGCGATAACGGTGGACAACGCGACCGCCAGGGCAATGAAAGCCGCCTGCAACCACGCGAACGAACTGGACAACTGCCCGCTGAGCAGCCGCAGGGCGGGCGACGCCGTCGACCGTACCAGCAGGGTGCCGATCCGTTCGTTCCCCACCGTGATCGGAATGGACGACCAGCCTGCGGGCGACGCGACACGGACAGCCGCTGCGTCGACAGGCGACGCGGCGACCACACGGGTCCCGGAGCGAATCACGTACTGCGCGTGGCCGAGCACCAGCCCATCGATGGGGAAGACGCCGCGCCGCGATCCGCTCGTGTGGGCGAAGCTCCAGGAATCGCCGTGCTCGACATACAGCGCGGACAGTACGCGCGCCCAATCACTCATCTGGTCTTGACGCACATGGTTTGCGTAGTTGGCGAGTTCCCGCTGGACAAGGATCTGCGCCGCCGCGAAATTCACGGCGCCCATGAGGACGGCGAGCGAACAAAAGAGGAGGACGAGGCGCCAGCGCAGCGATCCTGGCGACTGATGTCTCATTATTCGGGGAGGTCGGACGCGCCGCACTGTACGCGGTAACCGACGGCGTGAACGGTTCGCAACAGGCAGGAACAGTCCACTTCCGACATCTTTTGCCGGACGTGGCTCATATGCGACGTCACCCTGTGCGCCGCGGCGTCGTCAAACTCCGTTTCCGCGGCAACCAGACCCGCCGCGCAGGCGAGTTGGAGCTTCGTGCACACGACGCCCGCTTTCTTGACGAGCAGCGCCAGCATGTGGCACTCGGTCGCCGTCAGCGTCACTTCGACACTGCCCCTGCGCAAGACATGGGTTGCGGTGTCAAGGAGGCTGTCTCCGACTTGGACCGACTGCCCGCCGTCGGAGTGCCACACCTGTCGGGGCGCGCGCGCGACAACCAGGCGATTGACCCGCGCCAGCACCTCGCGCAGACTGAACGGCTTGACAATGTAATCGTCCGCCCCCTGCTCCAGACCCTCCACCCTGTCCTGCTCGCCCGCCTTCGCGGTCAGCAGTATGATGAACGAATCCCGCTGCGACTTCACTGTTTGGCAGATCAGCAGCCCATCCACACCAGGCAGCATGCGGTCGAGCAGAATGACGTCGTACGCTTCGGTGAGCGCCTTGCCGAGCCCCGCATGTCCGTCGTGCGACACGGCGCACACGTGCCCGTTTTGCTCCAGGTACCGCTTGAGGACGTCCGCAGTTCTCGGCTCATCTTCGACAATCAGAACGCTTGCCACGAAGTTCGCCCCCCGCCAGTCAAGGCCACCGCGCCGTCAGCCGCGTTCGCCGTTATCCATGAGCGTAGTCCCCGCATGTAAAGCAAACATGAACGATTGGAAAAAGAGATGTAACGCCAGGCTCCGCAAGCCCGTCCCGGCGGCGTTTTGCACACTATATTTACACAGCCTCAACAATTGGTTCACGATACCGCGCGGTTGGTTAACAAATACCGGATCCATTCCACACCAATTCCTAACCGGATGCGGAGCCATTCCACAACAACCCGCCGCCCTATGTCCGGATAATAGGTGCTGACAGAAGGTCTGAGGAGGCAGCGCGCATGGATGTAGTGAACTTTCACGACGTGACGCGGCAATTTGGTGCGCAATCAGCCCTGCGCGGAATCAGCTTTGACGTCTTGCACGGTGAATTCCTTGTGATCGTCGGGCCGTCAGGCTGCGGCAAGTCCACCATCCTGCGCATCATCGCGGGACTCGAGCAACCGACATCGGGCACCGTCCAGTTTTCGGGGCGTGATGCGTCATCCTTGTCGCCAGGAGACCGCAACGTGGGAATGGTGTTTCAAAACTACGCCTTGTACCCCCATCTGACGGTGGCAGACAACCTCGCGTTTGGACTCTCCGCGATCCGGACACCGAAGCCCCAGATTCGGGCGCGCGTCAAGGAAGTCGCGGAACTGCTCGAACTGGGCGACATGCTGGGCAAGAGACCCGGACAGCTGTCTGGAGGACAGAAACAGCGTGTCGCCCTGGGGCGGGCGCTCGTGCGGCAGCCGGTCATTTTCCTGATGGACGAACCCCTGTCCAATCTCGACGCCGTGCTCCGGGAGAAGATGCGCATGGACCTGCGGCGCCTGCACGAACAGACGGGCGTCGCCACGGTCTACGTGACACACGACCAGGTGGAGGCCATGACCATGGCCGACCGCATCCTGGTCATGCAGCATGGCGAACTGCATCAAATCGGCACGCCCGACGAGGTGTATCGCGAACCCGCCACGCTCTTCGTGGCGCGCTTCTTCGGTTCGCCGCCGATGAACGCGGTGCGGGTCTGCGTCCGTCGCAGCGAAGGCGTCATCGCGTCGCACCGCCATGGCGAAGTGGCGGCCATCAGCCGTCCGGAGGCGCACCGGGAACTGTGGGACACGCTCGCCGGACTACCGACCTGCTGGCTCGGTTTCCGTCCGGAATTCATCACCGTCGGACGCGGAGAAGGCGTGCAGTTCACCGTGCGGGTGACGGATGTGGAGACGCTCGGCCCGCGCAGTCACGTGCACGCCCTGTGGGGCGATGATCCGCTCGTGTTCGTGGTGGAACACGGACGACCGATTCCTGAGCGCGGCGCGTCCGTGCTGCTGACCGCACCGTTTTCCTCTCTCCACTGGTTTGACGAGAAACAACGGCGCATGCGCCCGCGCCACAAAATGGGACAGGTTCAGGAGATGCCGGAAGCCGTGTCCATGACCAATCGATAGGAGGCCGACGATGGCCATCGCTATTCCACGTCCAAGAAGGATCCTGCGTCACCGATGGGAGGCCGTGCTGGGCTTCGGTCTGCTCTTGCCGAGCATGCTGGTGTTCCTGGTATTCTTCTATGCTCCAGCGGCGTTTTTGGCGTACATCTCGTTTTTCCAGTGGAATATCTTTGCCTCTCAGAGTCAATTCATAGGATTCGGCAATTTCCAAATACTGTTTGCCCAGCCGCTCTTCTGGCAGGCACTGGTGACCAGTCTGTACTTCACGGCCGTCATGGTCCCAGTAGCGACCCTGCTCTCGCTGGGACTTGCGCTGCTCCTGCGCGAAGGCATCCAGACCAGGCGCGGCGGCGTGTGGCGCTCCATGGTGTTCCTGCCGCACGTCACCCCCGTCGTTGCCACATCCATCATCTGGATTTGGCTGTTTGATCCGCAGTTCGGACTGCTAAACGCCGTGCTCGGCTTCTTCCATCTGCCGCAGCCCGGATGGCTAGCGAGCACGCAGTGGGCCATGCCGTCCGTCATCATCTATAGCCTGTGGCACTCACTCGGCCTCTACACCGTTCTCTTTCTCGGCGCGCTCGCGACACTCCCGCGGTCCGTCCTGGAGGCCGCCCAGGTGGACGGGGCAAAGCGCTGGTACCTCTTTCGCCGGGTGATCCTGCCGCTGGTCAGTCCCGTCACATTCTTCGTCGTCGTGCTGTCGACCATCAACACGCTGCAGTCCTTTTCGCAGATCTATGCCCTCACGGGCGGGCCGCACGGCGGAGCCGGAGGTCCGGCCTTCGCCACGACGACCGATTCCCTGCTGGTGTACCAGACGGCGTTTCTCTACAACAACTTCTCGCTCGCGTCGGCCATGAGTTTCATGCTGTTTCTCCTGATCCTGGTTCTCGCCCTCCTGCAGAAATGGGTGGCGGACCGATTCGTCTTCTACCGCTAAGGAGGGTCCAAAATGGGAAAGTGGGGAATCACGGCCCTGCGCGCAGTGATCGCCGTGCTCTTCGTTGCGCCCGTGTACTGGGTGCTGGTGATCGCGACGGGGGTCCGCGGCGCGGCCTACAGCCTGCCGCCGGTGTTCCTGCCCGCCTTTCACTTTCACGCCATCTGGGTGGTGTTGACGCAGACACACTGGCTGCGCTACGTCGCCAACAGCGTGTTCATCACCTCGGTCACGATCGTCTGCGTCCTGATCAGCAGCGCTCTGGCCGGGTACGCGCTGGCCGAGGTGCGCATGCCGGGGAAGCAACTGGTCTTCTATCTCATTCTCGGCGTCATGATGTTGCCCGCCCAGGCCCTGCTGGTGCCGCAGTACGTCGTGCTGTTCCATCTGCACCTGCTGAACAACTACGCCGGCCTCATCGTGCCGTTTGTCGCGAATACGTCGGGGATCTTCCTGTTCCGGCAGTATTTCATGAAGCTTCCGGCCAGTTACCGCGAGATCGCCCGCATTGAGAATGTGGGCACGTGGACGTACATCCGCAGAGTGGCCGTTCCACTCGCGCGGCCGGCCGTTGCGACCGTCACGCTGCTCACCTTCATCTCGTCCTGGAACCAGTTCCAGTGGCCGCTCATCATGACAACATCAACTTCTATCGATCCGATCGAATTGGCCTTGACACACTACATGCAGGCCTATCAGGCCAATTGGAGAGAACTGGCGTCGGCCGCCCTGCTGGCCATTCTTCCCATCATCATCGTCTTCCTGTTCACGCAAAAGTACATCGTCGCCGCCGTCGCGGGCGGCGAGCAGGGCTCCAAGGAGTGACCGAGCCTGTAAGAGTTCCCGAACAAGTCTTGTCCAGCGGCACGCGAACCATTCTCCCGGGAGGTGATGCAGGCTGTCCGTAACCTCGCACTGAAACGAAATCGACAGAGCAGGACCAACCAATCATCTGAACCTGGAGGGGAACAATTCATGAAAGCAAAAGTCCTTTGGCCACTCGTGGCCGGTCTGGCTGCGGTGGCGGTTGCGAGCTACGCCGCCACAGGGGCGCTCAGCGCACCCTCATCCGCGGCAAAATCGGCCGCGGCGCCCGTGAAACTCTCGCTGTGGGAATCGCATAACGCCGGACCCGTGCAAAATTCGGAGGTCTATCTGGTCAACTGGTTCAATCGCACACACCCGACCATTCACGTGTCTATTGTCAGTACAAAGGCCAGCACCAAGGCCCTGGCGGCTCTGGCGGCCGGCAATCCGCCCATGCTGGCCGAGATCAGCCACTACGACGGGTCGTTCCTGAACGCGCACGCTCTGCTGCCGCTCAATCCCTTTCTGACGGCGAAAAACGGTCTTGGTCCGCAGCAGTTCTATCCGGCCGTCTGGAACAACGGCGCGGTCGGTGGTCAGCACTATCGTCTCATGGCCGACGTGAAGGTATCGCAACTGAGTTACAATGTGAAGATGTTCGCCCAGGCGGGAATCAAGTCGCCACCCGCCACATGGGCACAACTGGCCACGGACCTCGCGCTCATCAAGAAGAAGTTCCCGTCCGTCATCCCGATGGCGTACAAGGACTCCTCGGCGCATATCCTGCCGCCTTTTATCGCAAACGGCGGTCAGCTCTTCGCGCCGGGCTCGAAGGGAACGAAGGCGGATTTCCTCTCGCCGGCTGCCACGGCAACCTTTAATTACTTCCGCACGCTGTACAAGAACCACCTGATGATCTTTGCCCACGGGTCAAATATCCGGGCCGACTTTGGCGCCGGGCACATCGCCGTCGGAGACGGGACATCCGCCGGATACCAGAAGACGCTCGAGGCGGTGCACGGGAGGTTCCCGGTCGGCGTGTTCGCCTACCCCAACGGATCGACCGGCCACAGCGCCAACATCGCGCAGGGACTCGGCTTTGTCACCATGATCGACCACACCAAGGCTGAGCAACAGGCCGCGGGGACGTTCATCAAATGGTGGTTCGGACCGGCGCAGCAGGTCTATTGGGCCGAGCACTCCGGGTACCCGCCGGAAACCAAGGCGTCCGCCGCACGGATGCCGAAGTCGTTTCTCGCGACCCACCCCGGAACAAGGGTGTCGATGACCGAACTGGCGTCAAAATACACGATTCCCCGACCGCTTCCGGGCAGCTACAAGGAAGTGCAGGCGGTGCTCGACGCGCTGTTTTTCAAGGCGGTCACCGGACAGTTGAGCGTCCACGCGGCGCTGCAGCAACTGCAGCAGCAGTCTGACGCCTATCTGAGCGGGCACGCGCAACTGTGACGGGGAGGTCCACCATGGAAGTCGATGAAGCCATCCGGTCCCGGTCAAGCGTGAAGAAATTCCTTGACCGGACCGTCTCGCGGGAGTTGATCGAGGAGTGTCTGAACCTGGCCGTCTGGGCGCCGAACCACCGGCTCACCGAACCGTGGCGCTTTTGTGTGGTGACGGGGAGCGGACGGGAGCGGCTGGCTGACGCCGTCTCCGTCCAGGCGACGCCCGCTGCGCCGCGAACGGCCCAACTGGTGGCGGCGGTCAAGGCGAGCATCGCCGGGGACACGATCCGCCGCAAGCTCATGAGCGCTCCCGCGGTGATCGTCGTCTACTCGCTTCACGGAAGCGACGAGACCACCACCCAGGAGAACCTCGCGGCGACGGCGGCGGCGGTGCAAAACCTGCTGCTTGGCGCGCACCACCTCGGGCTCGCAACCATCTGGCGCACGGCGGACTACTTCTCCGGACACGGCGTCCGCAGGTTCCTGCAGATTCCGGCCGAAGCCGACTTTGTCGCGGCTGTCTACCTCGGTTACTCAGACCAGCGCGAGACGCCGCGCAAGCGGACGCCCGCCGCGCAGTGCACCGCCTGGTTTCAGGAGTAAGGCGGCCCGCCGTGCAGCGGGCGGAACAACGGCAGGTGAACCCTCACAGCAGGTGAGCCTGTCACAGCTGGTGAACCCGAATAGCAGGCAAAGCCCCTGCAGCAGTAAGCCCGTGAGAGAACCGGCGACGACGCCGTTTCACACGGGCTTTCCGCTCTCCGCCCTCCCCGTCACCGCACCCGCCCGTCGCCGCGCCCGCGCCTCATCCATGGCGCCGCGCTCCCCAGCGCCGGTCCCCCGGCACACCCGCCGCTTCCCTCCGCCGCCCTGCTCCAGCACACCGCCAGTTCACCGCACAGCAGAATGATGGTGCTCACGATGTAGATCCAGAACAGCAGCAGCAACACGAACGCCAGCGCCCCATAGACCAGTTCATACTGCCCGAGATGGCCCAGGTACCATGTGAAGGCCGCCCGGGACAACACGACTCCCAGCGCCGCCGCCGCAGCGCCCACCGCTAGGTAACGGTCCTTTAGCGCATGCGAGGGGAGGAAACGGAAGCTGAAGTAGACGACGACAAACACCCACACAGGGAACAGCACGCCCGACGCGGCGCCGAGCAGGCCGAGCCGGTCCGCCGCGGCCGCGGGCAACCGGAGACCGTCCCCGAACGCCCGCAACACGGTCGGTGCAACGGCCGACGCGACGGCCAGGAGGAGCGACAGGCCGACCATCGCGAATCCGACGATGTACTGGCGCACAAAGGAACGGCGCGAACGCAGTTCCCAGATGACATCAAGGATCTGCTGAAATGAAACGAACCCGCCGATCGCCGTCCACAGCAGGCCAAAGAGCGCGACGAGACTCATCTTGCCGCGCAAGGACAGCAGCCGATCCACCGTTTCGCCCACAAGGTTCACCTCGCTCGGCGCGCTCGGCGCCGCCAGCCCGACGACCGCGGCGGCGAGTCCCTGAATCTGCGTCGGCGGCATGAAATACGTGGCCCCGAACAGAACCAGCAGGAACAGCGGCAGCATTGCGGAAAAACCGAAAAAGGCCACCGCGGCGGCCAGCATCCCGACATTGTGGCGAATGACCGCCTGCAACAGTTGTCTTGCGAACACCACGAGTTTCACGGACCGTCCCCCGCCTGCAAGAGAAGCAGAACTTTCCACGCACAGGGCTACCCTGCATCCTGAGGATATTCTGCCCGGTCCTCTCCTGCATCATCCAACACGCGCACCCTGCAGTACATCGTCCAGGGAATAACAGACGCCCTCCGTGGGCAGCACGCGCGCGACGCCAGCCGGACTGATCTCTTCCGGCGCCAACGAATGGACCGGCATCACCACGCGCGGGTCAATGTGCTCGATCAGCGCATGGATGTCCGCCCGCGACGCGTGTCCGCTCGACCCCATGCGCACGAGGCGCGCGCCGAAAGCGGCCAGCCAGTATTGCATATTGGCCCAGTCCGCATCGAACTGTCCGAGCGGGTGTCCATCCGCATGGAGGTAAACCGCGCCGGCTTCCGGCTGAATGTCGATCCAATCCCTCAGGCGCGCGTACGGGAGTTCCACCGCGAACTGACGCTCCGCCCCGCGCAGGTCTTCCGGCGTCACGACGGGCAGCCCGCAGCCAGCCGCAAACCGCCGCACATCGTCGTGCCACAGGCCCTCACCGCCCGCGTAGATCGCGCACCCCGAAAGATCCCCGCCGTACTCCGCATAGACGTACGCGCTGGGCGCCCCGACCGCGAGCGTCCGCGACGTCTTTAGGCACGCCTCGCGGATCGCGTTCAACCGCTCCGGGTGCCGCGGGTAGTACGTGAAGTACACGCCAGCCCCGGCCGCAGCCATCACTTCCGCGAACTGCCCCGGAAGCTCCGCCTCCCGCAGAACCTCCGAGTTGTCCTTGCCGAGCGCCCGCGTCCCTTCTATCCACAGGACGTCCGGCGCAAACGCCTTCGCCTGTTCGGCAAACGCGAGCGTCCTGTCCGCGTGTCTGCCGTGGAGCCGCAGGTCCCCCGAGTAGGCGAAGCGCCCCGTGGGCGTCTCGATCAGCATGCCCGCAGCCCCGGGAATATCGTGGTCCACAGGAAGCAGGCGAATGTGGAACGGCCCAAAGGTGAACACGTCGTCATCGTGCGACACCTCATACCGGACCTCGTGACCGACGCCTTCGTGCAACGCGTCGAGCAGCGTGAGCATGCGCTTCGTGTCCGCCGTGACCAGCACGGGAATCTCCTGGCGCAGCAGCGGCAGGTGCGCCATGTGGTCGAGGTGCGCGTGACTCACAGCCACCAGGGTCCGCCGCGCGAAGTCGGGCGCCTCCGCGCCGCCCAGGAACACGCCCGGAATGCGCGGAACAATGCCCATGTACTGCATGTCGGCAATTCCCGCCGCCCGCAGCTTGCGGTCAAACACGGGCGCGTCGCGGCTCACCGGCCGCCCAAGGTCGAACACGACGCGCCACTTGTCCTCCACCAGCTCGATGATCGTGCCGCCAATCGTGCGGCAGCCGCCGTGAAATGTCCACGTAGCCAACGTTGTCCACCCCTTAGCCCTGAATTCCCTCGCCGCGCGACACGCCCCTGATGATGTGCTTTTGCAACAGCAGAAACAGGATGATGACCGGCATGGTCGTGAAGATCGCCGCGGCCGACAGACGGCGCCAGTCCACCGAGTTGTTGTCGAGGAAATGGGCCAGCGCCACTTCCACCGGCTGCACGTTGTGGCTCTGCGTGACCATCAGGGGCCACATCAGCGAATTCCACGAGCCGATGAAGATATACAGTGCAATGGTGAACAGAATCGGGCGACACAGCGGCAGCGCGATGGACCACAGGAACCGGAGGTGGCCGCAGCCGTCCATGCGGGCCGCTTCCCAGTAGTCTTTTGGCAGCGACAGAAAGAACTGGCGCAGCAAAAAGATGCCAAACACCGACACGCCGTAGGGCAGGATCTGGGCCCAATAGGTGTCGAGCAGGTGCATCAGGTTCAGTGTGACAAAATTCGGGATCAACTGAGTTTCGCCCGGAATCATCATGACCAGCAGGATGGCCGTG
>JAKACX010000061.1 GCA_021821055.1 Bacillota bacterium
CACATCCAAACAGGGACGTCTTTTCCTTTCTATGTGTCATCTGATCTATGGACAGTATAATCAGCTATTCTTGGACACGCAATTCCGTCAACTATCGGGCTCTATATCTCAGCGGAAACATTCAAGCCCAATGATGTCAAGAAATTGTCGTGCAGTCACGTATTCAATTCCTTCATAAATGCGTTTTCCGTTGTCTTCGGGTGGAAAATGACGGGTGTTGTTCGACACGACGAAATTTGCACCAATCATCTTGGCTAATGACCAGATGGGTGTGTCGTTTATGTCTTGGAAATTGGGCCACCCTTGATCAAAGGGTGGTTTTGGATCGGCAACAAGAAAGTATGCTGACATCTGCTCCATCATCGTATTGCTCAGCTTGGCGCATAATGCGTAGTCGCCACGCTTATCCTCAAACCATTGCCACATAAGCACTCGGTACAATTCACCAATGATCCACGGAGACCAGTAAGGCACAAATAGTCCTTCTCGGGCTGCCTAAACCAACCGTCTTCGAGAAGACGGGGGAACAAGAACGCTGGTATCACATACGGCCTTGATCATGTAGACTTCTGCCAAGGCAGCTTCCCTTTTCGGCCAGCTTCGAGTGCGTCCATCGCTTCCTGTGTCATGTTGCGCCCTAACGCATCGGTTTCATCCAAAGCTTGTTCGGATCTTTGGATCGAAAGCAATTCGGAATCGGTCGAATGAAGAAGTTTCTCTACGGATGCCCGCTCAATTTGCATACGGCCATGCTCGCCACCAGGTTGGCGATAATGCAGTTTCCCCTCGCGCGCCCACCGTTTTACCGTATTGATCGACCCGACATTCAAAACGCGGGCAGCTTCTCCCGTTGTGATCCATTCTTTTTCAGATTCAACGACATGTTGCGCCATAATCATTGGCTCCGTCACCTCACTCTCAAGGCCATCGTACCTCGAACCATGCATTCCGTCAATATCGTCCATTTCATCACCTCCACTGTCTAGGTATATCCTGTATTGGCCGATAACATACCCCTCGACTAAATGCGCCAAACAACGGACAACCAGAATGAATGACGCGAAGGAGAAATGTATATGATGGCGAATTGGGTAGATGGAGGTTGATAAGCATGAAAAAGATTCGTGTCATGGTGTTTCCGGGCGCGCATAATCAACCGCTTTATCTCATGAGTGAGATTGAAATTACTCCAGATGCTTTGGAAAAGCTAAACCAAGTTGTTGGTTTTATTTGGCTAAAGGGGCGAGACCCAAACAAGTTGATTTACCCATTTATGAAAAAATATTAATTTCAGTTATTTGGCCGTTGTTGTACATCTGGGCTGGCCAGCGACATAAGCCGAAGATAAAGTTCTGTGAAAATGAGGTGATAATTCAACATGTTGGTCATGAGCGGCCCAAACTTTTTGCGGGCACGAGACTACCTTTCAGACCACGGTAGACCTTTAGAACAGGCGTTGTTCCGATATCATTTTGAAGGTGGTATTTCCGAGGCAGTTTTAGCGGTGCTGGAGCAACATCAGAGCGCAGACGGTGGATTTGCGGGAATGGGTGAAGGCGATGCTAACTGTTCGTCGCCCATTGGTACGTGTGTAGCTTTTCAAATTCTGAGCGAGTCGCGTGTCCCAGTGGAGAATGAATTGGTTCAAAAAGGTATATCGTATTTCCTGCGCTCTTTCGATGACAACCTCCGTTATTGGTTCCCTGACCTCAGCCGAAAAGATCCTCCTGATGATCAATTCGATTATTTGTGGGGAAATCCGAGTGCTGAAATTGTCGGGTATCTCTACGAGTACCAAGAGCTGGTGCCGAGGTATTTTCTCGAACAATTAACTGAAATTGCCGTAAATAAGCTCCGATGTTCTCCGCGACCGCTAGAGATGTTTGCGGCACTTTGCTTTCTGAGGATGGCTGAACGAACTCCCCAACGAATCACTTCAGAGATTTTGGAGTGCCTTCACCGCGAGATTAGAAACGTTGTAAACATTGATCCAACAAGTTGGACAGGGTATTTTGCCAAACCCATTTGGTATGTTCCTTCGCCTTCGTCACCGCTCTATGGTGATCTTAAACACGAAACGAAACTCAATCTTGACTATGAAATATCAAGGCAATTACCTGAAGGCTGTTTCCCTTTGAATTGGAATGCTGATACGGGCGAGGTTGACACGTGGAGAAGCATTTTAACCCTGGAAACGCTCGTAATACTTCGGAATCACGGCAGAATTGAAGGGGTGACCGTATGAAAATACTTAGTGAACGACAACTCCAGCTTTCTCGAATGTTTGTCATGACTCAAGCTCGTCTTTTGGACAAGCAATTAGCGGCATTCTACTTTTGGGGAGGTTCTTCTTCTGATGTTAGGGACGCACTCAAGGGTTTTCAAAACACGGACGGCGGGTTTGGGCAGTGTATAGAGCCTGATTTTAGATTGGAAGAGTCATCGCCGATGGGTACGTCGATAGCCTTGCAACATGCGCGGGAAATTGGACTTCCTGTGACCGATCCGATGATTCAGGATGCAGTTCGATATCTGTTGGATGCGTATGATACCGAAGAGCAACGGTGGCACGCTGTTCCAGAATCCATTAACTTGGTTCCTCATGCCCCTTGGTGGAGTTTTGACGAAACCACGAGACGGTGCGGTGTCGAAGGCACATGGGCAAATCCTAACGCCGAGATTCTTGGCTATCTGTGGAGCTATAACGAATTGGTTCCAAGACAGTATTTGCATGTGCTGTCCGCCAAGGCGGTGTTGGAACTGGAACAGATGCCCGAGAAGTTTAAGTTGGACTTACATGATTTTCTATGCTACCAGCGTTTGTACAGATATGCTCCCGAACCGTACCGTACAGTCATTAAGGACAAGTTGATGAAGTCCGTTACATTCACCGTGGATGTGAGCCCTGAACAATGGGCGAATTATGGTGCGAAACCTTTACAAATTGTTGATTCTCCTGCATCACCGTTTGCCGATATGCTAAGCGACGCAATCCAGTTGAACTTAGAGTACGAAATTGAACACATCAATGAAGACGGAAGTTGGAGTCCCAATTGGTCGTGGTACGGGAATTACGATGAAGACTGGCTGGATGCTGAGAGGGAATGGAAGGGATATCTGACTGTTCGAAACTTGAAATCTCTGTACGACTTTGGACCCCGGTAGATCTGGAAAGAAATAGAATGTGATAAATATGAGATAGAAATTGCGATTGATGCATGAAGATTCACGTCGCGCCTCGCGAACATAAACCGTTCGAGAGGTGATTCGGTGCTGTAAATCATGGCAAATCAAGGCTTGTTAAACTAGAAAAATATGGCGGGAGCGTGTGAGAATCGAACTCACCTCCGACAGCCCGTGCCGGACGCTCGGTTTTGAAGACCGGGAAGGACACCAGTACCCCATCCGCCCCCATGAAGGATGTTGACCGCGTGTGGCGCGTGTAAGTGCGTGCGCATGGTGGACAACGAACGATAGGATACCAAAAATCGCGAGCATTTACAACTGACCGGACGCGGAGTGCGCGGGGATGGGGTGGCGGGACGCGACCGGGTCGGACACGGCGGGGCCTGGGGCGACGGTCCAGACGTAGGTGTGGGTGCCGCGGTTGACTGACCAGGAGGAATGGAGACCGAACCGTGTGAGCAGGCGATCGACGTACCAGATGGCGATGTATTGGGCTGGAATGGAGCCCGGGGCAGTGGCGGTGGCAGTAGCGGTGGCCGTGGAGGTGACGGCGGCGATGCTGGACTGAGACTTGCTGGGCTGATGCTCGGAAGGTCGGGTCGGGCCGCCCGCTTGGAGGATGGGGAGTCCGGTGGCGGCGACGGCGCCGTTGATGTAGACGGTCGCGCCGAGACCGGGCTCGGCTCCGCGCAGGGGTGCAGCGGTCGGTGGCAGAGCAAGGCTTTGGTCGCTGATCACCCAGGAGTGCGTGCGGACGGACCAGGAGTTGTTCAGGCCGAGTTGCTGGAGGACGCTCGCCACTGCAGAGATGGGGAGGTAGGCGGTCTTGTGCGAGATCTGGACGGCGATGTGATGAAGGGGGATGGCGGGTGTGCTCTCGAGGATGGTGGCTTGGGGGCCGGGGGCGATGGGTTGGACGGTGACGCCGATCTGTGTCATGGCGCCGTCGTACGTCGCGGTCAGCACGGACGAGCCGGGCTGGAGGGCGACGACCTGGACCGCAGTCCCGACGGAGGCGGCGTGGGGCGCCGTACTGGCGCGCGCGATCCGGACCGAGTGTCCGTTGCTCGCGGTCCAGGAGGCGTAGCGCGTGACGTCGACGCCCTGTGAGTAGACGCGCAGGGCGGCTGACTGGCCGCTGCGAAGCCACATGGTTCCCGTCGATGCGGCGAGCGCGTCGGGGACGGGGGACGCTGTCTCCCAAACACCGCGGCCGTGCGTCGCGGCGATCAGGCGGCCGGAACCGCTGGCGGCGAGCGAGACGACTGGCGTGTGGGGAAGCAATTGCCCGTAGAGCGTCCAGTTTGCCGAGCCCCGCGCGGCCGTGTAGACGCCCTGATCGGTGCCGACGTAGATCTGGTCGCCGAGGGCGAGGCTGGAGTCGACGGGGCTGAGAGGCAGATTGCCCGTGACGTTCTGCCACGCGGGCCGCGCATTGGCCGCGTCTGGCGTCACGAGGACGTGCACGGCGTTGGCGGGATAATCGTAGCCGCCATACGTGACGGTGATCTGGCGGGGATTCGCGGGATTCGGGGTGATGGAGGTGACGGATGCGGCGGGATCCGCGTAGGCGGGCGTTATGTTCGTCCATGTCTTGCCGGCGTCGAATGATGCGAACAGTCTCCCGGCAAGCGTGCCCGCGTACAGGATGCTGCCGGACTGCGCCTGGGTCAGGGCGGTCAGAGGATCGCCGCGCGAACCGGACGGCGCGGGAAACACTGGACTGACGGCCGTCCACGACGCGCCGCGGTCGGTGCTCTTGTACACGCGGTCGGCGCCCAGCCACAGGTCGGAAGGGTGTGCGCGCGAGACGGCGAGCGGCATGGGCAGGCCGATGGCTTGCTGATCCTTGTAATTGGGCGAGCCGGAGGTGAATGAGACGCCGCCGTTCTTGGAGCGAAACAGGACGCCTCCGTGGATGTATTCGGTGTATTGTGTCTGCGGCTGCGCAGGATCGAGCGCGGTGAAGCCGCCGTCGCCGCCGATGAGTTGAGCCCATGCAGGCGCGCCTTGGTACTGTACGGTTCCATTGTCCTGCGTGCCGCCGGCGAGGGAGCCGTAGGGGCTGACGGAGAGGCCGGGGTAAAACTGGGTGATATTGAGATTGCCGCTGATGTCTTTCCAGACGCCCGCCGCAGTCATTTCCCAGACGCCGCCGTCATTGCCGACGAACAGATCGCCCTTGGCGTCAAAGAGGAGGGCGTGTTGATCGGGGTGCAGCGCGACGGCGAAGCCGGTTTGGCCGGGCGTTGCCAGATTGATCCAGTGTGCGCCTCCATTGGAGGACTCCACGAGGGTGATGCCCCCCGCAAAGATGTGCGCGGGGTTCGCGGGATCGACGGCGAGGACGTTGTCGTACTGTCCCTGACCGCTCTTGCCGGGTGGGCCGCCGTAGGAGTAGCTGCGGTCAAAATAGGGCGGGACGTTTGGCAGGAGCGACCAGGTGGCGCCGCCGTCGGAACTGGTGTACATCCCGAGCAGGTCGTGGCCGAGAGCGGCGTCCTGGGCGAATGAGGCGTAGAGTTGCTGAGAATTGGCGGGATTGACGGCGAGCGACATGACGCCGAATCCCTTGGTTGGCAGTCCGCCGGTGAGCAGCGTCCAGACCTGTCCGCTGTCGGTGGTCTTGTAGATGCCGCCGAGGCCGACAAGGGCGTAGACGGTTGCCGAATCCGTCGGGCTCATGACCAGTCCGACGACGGGGAAATTGGACGGATCGAGCACCTTGGTCCACGTAAAACCGCCGTCCTGCGAGCGGTAGACGCCGGCGTCGTCGGAGACGTAGAGGGTGTTGGGATGATTCGGATCTATAACGATGCTGGAAATATAATGGCCGGTAAAAAAAGATGCACCGATTACGCTCCATGTCTTCCCGCTGTTTGTGGTCTTCAGGATGCCGCGGCCGAAGTAGGAGTCATAGGAAAAGTTCATTTCGCCGGTGCCGGCGTAGATCGTGGCGGGGTTGGACGGATCGACGGCGAGGCAGCCGATGGCGCTTGAGGGAAGGCTGTCGCTCAGGGCGTGCCAATGTGCTCCGTTGTCCGTGGTGGACCACACTCCGCCGCCGGCGGTTCCAGCGTACAGCGTGCCGCCGCTCAGTGCGAGGCTGGTGACCCTGCCCGCCACGGGTGCGGGCGACGAGAGCGTCTCGCCGGCGCGCACGGGCGCGGGACCCAGGGCGACCCACGGATTTGCGGCGCCGGACAGCATCGGCTCGGAGGACGGGCGGGTGACCGCAGGCGCCACGGGTTTGGCGGACGGGTTCATAGGCGCCTTGCCTGGCGGCTTGGCAGGCGACTTGGACTGCAGTTTGGAGGGAGCCGCCGCCGTCGCGACCGTCGTTGGCTCGGAGGAGGCGAAGGCGGCGGGCGATGTCGACAGAACGAGCAGGATGGATAACGCCGGCAGGAGAACGCGAATCGAAAAGGAGGTGAAGTGTGCGGACCGATCGTGTCCGCGTTGCTGGTCGTGGGACCGTTTGGCGGTGCGCTCGCTGTTCAGGTCAGAGTCCCCCCGGATGTCGTGAGGAGGTGAGCGGACGCTGTGCGCATCCGTTCACCGCGTAGACTCTGATTCTATCACACCTCGTCGGCGCTGCGGCGATCTGTCCCGAAGCCTGCGACGACGAGGAGACCGACGAGCGTGACCGCAAAGAAGATGGCGAAGATCGCCTGAAAACTCGCCTGCATGGCAATCAGCACGCCAACCATGTAGGGCGCCAGCATCCCGCCGATCTTGCCCACGCCCATCGCCCAGCCGAGTCCCGTGCCGCGGGTGGCGGCGGGGTATTGTTCAGCGGAGAAGATGTACGTGGCGCCCCACGCGCCGAGATTGCTGAAATTGAGCAGGATACCGAACGTGAGCAGCCACGGAAGGCTGTTTGCCATGCCGAAGAGCAGGGCGGACACGGCGGATACGAGCGAGTAGACGATGAGCGTCCACTTGCGGCCGAGCCGGTCGACGAGCCAGGCTGCGCTCAGGTAGCCGGGAATCTGCGCCACCGCCATGATCAGGACGTAGCCGAAGCTGTGGATGAGCGAGAATCCCTTGAGCACAAGGACGCTCGGGAGCCAGAGGAACATGCCGTAGTAGGCGAAATTGGCGCAAAACCAGATGGTCCACAGGACGCCCGTGGGGCGGCGCAGGCCGGTTTTCCACAGCGTGGCGACATTCTGGCGAAACGACAGCGTGCGCGTCAATTTCCTGAAGACCGGCGTCTCGGGCAGTGTGCGGCGCAGGTAGAGCGCGTACAGGGCGGGCAGGACCGTGATGGCGAAGGCGGCGCGCCACGTGAAGGACGGGATGATGAGAAAGCCGATCAGCGCGGCGGCAATGCCGCCCAGGGCCCAGAAGCTCTCGAGGATGACGGTTCGTTTGCCCCGTTCGGCAGGCGGCGAGGATTCAAGCACGAAGGCCGTGGCGACAGGCAATTCTCCACCGAGTCCGAGACCGGTGAAAAAGCGCGCGATCAGCAGAAAACCGATGGTCGTCGCAAAGGCGCTGACGCCGCTTGCGATGGAATAGAGCAGAACGGTGGCGAGAAACGCGAGCTTGCGTCCGTGACGGTCGGCGAACAGCCCGGCGACCGCAGAGCCGATGGCCATGCCGAGGAGCGTGACGCTGCTGAGCAGGCCCGCGTCCTGCGGAGTGATGTGCCAGGCGACGAAGAGAGCGGCGATGACAAAGCCGAGCAGGCCCACATCCATCGAGTCAAACAGGATGCCGATGCCGCTTGCCACGAGGAGTTTGCGTGGTGAAGGGGATGATTCCATGCGGTGGGCACCTCCTTGTCGGTGAGGTCCGCCTGTTGGCGGCTACCATCGACATATGCCCAGTGTGCGCGGTTGGTGCGGATGGGCATTCAGGAAATGCGACAGCGGGGCGGACTAAGGGGCAGCTTCGCGCGGCGTTCGCGGCGCGCGCGTCCAGTCGGCGGGGAAGGCGGCCCGCAGCCACGCGAGGATGTCGCGCAGCACCTCGTCGGCCTCCGGTTCGTTCAGCAGTTCGTGATACATCTCGGGGTACTCGCGGTAGCTTTTCACGGGGCTCGCCAATCGTTCGAACCAGGCGCGCGTGGCGGCGACATCGACGATGCGGTCGGCGCCGGCCTGGAAGACGGCCGTCGGAATCGTGATCTGCGCGGCGGCGGGCAGCGCGCGTGCCATCGCGTCCCGGAACGCGAAGTACCAGCGCAGAGTGATCTGTCTGGAGATCAGGCGGTCGTCGCCGTGCGCTGCGATAACGGCTGCACTGCGAGTGAGATTGATCGCCTGGATCTGATTGGACTGGTACAGTCGGGGCATGAACGGCAGGAGGGATTTGGCGAGCCATAGCCTGGATCGGGAAATGCGGATGGCCGTCGCGAAGGAGGGCGATGTCAGGACGAGGCCGTCGGCCTTCGGTGAGGGCGGCGCCGACGCCGCATCTCGCGTTCCCGATTCCGGCGCCTGAGCTTGGCGCGCCGCGAGCAGTGCGCAGATCAGACCGCCCATCGAATGCCCGAACAGCACGAGTGGAAGCTGGTCGCCAAACCTCTGCCGGCCGATCTCGAGAAAGTGTTCGGCAGCATCCAAATAGTGGTCGAAGTGGTCAATGTCGCCGCGCCGACCGGGCGACCTCCCGTGTCCGGGCAGGTCGCCGCTAACCGTCGCGACGCCCTGTTCCGCCAGGGCGCGCAAGACCGTCGCATAGCGTCCCGAGTGCTCGGCGGCGCCGTGCACGACGATCGCCACGCACCTGCAGGCGACGCCTGCGGGAGGAGCGGTGACGACCGTGTGGTACTTCATTGTCATATGGGGGCCTCCTGCGCGCCGCATGCCTGCTGTGGGCCAGACGTCAGTCCGATACCCATATTGTCGCGCAGTCGGGGGAAATTGCAATCACATTGGCAAAATTGTGTTGCGTTCGTACTGTTCGATGGCGGCTTCGTGCTGCAGTGTGAGCGCGATGTCGTCGAGTCCGTTCTCCAGGCAGTGTTTGCGGTATGCGTCCACCGCAAACGGCCACTCTTCGCCGTCCCCGGCGATGACGACCTGGCGTTCGAGGTCAATGGCGACCTCGTAACCCGGCTGCGCGGCGGCGCGCTGCAACAGGGCGTTCACCTGTGCGTCCGGAAGGACGATGGGCAGGATGCCGTTTTTAAAGCAGTTATTGTAGAAGATGTCGGCATACGACGGTGCGATCACGGCGCGGAAACCGTAGTCGAGCAGCGCCCACGGAGCGTGCTCGCGCGAGGAGCCGCAGCCGAAGTTCGGGCCGGCGACGAGAACCGTCGCGCGGTTGTATGGTTCCCTGGCGAGGATGAAATCGGGATTGACTGCGCCGTCTGGCGTGAAGCGCCAGTCGAAAAAGAGAAACTCGCCGAATCCGGAGCGCTCGATGCGCTTGAGAAACTGCTTGGGGATGATGGCGTCTGTGTCAATATTGGCGCGGTCAATCGGTGCGACCACGCCCTTGTGGAGGCGAAACGGTTCCATGTCTCCTGTCAACTCCTCGTCAAGTTCTGCGGGACTCAGTTGGCGTGTCCGCATCCAGCGTGCGCCGGACACGCGGCAAGCCAGCGCCGGATCACCGAGCGGCAAACGTGCGCACGTCGACAAAGTGGCCGGCGATCGCGGCTGCCGCGGCCATCGCCGGACTGACGAGGTGCGTGCGGCCGCCGCGGCCCTGCCGGCCCTCGAAGTTGCGGTTCGACGTGGACGCGCAGCGCTCGCCGGGTTCCAGGACGTCCGGGTTCATGGCGAGGCACATGCTGCACCCGGGTTCGCGCCATTCAAATCCGGCGGCAAGGAACACGTCATGCAGTCCCTCGGCTTCTGCCTGCTGCTTGACCTGGTGAGAGCCGGGCACGACCATGGCCTGGACGTGGCCGGCGATCCTGCGGCCGCGGACGACGGACGCCGCCGTGCGCAGGTCCTGGATGCGGCCGTTCGTGCAGGAGCCGATGAACACGCGGTCAATCTTGATCTCCTCTATCGGAGTGCCTGGCGCGAGGCCCATGTAGTCCAATGCGAGTTCGGTGCTGCGCCGCTTGACGGGGTCGGAGAAGTCCCCGGGGTGTGGCACGCGGCCGGTGACGTCCGCGCCCATGCCGGGACTGGTGCCCCAGGTGACCTGCGGGACAAGAGAAGCGGCGTCAAATTCCACGCGCGCGTCAAAGACGGCGTCCGGATCGGTGGCAAGCGCCCGCCAGCGCTTCTGCCAGACGTCGAAGTCGGCGCCCTGGGGCGCGTGCCTCCGTCCGCGCAGGTAGGCGAACGTGGTGTCGTCCGGTGCGATCAGGCCGGCGCGGGCGCCTGCTTCAATGGACATATTGCACACCGTCATGCGTTGTTCCATGGACAGGGCGGAGATTGCCGGACCGCGGTATTCCAGGACGTACCCCGTGCCAAAGTCGGTGCCGTACCTGGCGATGACGCCGAGGATGAGATCTTTTGCCTCGAGACCGTGGGGCAGGTCGCCCGTGATGTAGACTTCCATGGTCTTCGGACGCGTCTGCTGCAGGCACTGCGTCGCCAGGACGTGTTCGACCTCGCTCGTACCGATGCCAAAGGCGAGCGCGCCGAATGCGCCGTGCGTCGAGGTGTGGCTATCGCCGCAGACGATGGTCTTGCCCGGAAGCGTAAGGCCGAGCTCGGGACCGATCACGTGCACAATGCCCTGGTCCTCGCTGTTGATGTCGGCGAAGGGGATGCCGGTTTCCTGGCAATTGGCACGGAGTGTGGCGATCTGCTGCCTGGAAATGGGGTCGGCGATCGGCAGCGACCGGTCGGTCGTCGGCACGTTGTGGTCGACGGTTGCGTAAGTGAGGTCCGGACGGCGCACCTTGCGACCGCTGAGGCGCAGGCCTTCGAACGCCTGGGGCGACGTCACCTCGTGAACGAGGTGGAGATCAATGTAGAGCAGGGTCGGCTCGCCCTCCTGCTCGCGCACGGTGTGCGCCTGCCAAATCTTTTCAAACAAGGTCTTGCCCGTTGCCATGTGCAGCCTCCTCGGGAGCGTTGTGCAGGGGACATGCGACCGGGTCGGCCAGCGG
Source organism: Bacillota bacterium (assembly GCA_021821055.1). Lineage (GTDB taxonomy): Bacteria > Bacillota > Bacilli > Alicyclobacillales > SLC66 > JAKACX01. The sequence goes on from JAKACX010000061.1 coordinate 11,222, forward strand.
GATGGACGCATGTCCCCCTGTGTGCGACGGCATGTTTGTGGGTGGATGCACCCTGCAGCCGGTCTGTGTGTCGCTGCCACCATCCTACCCGATTGCAGGTCATTCGTCTATGGTATATATTCTATGATGTGCATAGCCCTTATCTATGGAAGCGGCGTTCACGATCACGGATCGCGATGCCGGGGGAATTGTGACAGAGTCCGCGATTCAGTCCGGCGCTATACGAGCGATACGGGCGATGGAAGGGCGTGCCGGTGGATGGAACTGCGTCTTTTGCAGTACGCGCTGGAACTGTGGCGCCACGGAAGCTTCACGCGGGCTGCCGACGCCCTCGATATTGCGCAGCCT
>JAKACX010000062.1 GCA_021821055.1 Bacillota bacterium
GTTCGGCGGTTGCGGCGCCGCCGCGTGCAACCGTGGGTTGAATCTCTCCATTCAACCAATCAGCGCTTGCAGTGTCGCGCTCCTCCGTGCCACGCTGAAGGTACGGTCCGGGCGACGCGGTACCAAATCCAAATGGTGCGGGGAGATGGGCAGGATGGATATGCAGGTGTTTGGTGAACGGGTTCGGGCGCTTCGCGTGAAACAGGCGATGACGCAGCAGGAACTGGGAGAAGCCCTGGGCGTGAGCGCCCAGGCGGTGTCGAAGTGGGAAAACGGAATCGCGGGGCCGGATCTTGCACTCTTGCCGCGTCTGTCCAGCCTGTTGCGCATCTCGATCGATGAACTGTTCGGCCTGTCGGGGTCCGCCGGTCCGTCGAGCAGGCTGTCCGATCCGCGGGCGTCCAGCGTGGTATCGAGCCAGGACGCGCCGCTGCCGGCGCAAGACCCGACCGTTGGCAGCGAACGCGAACGGGCGGGCGCCGCAGAAGAGGATACTCCAGCGTCCGCCGAAACGTGGATGAATCCCATCCCGCGACCGGACGAAGACCACGAAGACCTCACAGGGCGCGACAGCCACGAAAACCACAAAGACCCGGACATCGACGGCCGCCGCGACAGCCACGAAGACCCGCACATCCACGGCCGCCGCGACAGCCACGGGGGCGGCGAACACGGGTTCTACGGTGGCCGCCACACCGCCATGCCAGGGCCACAATGGCGGGATTTCCGACGGCAGGTGCGGGCTGCCTGGAATCGATCGGCGTGGGAGGAGTTCGGAAAGCATTTCGCGGAGGGCCAGGCAAACACGGTTGACCCGGAGCGCGTGCGCACCGCGGTGGAGCAAGCGATTCGCAGCGTGGACGCGGCGCTTGCGAACCACGCGGACTCCGCGACAGTGCGCGACGCAATCCGGAACGCCGTGCGAAGTGCCACGCGAGATGCGATCCAACGCAGATCCGGCGGCAGCGGACCTGTGTACAGCCGACCCGAACGTCCCTTCGCGTCCCGGCAGTCCCCCGGCGAGGGCGATGAAGCTGGCGCGGACGCCAACCATTGCCCGGACTGCAACAGCGACTATCCACAGGGCATGCGCCACTGTCCCGGATGCCATGAAAACTATGACCCGGGCGTACAGCACTGCCCCGGGTGCCATGAAAACCACGACCCCGGCGTGCAGCATTGCCCCGGGTGCCACGAAAACCACGACCCCGGCGAACGGCACTGCCCCGTCTGCCACGAAACCTATGGCCCTGACCTGCAGCACTGCCCCGTCTGCCATGAAAACCACGCCGACGGCGAGCAGCACTGCCTCGTCTGCCATGAAACCTGCCGCAAGGACGAACGCCACTGTTCGGACTGTCACGAAAACTACAGCGACCTTGATGTCCACTGTCGGCAGTGCCACGTCACATACCTCAGGGGCGAGCCGCATCACTGTTTCCGGGCCAGTTGACCCGCCCTGCCCTATACCAGGTCCGCCCCGCCCGTCACGTCGACCGCCTCGCCCGTCACAAAGTCGGCGAGGCGCGACGCGAGAAAGACGTAGACCTTCGCGACGTCCTCCGGCGTCTGCATCCGCCCAAGCGGAGTATTGCGGAGATACTCCTCCACGACGGCCTGCGGCTCCATGTTCCGCAGGCTCGCCTCCCACAGCACCTCGCGCTCCTGCATGCCCGTCTTCACATAGCCGGGGCACACGCAGTTCACCGTGATCCCGTGCTGCGCCACCTCCAGCGCGACGCTCTTCGTAAACCCGATCACCGCCCATTTCGAGGCCGCGTAGTGGGCCAGCAGCGGCGTGCCGCGCTTGCCCGCCATCGACGCCGTGTTGATGATCCGGCCCCGTCCCTGCCCGATCAGGTATGGGAGGGCGGCCTGGGTGCACAGGAAGACGCCCTTGGCGTTGACGTCCATGTTGAAATCCCATTCCTCCTCCGCCAGGTCGACCACCCGGTTCATCGTCGAGACGCCCGCATTGTTCGCGATGATATCGAGCCGCCCGAACCGGTCGTTCACCGTCCGGTACAGGTCGGCGCAACTGGCCTTCGACGTCACGTCCACGCGCGCGGCCATGCTGTCCGGCGACCACCCCCTCACCTCGTCCAGCACCGCCCCCGCCGCCGCTTCATTGACATCCGCGATCGCGACGACCGCCCCTTCCTGCGCGTACGCGAGCGCGATGCTCCGCCCGATCCCCGATCCTGCGCCCGTCACCACTGCGGTCAGTCCTGTCAATAAACCCATCGTCATCACCTCGAAAATGTCGTCGCCATGATCTTGAATTCATCGCGCAATGCCGTGTACAGCCGTCGGTAGACCCCGTACGTCACGTCGTACACCGCGTGCGCCGCAGCGTCCGGCTGGTGCGTCCGGGCGTCCGGAATGCACTCCCGCACCTCGCTCCAGTCCGTGTACAGTCCCGCCGCCTTTCCGGCGAGGAACGCAACGCCGAGCGACGACCCCGGATGCGCCCTGTAGGAGATGAGCGGCAGGCCGAGGATGTCCGCCGCGATCTGCAGCCACAGACGGCTCTTCGCTCCCCCGTTGGTCGCGAAGATGCGCTTCGGATGATGCCCCCCGGCGGCCAGAACGTCGAGGTGGTGCCGAAACCCGTAGATGACGGACTCGAGAATCGCGCGAAACACGTGCGCCTGCGTGTGATGGAGCGCAAGACCAAAAAACACGCCGCGCGCATCCGGGTCAAAGAGCGGCGTCTTCTCGCCGAGCAGGTATGGCAGCACCACCAGTCCGCCGGAGCCCGGGCCGATCTTGCTTGCTCCGTCGTCCAACCGTGCAAAGATGTCCCCGGGCGGATCCTGCGCGACGAACTCCCTGACGAACCACTGGACGAGCGACCCGCTCGACGCCATGCACCCGTTTAGCAGATACTTTCCAGCAATGTTGTGGTAGTCGAAAAAGAGGCGTTCATCCGTCTTCAGGCTGTCCGTGCAAAACAGGATGTCGCCCGCACCGCCGAACTTGATCAGGACATCCCCCTCGTCAATGACTCCCGCGGCCAGCGCGGACGCCACGTGGTCAGCCGATCCCGCGATCACCGGCGCGCCCTCCGGCAACCCGGTCCGCTGCGCCGCCAGCGGCGTGACGGCCCCGACGATGTCCAGCGATTCGCGCACGGGCGGAAACCAGCGGAGCGGCAGGTCAAACCGGCGAAACTGCTCCTCGATCCAGGCCCTGCCGCGGATATCGAACATGCCGCTCTCCGCGGCCCAATTGACCTCGAGCGACCACCGCCCCGTCAGCCGATGGACAATCCAATCGTATGACCCGCAGACGTGCTCGACCCGCGCAAAGACGTCCGGTTCCCAGTCCCGGACCCACAGCAGCCGCGGCAGAATGTGCTGCTGATTCGTGAAACCCCCGGTCTGCGCAAACAGGAGATCCTGATCCAGTTGCCCCTTGACGCGGTCAATCTGTTCTGTGCAGCGCGCGTCATTCTGCTGGATCGCGCGGCGCAGCGGCCGGTCGTCCGCGCCGACCAGGACGATGGCGGGGACCATGCCGCTCACCCCGACGCACGCGATCTCAAACGGCCCGTCTCCCCGCGCACGCAGTTGTTCCATCATCCGCCGCGTGAGCCAGCACGCGTTGTCCCACCACGTGTCGGCGTCCTCCTCCGACCAGCCCGGGCGCTCCGTGAACAGCGCATGCTCCCTGGCCGCCTCGTGCACGATCCGGTGATCCCCGTCGAGCACGAGCAGCTTGACCGCCGTCGTCCCGATGTCAATGCCGACCACATACCGTTTCATCGTCATCAGCCCGCCGTCAGTTGGTAGTGTACTTTGCTCTTCTTGGCGTCGACCGTCACGAGCGCTCCGCGCAGAATGCCGTCACTGTACTCGCTGCCGGGGTTGATGGCGATCGTGCGCCCGATCCTGGCCATCCCTCCGGACTCGTGGATGTGCCCATGCAGGCTGAGCAAGGGCTGGTGGCGCAAAATGGCGTCGCGCACGGCCGAACTGCCCGCGCCCGCCATCTGGATCTCACCGGCGCGCACGATCGGCTTGAGGTTGGCGTCCAGAACCGGCGCCCGGTCGATCGTCGCGTCTTTCGGCGGAACGTGCAGGTTGAAAACACAACTCCCCGCTTCGGGGAGCCGATTGATCATGCCCTCATAGGCCGCGGCCAGGTCCGCTTCGTCCAATTCGCGCGGGCTGTTCCACGGCGTGCGATTGCTGTAGCCATAGGAGATCATCGGGATGCTGCCCTTGAGGTACACCACCGCGCCCTCCGGATTTACGACAAACCCGCTCTCCAGTCCGTCGAGAACGGCCGGCTCATCATCGTTGCCGGGCTGGATGAACACCTCGATGCCGTTCGGTTTCGCCCGCTCTTCCGCGAGCGCCATCCAGTCCACCAACGTGCGGCGCACCAGGCCTTCGAATGTCTCGCGCAGCACATCCTTGTCCGCACCGAGCGCCCGGATCTCCTCTTCCGATCCGATGAACGGGTAGAGCCCCATGTTGCGAATCGACCCCAATGCATCGTCCAGCCCGTCACGGTGCACCGTCTCCTGTTTCCCTTCCAGCCAGACGAGAAATGTGCCGTCGTCGCGCCTTGTCACCGGGACCAGCGCCTTGCCGGTGATGTCCCCTCCCAGGATCAGCACGTCCACACCGTAGAGTTTGCCGGCGTTTAGAAACTTCCGGAAGCACCGTTCCGAGCCGTGTATGTCCGTCGCAAAGAAAATCCGCACCTGTCGCTGCACCGCCCGGGTCACCTCCTCGCTTCTTCCGGCAGATCGTACCATTGGACCCTTCTCCCCAAAGCGCTGCGCATGCGCCATTTGAGTGACTTGGGCCTGTCTTCCATCCGCCTCTTCAGTTCCTCAACCCGTGCAGCCACGATCGCGCCCTCGGGACCAGGCAGGCGCTCCTGCGCATACCCCTCCAGTTTTTCAAGACTGTCCGAGCACGTTGTGTACCAGCCCCAGTCTTCCGCCGTGACACCGGCAATGTAATCCGCATGGATCACTTCCGGGCCGTCGATCCCGCCGAGGTCCGCGCCGAGCAGCAGCACGCACAGGTCCTGCAGGTCCTTCTCATTCATCTGGACCACCTGCAGCTTCATCAGCACCAGGTCGGCAGGGGACAGCGTCTCCGGCAGCGTCCCCAGGCGCGCCTCGAGCGGCAGCCTGTGGCACTGCTCAAATACGCCGACAAACACGTCCGCCTGCAGGCCCCCCGCCATGTACAACTGCCGGGAGACCCCGTGCAGCGCGTTGAATGGACGGTCGGGCTCGAATCCGGCTGCGGTGAACACCTGCCGCAATCCCTTTGCGTCCCGCCTGCCCACCGCGAAATCAATGTCCTTGCAGTCGCGCCGCAACCCCGGCAGTTCCCCCGCCGCCGGATACAGCCGCCGGATCGCCACGCCCCCGAGCAGCCGGAGCGTCGTGACGCCAGCCTCGCGCGCATGCGCCAGGATGTCGGTTGCGTGCGTCTGCAGAATCCCGTTGGCATTCATCCGCGCCCTCCGTTCCGGCGAATGGTCTTACTCTGGCGGCAACGCGCGAAACGTCGCCGCGAGGTCGATATGCTGCGCCTTGCGCACAGCCGAAATCACCACGTAGTAGATAACCGCCAGCACAGGCACCGCAAACGCCTCCACCATCGCCTTGCCCGTGATCTGCAGGCCGAACTGGCTTGCGTTGAAAGCAACCGCGAGCACGAATATCCACGTCAGGATGCCGATCACGCCCGAGATGCTGATGAATGGCACCCCGAACAGCTTCAGGCGGACGAGTGAAGGCGCCTCGTCGTACAGGTCCTTGCGGGTATACGGGAAGACCGTCGCCGCGAGGCTCACGAAGATAAATGCCAGCGACATGACCGCAATGATGTTCACCAGGAACGCGGACAGCCCGGCGTACACATTCAGGATATTGATGACTTCGACCACCGCCGCGATGGTCACGATGGCCTTGACCGGCGAGTGGAAGCGTTCGCTGACGTCCGCCAGCGACTGCGGCAGGAGGCGGTCAAACGCCCACGCGAAGAGATTCCTCGTGCCGAGCATGAAGCCGGTCGGCGTCCACCACAGGATGGCGAGCAGAAACGACAGCGCGACGTACGCCTTGAGCAGCGCCGGCAGGACCATGTACTTGGTCAGCGCCGGCAGAACGTACTGCACGGATGACGGCAGCTTAGACGAATCGTTGAATCCCAGCCAGGTCAGCGCATTGAAGAAATTGTAGCCGAACGCCTTGTACACCAGGCCGCTGCCGAGGACGTACAGGAAGGCCGACGCGACCAGCCCGCCGAGGATGGAAACGGTAGCCGTCTTGCGGACATTGCGGATCTCGCCCGCGAAGTACCCTGTCCACTGGAAGCCCGTGAGGGTCTGGAAGGCGTAGATCATCGCCAGGAACGTCATGCCCCAATTGACGCCCGACGTGGCCTTGTACCCGTTTTTCTGCGCCAGCGCCATGATCTGCGCCGTCGTGACGCCAGTCATGGAGTGAAAATTGGCTGCGAAGGCGCCCTGCCCCGTGGCGAGGAGACCGACGATCCACAGCCCCATGCCGATCCACACGATCCAGAACAGCACCCTCATGTAGATCGCCACCCGGCGCGTGCCGAGCGTCATCAGGAAGGCGAAGGCGACCGTAAGGATCGTCGCGACGACGATCTGCGACGTCGAACTGGAAATGGCGGCGATCGTCGACTTGGATGCGCCAAAGACGTAGAAGGCAGCGGGAGCGAAGTAACTCAGCATGGTCGTGAAGTTGAAGGATATCCAGGTCAGGAAGACAAACGTGAGTGATACGTTCGTGACGAATCCGATCGAGGGATGCAGCATGCGGCTGACCCACACGTAGTCCCCTCCGGAGCGGGGCATCGCGACCGTCAGGCTGAGGTACACCCAGCCGAAAAAGAACATGAGGACAGTCGCCATGATGTACGCGACCATGACATTGCTGCCGGAAAAAGCGGCGGGCGCGAATCCAAGCGTCTGCGAGATGCCCACTGGGATCAGAACTGCCGAAAAGACCAGGTTAAACGCGTCGAACGGAGTAAGCTCGCGCACGAGTCCGGTGGCATTCCGGACAAACATCTGCTGTTCTTCGTTCCCTGCCACGACTTTTCCCCCTATTCAGTTATCTCTATGTGGGACGGAACTCCTCCAGTTTCACCCGCCAGCCAGGCGCGGCGGCGGGATCGGCGCGCAACCTCGGTCTGCCGCCACCTCCCGGTCCGTCGCCACCTCCCGGTCCGTCGCCAGGTTCCGGTCAGCCCGGCTGCAACTCCGCGCGAAAGTCCTCGACCTCTGCCATCAGCGCTTTGACGCGCGAGGGATCCACGCTGTTCCACGTGACTCCGTCGCGCTTGAGTCCCGTGCCGACGATGCACCCATCCGCGTGGCGCAGCTTGTCCCGCACATTCTCCCTGCGGACGCCCGTATTGACAAACACCGGCATGTGGCCGACCGCCGCTTTCACCGTTTCGATACGGTCAACATCCACCTCGACTCCCGTCATGGGGCCCGACACGCAGATCCCGTCGGGCAGGCTGCTGAACGCCACCGACCCCGCGAGAGCGCCGAGCGAACGCTGGTCGAAGGACGAGGCGAACTCCGCGTTTACATTGTACAGCAGCTTCACGTTCGCCCCGATCCGTCGCCGGAAGCGCTGGGCCCGCGCAGCGTTCGTGTTCCACAGTCCCATGTCGCTCGTGTAAGACCCTGTGAAGACCTCCCGGACAAACGAACCTCCGGTGGCGTGCGCGACGGCGATGGCGGCCACTGGATCCCAGAGGACGTCCACGCCGAAGGGAACCTCCAGTTCACTCTTCAATTGGCCGATCAGCGCCGCCATCGCGCTGACCGTCTCGGGCCCGACCGCCAGTTCGTAAGGACGGTCGTGTTCATTGCAAAACATGACAGCGTCAATGCCGCCTTCCTGCAGGGCGAACAGGTCCGCGCGGGCGGAATCCAGCAGCCGGTGGACGCCCGCAACGTCATCATACAGAGGCGCCCCCGGCAGAGGTGGAACATGAATCATGCCGATGACACACTTGCTCGTTCCAAAAATGTCTTCAATCCACATGCGCTGTGCCTCCTGTCTCGAAAGTGCGAGATCGCCTCTACCTTCACATGATCCTCTGCCTGATCAACCTGGATGTTTGTATTCTGCCGGCGATTGGACGAGGATGATCTATGCGTGTCTATTTTCCTGCCGCCTCGTCGTCGACGTCGGCCACGGTGATATGAATGCCCTGTCGCTCCAACTCTTCCCTGTGCTCGGACGCCATGTCGCCGTCCGAGATGACGTCGGTGAGCGCATCCACTCCGCAGATGGCGGCAAGCGACACGTGGCCGAATTTGCTGTGGTCGACCAGCGCGATGCGCTGCTTGGCGCGTTCCAGAAAGCACTGCTTGATCTCGACGTCATCGAGGTTGTAGTCCGTCGGGCCGTGCTTCAGGTCAAATCCGGACACCCCCATAAAGAATTTGTCGTAGTGAAACCGGCGAACGTTCTCTCTGGCAACCGGCCCCACCAATGAGAATTCTCCCGTGCGGATGCGCCCGCCCAGCATGTGGACAGAGAAGCTCGCGTTCCCCAGAATCTGTGCCGTGAGGAGACTGTTCGTAAACACGGTGATCCGGCGGAAACGGATGAGCAATTTTGCCACTTCCGTGCACGTGCTGCCGACGTCGAGTGCGATGACCTCGCCCTCATTGACCATCTCCACCGCTGCGCGCGCGATCGCCTGCTTTTCCGCCTGATGGTTCCGGGAACGCTCGTGGACGAACGGTTCGAAGGCAACGCTCGACTTTGGCGTCGCCCCGCCCCACATTCGGTCGATGAGTCCCCTGTTTTCGAGGGACATCAAGTCGCGGCGCACAGTGGCCTCCGAGACACCCAGACGCATGGAGAGCTCGTCCACGGTGGCAAGTTGATTCTCGGCCAGTATGCCAAGAATCGCTTTTTGTCGCGACACTATCAACCTGTTCACCTCCATGATCGAATTATATGCATTCCATCATATTCAGTCAATAATCAATCAATCTTGCGCACAAGTCTGCTTGATTATTGACTGCTGGGTGCGCCGGGGTGCGGCCGGAGCCTACTCCTTCCCTTCCACAGGATAATAGATTCAAATTCCGTGCTTAAGGCACCTCAAATGAGGCCCCGTGCCGAGAATAGCACCCACTCCCGTGCTTACGCAGCCTGTGCCATCCGCGGCGCCGTGCACTAGGCCCGAATAGACCTCTGTGCCGGACTCGTATTGCATTCTCTCAGGATGGGCGCTCTCCCACGCACCGCCACGCACCGCCCACTGCAGCCCCACCCCGTCCGTCGTCCGGCGCTGATTTGCCATACACAGCGCCCGACACTCGTGGTATCATCTGGCGGGGTGCACACGGAGGAGAGATGTCATGCGCGCATGGCCGGTTGTGGCCTTGATCCTGGTCAGCGCCTTCTGGGGAGCGCACGCGGTTGTCGGACAGAATGTCGAACAACAGCTCGGCCCCCTGGCGCTCACTGTCTGGCGCTTCACGCTGGGCGCCGCCTGCTACGCCCCCTGGTTTCCGAGACTGTTGCGCCTGCCGCGCAAGACCTGGGGCAAACTCGCCCTGACGGGATTGTTCTGGGCTGTGCTGTACCCATTTTTCTTCTATCAGTCCCTTGCTTTCCTCACCCCGATGGAGAGCCTCCTCATCATCAATACCGCTCCGCTCATCGCCGCGCTGCTGGGCTGGCTGGTGCTGCGTGAGAAAGTACGCCCGGCGCAGGCGTCCGGCATCGCCGTGGCGTTTCTCGGCGTGGCCTGGACCGCGCTGGGTCAATGGGAAGCGCACGCGTCCATGACCGGCATCGCGCTTGTCCTTGTCGCAGCCGCGTCATTCGCGGCGTACACCGTCGCCTCGCGGTCACTCGCGAAAGAACTGTCGCTGCTCGACATGGTCGCCGCAACATCCGTCGCTGGAGCCCTCGAACTCTGGATCATTGTCGCACTCTCCGGCCAAGGCGCTGCCATCGCCCAGTCCCTCCGCCGCCTGAATATGCAGGGATGGGCCGAGTTTCTCTACGTGGTTCTCATTGTCAGCACAGTCGCCTATATCTTGTATGGCTATGGCCTGAAACGCTTGCCGTCGGCAGTCACTTCTGCCTTGACCTTCTATCCCCAAATCGTCTTCGCCGCCCTCCTGCAATGGATCTGGCTGGGTCTGCCGCCGACCCGTAACGTCATCCTCAGCGCCGCGCTGATTCTCGGCGGCGTGCTCATCATGCAGTTTTCACCGCGCCGCCGAGCCACGCCGGCGCCCAAGGAGCAATAGTAAAATATACTTTAGTGATTATTTAGAGTCATAAAGGAAGTACCCATGTTACGATCAGCCTGGCCGGAAGAACACGATCATGCGACGTTCATCGTGGAATCGAAGCCAGTAACGCTCGAAAAATCAAGGACACGGAAAGGCGGACCGCAAATGAAACTTGCACGTATCGGAGTGGCGGCAGGCGCAGCACTGATTGCGATCGCTCCATTGGCCACCCCTTCTTTTGCCGCAAACCCGGCGCGGAGCTTTCCCAGCACTCCCGTCACGGCGCCGGGAACGGCCCCTGGCACGACGACGCTGACGTTCCCCTTCATGAACCCTGTGCTTAGGCCCTACGTAACCGTCACGAACGGTTCCGTCGCGTGGCCGGAATTCTACTCATCCATGCCGTCCAGTGCTGTGGCGTACAACAGCGGCGGCGACCTGCCCGTGAAATCCGGCCAATACGTGCAGCTATACGAATCATACGGCACTAATGTTCTGTACTTCTATCAGGAGAAGATGGCGCCCTCAGACATCCGTCCCGGCGGGGCCCCCATTGCCGGACAGATGCCTGAAGTCCCGTTCGCCGGGGCGCTCCCCGCTCTGGGCGCGCTGGGCGTCGGGCTGCTCATGGCGATGCGCAGAAAGAGGACCCGCGGGCACGCCTGACAGGCGGGTCATACGGCCAATCCCCCCCGGGGCGCACGATCTCGAGTGCTCACGTCCGCATCGAGCGCTCCATCGCACAGCCCCACGGGCGGGTGGTCCCACCCGCCGTCACGCGCTAGCGTTTGGTCGCAATCACCTTGAGCTGCCATCCGTCGTCGTCCGTCGGCCTGTTCAGCCTGCGCAGGTCCGAAAATCCGGTTTCCGCCAGGTAAAAGGCCAGCACCCCGTGGTCAAACCCCGTCTTGTGCACATCGTATTCGTACTGTTGCGCCCCGAAGATATTGAGAATCGCGACGCCGATGTCAATGTTTCCCGCCGCGTAATTGCGAAATACCCATTCCAGGTCCGGACAGTGGATCTCAATCTCTCCGCCCGGCTCGATGATGCGGCTCCATTCCCGCAAGATAGCGCGCGTCTCCGCGTGACCAAAGTGCTCCAGCACATGGCTCGCCAATAGCCGCGAAAACGACCCGTCCGCAAACGGCAGCGGTTTCGACGCGTCGAGAACGTAGTCGACGTGCGGCAGGTCGCGGATATCCAGTGTCAGGTA
>JAKACX010000063.1 GCA_021821055.1 Bacillota bacterium
TTCTTCCGAGATTGGTTATACATGAAATCGGAATGTGGATAACTCGTCCCTGTGGATAAGTCGAGTGTTTGGAACACCTTGGTATTTTGTGCTCTGGCCGATGTGTGCGGCCGCCTTCATGGCGGCGATGGCCAGCCGCCTAGCTAAGGGATCGCGCTCTTTTCCCACACCAATGACACGTGCCGTCCTGCACATGTGGATACCGTTCCGTCAACTTCGAGTGGAGAGGGTTACGCACAAGACAACGTGTCTTTTCGTCGCTGCCCTGCCCATTCTCCCAGCTTTTTGGTCATCGTTTCCACGATCTCTCGCAGCCGGGGCCACGCCGGCATCCGAATGTGTCGATACCTCCCGCTTCCCACCACGTTGCCGGGGATCTTCAGGATCGCCCGACGCACCGTCTTGATTTCACAGGTTTGCAGTTCATCCGGAAGCGCCACCTGCTTGAACCAGGTCACCAGGTTGTACGCCAGCACCTTGAGCTGGCAAAAGATCTGGTTGCGCAGCAGGGCGTGCTGGCTGTTTTGCTCGACTGCGTAACCTTCCTTCAGTTCGTCGATTCGGTTCTCGACATTCGCTCGCTGATTATACGAACGTAGAAGCGGGAGCGGCTTGTCCTCCGTATTCGTAATGATCGCCTGAAAGGTGTACGTGGTCAGCATCAGGGCGGGTTGATCCGGCGTGGTCTGTTCCGTCTCATGGGATTCGCGGTAGATGACACATCGTCTCGCACGAGCCCATCCTCCCAGGAGAATCGGGATATCCGCCGCCGCCCAGTGGTCGTCTTCGGTGGCAAATCGGATGTCCTCGGGCGCCTCGGCCAGGCTCTCCCAGAAGGCCGGGTGTTGTTGCAGGTAGGCGATCGCTTTTTTCACCGTTGCCTTCTTGGGCAGCTTGAAGATGTAGGACCAGCCCTGTTGTTCCGCGTACTCCATCACCGCCGGATCGGCAAAGCCGCAATCCGCCCGGATCCCCTCGATGATGTACTGCGGTGGCAGCAGCGCTTCAATCTCCTGGATAAACGTGAGAAAATCCTTCATGCCGTGGTTGTCGCCGGAGCACAGGTCGACATGCAGCAACTCACCGGTGCCGGAGATGAACCCGACGCGCGCTTTGAGCGAAGGACGTCCGTGGTAGCGCGGATTGTATCCGACCGCGCCTCCTTCTTGCTCGCCAAACAGCGTGATTACGGTATCGTCAATATCGATCCAGATCAGGCGCGTCTCTTCCCCACGGGCCTTTTGGTGCAAGAGTGCCCGATTCACTGCGATGAGTTGCGACAGGTGTTCGGCGTCGAGTTCGGAAAGGAACTTGCGAAACGTACTCTCGTCCGGGAAGCGATCGAGACCCTTGACGATCTGATAGCCCGGGTCGAACTGCAGGGCCTCTATATGGGAGAAGCGGGTGTGACCCAAGACAATGCAGTCGACCAGATGATCGATGAGTTGATCGGTCGCATAGACACAATTGGGGCTTCGCGCGACGGTCAGATGCTGGTTGACCAGATGGGAGAGTCCAATGAGGTGCTTGAACACTTCGATAAACTGAAAGTTGGCGGCTTCTGTGACGGTGGTATTGTCAAAGGTGACGGGCAGGAGTTTGCGCCTGATCTTTTTCTGCATCCGTCGTTGGGCCAGCGTATCTTCTCGACGCTGGCGGCGCGTTTTTTTGTCTGGCGTTTTCGCAGAAGGTTGTGGTAGCATGGGATCGAAGGACACTCCTCTTCGGGCTAAAGTGTGGTGCTCTAACCCTTCGACAAGAGGTTGCGGTGTCCTTCTTTATGTGCGAAAAAATTTCCACCTCGTCATCGCCCCTCACCCCGCGTAAAGTCTAGGGAAACGCGCGACGTGAGGAGTCTACTTTCCGATTTCATGTTGAATCTGTATCCTGCTTTGAACTCAGCTGAAGTAACCTTTCTACGCAACCAAGGAACTAGCATTCTGGTGCTATATTCTGGCGTTGCATCTCACATCAGTGAAGGATATCCTGGCGGTCAAACTGACGGTAAAGAAGCGGTATATTTGCTTGAAACGCTTCAGAAATCAAACGGTGGCATATCAACATGTGTAATTTTTGCTGATGTGGAGCAAGCAAATGCAGGTTCATCCTCGTCCGCTACGATTGCTGGATATTTTGAGGGTTTTTGCGATGCCGTAGTGTCGTCTGGTAATTACACTCCCGGTCTGTATTTTCCAACAGGGAGTTCAAACCCAACTTTCGGATGTGCCTACGAGACCGCGTATGACTTAATGCAAGTGTGCAATCGGCGTTTATTTACTCTCCTGAACCTGAACCGGGATGTCAGTCGCCCCCTGGGCCAAGTGGTCCGCCGATTGGCGCGTATTGCAATAATTCTGAATATGGAACTACTCGAATTGTTGCTTGGCAGTACGCAGAAAATTGTCCGCCAAACATCTGCTGGAATGGAGTGACTGATATTACCTGTGTTGATCTCGATGAGTTGAACCCCGGTCCTTGGAACGTACTTTGGTTGACTTAATCTTTCGAGGCCCCTTCTCCATCCGATTGAGAGCATCAGAGGTGAAGGAGGGGCTTACAACTAGAAGCGATGGGCGTAACCGCAATGTAGCCAAGTTGTTGCTTGCGCGCTTATGATATAGGGAGGAGAGTCTGCATTAGGATTGGCTCCGCCGCTTAAAATCGTTAATTCATCCCGAAATAATACTGAGATTCCTTGTGATGGATTATACGATCCATAGCCCACGACAGTGAAGTGGTTTGCCATATTATCAAAGGTGGTCAGGGTACCGTGAGATGCATAATGGGTCGACTCTAACCGGGCTCCGTGAGATACAATTTTCCATCCGGTGATCCATGGATGCCAGATACTATCCGGGGTGCCGATAGAAGCTGGGATTGTATGAAATAGAGAGGGAGACAAATATGCTCGCGCAAACAATCCGGAACCAGTGGCTAGCGCTCGCATATATGCGTTCACAAAGGCAGTTGGCGTGTTTGGTATACTGGATATTGCCGAATACAGACTTTGTACCTGGGAAGTTGACATCGCTGGTGGCGAGCGTCGGATCGGCGTCGCTGTTGGTGCGGAGGAGAGGGAGTGATGATGAGTTAAGACGGACTCATTTCCACACCCATTTAGAGTTCCTATACTTAACATCAACGGGATCAACAAGACAAATTTGATTAGGCGCATCAAGAATCGTCACTCCTTTTCCGTTAGAATGCCTTTATAAGACGAACGACAAACGCAAAAGGTTACACGATAACGCTGTGGACCACATGATAATGCCGAACTCATCACTGAAGTACGGTGTCTGAATGAATCCACGCCCGCCACGCCTCATTGTATGATGAACCTGTTCCAAGATCATCCTCCGAGGTGTCGCCCATGTCGTCGATCGTTGAACCCGTTTCCACCCAAGCACTCCCGCCCGTCTCCCGTCGCTGGGTTGGCAAGCAGGCCAATCTGGACACCACGGCTTCTCTCGCCGTTGCGCTGGACCTGCATCCGACCGTCGCGCGCGTCCTGGTTGCTCGGAACCTGTCCGATCCCCAAGCGGCCGACGCGGCGCGCGCGTACGGGGTGGACCTGCCCGTGACGGATCACCATCATATCCCGGCAGAACACCCCAAAGCGACGGCGATTGTCCACCCGGCGTACCCGCGATCACTGTACCCGTTTGCCGACTTGTGCGTCGCGGGCGTCGCGTTCAAACTCGCTCAGCTGCTCCTTGGACGCTTCGCGGACGAGCTGCTCGCCCTGGCCGCGTTGGCCACCGTCGCCGACCGAGTGCCGCTGTTGCGCGAGAACCGCGTGCTGGTGCACGAGGGGCTGCATGAGTTAAACGTCCACCCTAGCGGCGGACTGGCGGCATTAGCCGACATGGTGGGACTGTCGTCCGTACGCATCGAGGCCACGCACGCCGCATTTCAATTGGCGTCCCGTCTCAACGCGCTGGGACGCTTGGGGGACGCCGGGCGGGCGGTGCGCCTGCTCCTGACGGACGATCCGGAGGAAGGGCGTCGCTTGGCCGACGAGGCGAAGAGTCAGAATCGCTTCCGCCAGCACATCCAGGAGCGCTTGTACCAGGAGGCGTTGGCGCAGATCGCCGAACATTCGGAGTGGCTCGATCACCCGGCGCTGGTGGTCTCCGTTGAGGACGGGCACGAAGGCGTCATCGGCATTGTTGCCGACAAACTGGCTGAACGCTTCTACAAGCCGACGCTGTGCGTCACGACGGACGGAGAAGGGGCCAAAGGCTCCGGACGTAGCCTGCCGGACATTCACCTGTACGATTTGCTGGCAACTGTGCAACGCGAGACGAACGTCTTCACCCGGTTTGGCGGACACGCCGCAGCCGCCGGGTTCAGCCTGGCCGCCAAGGACGTTGCGCGTTCGCGTCACGCGTTCGTCAAAACAGTCGAGCGTGCGTGGCCGGAAGACGTGCCGCAGACGCCGTACACGGAGGTGGACGCACCGCTGGCGTTGGCCGATCTGTCTGCGAATCTCGTTCGCGACGTGCAACGTCTGGCGCCGTTTGGCCGGGAGAATCCGGAACCGATCTTCTTTGTGCAGGCGGTCGTCGATGAGGCCCATCAAGTGATTGTGGCCACGCAGGTGTCGAACGAGGGAACGGACATGGGGCAGATTCCTGAGATGGTGAGAAGCGTGATGAAGAACACGGGTCGCAAGATGAAGCCGTTGCTGGCGGACAAGGGATACGCAACGACGAGCGACATGCAGTGGTTAGAAGAGAGTGTACATGTGGACGGATACGTGGCGGTGTCGCGCGAGAAGCACCACGGGCAGCCAGAGAAGGCGCCACGCGGAAGGATCCCAAAGAACCTCAACGTGTGGCAGCGGATGGCACGCAAGCTGCGCACCCAACGAGGCCGATGGATCTATGCCAAGCGAAAGATGATCGTGGAACCGGTATTCGGCCAAATCAAGGAGTGTCGGGGATGTCGGAGATTCTCCCTGCGCGGACAGAGCACAGTGTCCAGCGAATGGGACCTGGTAGTCATATTCCACAAGCTGCTTAAACTGTACCGGTACGGACCAGCCGTGGCCCGCGGATAAGGGAATCGGACAGCAAATCCAGTTCCCGATGGCACTGTACCGTCAGGGTGACTGGTCCCGCCGCAACCATGGACGTTACGTAGACGGCCTCCTAAATCGGGACCTGCTTGGTGTAACCTCTGTGCATGGGAATCGTCTAATTGAAGACGATAACCGAAAGAGGTGGCGTGATATGAAATCACGGAGGATTTTTCGCTGGATTCTATCCATACGCTGTCGGAAGCTATTTCACGTTGCCATCTCAAGTGCCTGACCGATTGGGAAGTAGCCAACTCCACAATACCCTGATGCGATACAGGGTAAATCAGTGTCGGGTCAGCATCATAACTTCTTTTCTCTGAAAACCGAATTTTTCATACAGCCCATGGGCATCTTTCGTCGATAATCCCAGTCGCCCTAATGTGCTTATAACGGGGTGATCGAGTACACATTCCATCATCCATGTTCCAAGTCCTTCTCCACGCAACTCGGAACTTATAATGAGATCCGATACCCATCCGAATACAGCTCTATCGGTGGTGACACGCGCGAACCCCGTCATTTTCCCATCTTTATACATTCCAAATACAATGGAATTCTTGATGCTTTCTTCGATGCTTGTCCTAGGGCGGATTCCCGCCCAATACGTGTCCGCCAACAACTCGCAGACCGTATTCACATCGATTAATTGGGCGTCATCGCTGACAATATAATGTCCTCTGGTCCATTCCACGGGTAGACCCACTCCTCCGACATCAATTGCTGAATTTGGTAGTGTCGCTGTGTCGGATTTTTGCCTGATTGGGCAACATCAGCACGTCTGGACATGCTGTATCATCATACACTGGCGCAGTTCCCGCAGGCTGCCGTACTTTTGCACCCGTTGCGGCAATTGGCTCACCGTACAGGAACGAGTGAAAGCAGTGCGGGGGCGCACGGCTGATGGCGCGTCCGCGCCGCACCAGAGGCCCGTCGATGTACCGCTGAATTACCGATGGGGCGCATCAACCGACGATGCACGTCGGGCGCCCAACGGCCGCCTGGTGCGCCGTTGGGCTGAGCATTCCGGTCGCGGTGTTGCGCGCGAACACGCGCAGGGTGGAGGTGTCCTGATTGGCAACGACCACGAAGCTGTCGCCGCCCTCCAGAGCAAAGTTCCGCGGCGTCCGCCCGCCTGTCGGCGTGTGCTGCGCGATGCTGAGCCGCCCGCTCTCCTGATCGACGGCAAAGGCGGCTAGGCTATCGTGTCCGCGATTTGATGCGTACAGGAACCGCCCTGTTCGGTCCATGTGGATGTCTGCCGTGAAGCTTTCTCCCGCGAAGTCCGCGGGCAGGGCCGTCACGGTCTGCATGTGGCTCCACGCGCCGTCGTCGCCGTCCGGGTGCGTGAACGCCGACACGGTTGAATCGAGTTCGTTGATCGTATACACGTATGGCCCGTGTGGGTGAAAGACCATGTGGCGCGGACCGGCCCCGCGGGAGAGACGATGGGTGTGGCGGAACAGCAATCGACCGCCCTGCTCGTCCCATCGGTAGATGTACACGCGGTCAAGCCCGAGATCGGGTACGCAGACGTGGCGGCCTGACGGCGAGAACACCACCTGATGCGGGTGCGGCGTCCGCTCGTGTTCGTCGTTCGCCAGCCCCACGTCGTCCGGGCTGCCGTGGGGGACGAACTGGATCTCGGGACCGAGCCGGCCCGACTCTGAGAGCGGGAATACGCTCACGCTGCCGCCCTGGTAGCTCGCCGCGAGCGCATGTCGACCAGAGGGGGACAGGGTGATGTGGCACGGACCTGCACCGGAGCATGCCTGTCGGTCGAGGATGGCGGCGCTTGCCCCCCGGGGGTCGATGCGCAGGGCGACCACCTCGGCCCCGGAGCCGCTCTCGCTGACCGCGTAGAGCATGCCGGCGTTCCGATGTAGCGCGAGAAACGAGGGATTGTGGATGCCTGCGACGGATCCCGCCACCCGGAGAGCGCCGCTCGCGGAGTCGAATGCTACTATATGTATTCCCGGTTCGTCACTGGAAGCGTAGCCTCCGACGTACAGGGTGCGATTTGATGATGGGTGGTCCACGAAGTGTCTGCCCCCTGAACGTGTTTAGGGTGAGTTTATCATGAAATCCGGGCAAACGGTGGGGCGGTCGTCCAGCCGCGTGGGATCGCGCAGCAGCGCGGGAACGCGCTTGACAACTCCGATGCAGTCGATTAAGCTCAAAACCAGTTGCATGGCGATGGAGCCCGCGTAATTCCCCTACGGGATGATGGCCCCTACAAGGATGGACTGGCCGTGTGTCAGCCGGGCGTTCCTTGCGGGGGATTTTTGTGTGCTTTCCGGGGCTGCTGCGTCTGGAGCGCGGACCTCGTCACGTGTCCCCCTGGTTCGCTGCCGTTGAAGGCTGAATCTGTCCGGGATGGAAATGGGGGCTTGGTGTGCAACGCACAGGGTTGAACGCGGACAATATGCCAAAGCAGTATGCGGCGGTCGCCGTGGGCGGTGTGCTTGGGGCGTTGCTGCGCGAGGCACTGGAAGTCTACATCGCGCCGGTGAACGGATTTCCGCTTGCCACACTGCTGGTCAATTGGTCAGGGAGCTTCTTTCTTGCGTGGTTCTACACGATCACGATCTGGCGTTGGAAATGTCCACAATGGCTGCGCGTGGGGATTGGCACTGGCCTGGTGGGGGCGTACACGACATTCTCGACCTTCGCGGTCGAAACGGATGCATTGCTGGGCAAGGGCCGCGACTTGACTGCCATCCTGTATCTGTTTCTCAGCCTGGCTGGCGGTTTTGGGCTTGCCCTGCTCGGGAGCAGACTGGGCGGCGGGCGGTCCGAACCGGACATGGCGCGAGAGAGCGAACGCGCAACCGCAACACGGCTGACCGCGGAGGATGAGGAGGCGCAGGCGTGATCGAATGGAGTGGAGTCGCGATTGGGGGCATGCTCGGCGCCTGCACCCGTTTCTTTTTGACGAATCACATCAATGCGCGGTGGCGCCGCAGTTTTCCGCTCGCGACGTTTCTGATCAATATCGTCGGGGCGTTTTTATTGGGCTACATCTACGCGGCCGCCCGACCGCACAACCTGTTGGACGCCTGGTTGCGCAGCGGTCTCGGCATCGGATTTATCGGCGCCTTCACGACGTTTTCGACGTTGATGTTCGAGGGCGTGACACTGCGCGACCGCCGCGCCGCCGGGGTGATGTTCCTCTATTTCGTCTCCAGCGCGGGCATCGGTCTGCTCGGCGCGTGGCTCGGTTTCGCTCTCTAACCCCCATTTCGCGCGGCAACGCGCGTGCACTCACGCGCCAATACTCCGGCGCGACTCCCCGTTGTGCGTTACAATGGCCGCAAGTGGAACGAGAGGGGTGACGGCGTGACGCGGCGGCCGAATATCATTTTCATGATTTCGCATGACACCGGAAGGCAACTGGGCTGTTACGGGAGAGATGTCGACACGCCCGCGCTCGACGCGCTTGCCCTTGAGGGCATTCGCTTTGACCAGGCGTTCTGCTGCGCGCCGCAGTGCAGCCCGAGCCGCTCGGGCATTGCGACGGGCGTGTACCCGCATCGAAACGGAATGATGGGACTTGCGCACATCGGCTGGTCGATGCCGGTCGAACTGCCGAAGCTCCCGGAACGGATGGCCGGGGCGGGCTACCGCACTGTGCTTGTGGGCGTGCAGCATGAAGGGATTGAGGACGACCGCCGGCACGGCTACCAACGCATCGTCAAGCCGGAGAAGGGCCGCGACAGCGCGCCGGAAGTCGGGGCCCTGGCCGCGCGGACACTGGAGGAACTTGCGCAGGGCGGCGGTGACGCCCCCTTTTACCTGGCGGTCGGGTTCTGGGAGACCCACCGCCCGTTTGACGCGCGCAGGCCCGGAATGGACGAAGGCGACCGGAGTGTGCCCCCGTACCTGCCCAACCATCCCGATATTCGCCGGGAAATGGGGCACTTTGCGCACTCGGCGCGCATCCTGGACGACGGCGTGCGCGTCATCGTGGATGCGGTCGACCGTCTGGGAATGGCGGCGGATACGCTGCTCGTCTACACGACCGACCACGGGATCGCCTTTCCGCGGGCAAAGGGCACGCTCTTTGACCCCGGGCTTGAGACGGCGCTGATCATGCGATGGAAAGGAACGCTCGAAGCCGGCAAACAGATCTCCGATCTGGTCTGCAATGTCGACCTGTTCCCGACGCTCTGCGAACTGGCCGGAGCGGACTGCGACGGGCAGGAGGCGGCGCAGTCTGGCGCGCCGCGTGCGGCGCAGGGGACTGCCGCCGATTTGCCGGGCGAGGGCCTTGACGGGCGAAGCTTTGCCGGGGCGCTGCTCGGGCGGGGAGAATTTGCGCGCGACCACCTGTTTGCCGAACTCACATGGCATGACGCCTACAGTCCCGTGCGCGGAATTCGGACGCGGGACCACAAGTACATCCGTCACTTCGCGCGCGGCCCGTCGGTCTACATACCGCTGGACATTCACACGGGCCTGGCGGGACAGGCGGTGCGGGAAGGGTATTACGCGTCGGAGTGCGTGAGCGAGGAACTGTACGACCTGCGCAGCGATCCGCATGAACTTGTGAATGTGGCGGGCAGGCCAGACTGCGCGCCACTGCAGGCGGAGTTGCGCGCGCGCCTCGAGAGGTGGATGGCGCAGACGCAAGACCCGCTGTTGCATGGCCCTGTCGCGGGGCGCGAGGCGCCTGGTTGGGCGAACGAACGGGCGTCCGGGACCATGCCGTTTTAGGCGGCAGGTGAAGCGCGACCCGTCATTCGTCGGCGGGGACCCCAGAGCGGGCGCAGAGCTCGGCGAAGGAAATGCGGTCCGCGACAAGGGCGAAGGGGCCCGCGGCGGCGCAGAGGGAGAGCCTGCAGTCGGGGTCGATGTCGTATTGGACGAACGTGTACGACGGAAGACGGGGGTTGTGCCGGAGGAGCGTGATGGCGCCGTCAACCGCCTTGCGGACGGTGAACGACGACAGCGAAACGCGCAGCCCGTCGCCCAGCGCCTTGACGTAGCTCTCTTTCAGTGTCCACAGGTCGAGGAAGTGGACGAGTCGCTCCTGTGCGGGCAGGGCGAGCAGATCGGCCGCCTCAACGCGAGACAGGAATCGCTGGGCGAATGCCTCGACGGGGATCGGGCGCCGCGCAACTGCCTCCACGTCCACGCCCACCGCTGACGGGTGCTCGGCGGCGGCGACCCAGGGCCCGGAATGCGAGAGGTTGAAGTGGTAGTCTGGCTGTCCGGCCAGGTAGGGCTTGCCCGACGGTGTGACCGCGAACGCTATCCGGTCGTGCCGCAGGCCGAGCGTCTCGCTTGCGGCCAGGCGCGCCAGCAGGTCGGCTGTCACGCTCGCGACTGCCGCGGGGCGGGCGCGATAGCGCAACAGGCGTGCCCGTTTAGCGGTGGAGACGGCCGCGAGCAGGCGGGCGAACAGGCGGTCGTCGACAGGACCGGGCACGCGCACGACCCGGACGCGCGGCGATACGACCCTTCCGTCCGCGCCGCTCATCCCTGTCACTCCCCGTCGTGCCACGCGGCCACGTACGATTCGAGGGCATCGTGCAGTGCGTGGCCGATCTGTCCGTAGGCATCGTCGTCGAGGTTGGCGAGCGAGACGCGGATGGACCACTGCGGCCCGTAAAAGCCGCCGCCGCCGAGCAGCACGATGCCGGAGTGTTCGGCGAGGCGAAAGAGGATGTCGACGGGTTCGTAGTTCTCCCGCAGGTAGTCGGAGAACTCGGCGCCGTAGTGCTTTTGCGCCCACTCGGCGAGGTCAAACTCGGTGTAGTAGTGCGAGCTGTTCTCCAACACGGGACACGCAAGCCCGAGACCGTCGTACAACAGCGTCATGCGGCGCGCGCAGATGTCCTTCGTCAATTCCTTGTAGACGTTGTCCCGGTCGAGCAACGCAAACGCGGCGAAGATCGTCATCTGCACCTGCTGCGGCGTCGAGAGGCCGGCGGTGTGATTCAGCGCGACCTGGCGGCTGTCCGCCACGAGTCGGTCAAGAAAGCGCAGTTCGGTCGGATGTCCGGAGAGAGACGCGTACCGGCCGTTCAGTTCCCTGACCCGATCGGGGGGCAGGTTGGCGAGCAACCGGTCAAAGACGTTGTCCTCGTGGACGGCGGTCACTCCGATGCGCCAACCCGTTGCGCCAAAATACTTGGAAAACGAGTACACGCCGATGGTGTTGTGGGGCAATTCGGCCATAAGCGACCGGTAGTCTTCGACGAACGTCCCGTACACGTCGTCGGATATGATCATCAGGTCGGCGTGGTCGCGCCGCACGATGTCGACGAGCCGATCGGCCGCGGCGCTGTCCATGGCGACCGACGGGGGGTTGCTCGGGTTGACGAGGAACAGCGCCTTGATCTCCCTGTCGCGCAGCTTGTCGAGTTCGGACGCGGGGTACTGCCACGTGTGGCTGCCGTCGGGCG